>JAOZTN010000051.1:0-20360 GCA_029942245.1 Bacteroidales bacterium | reverse complement strand
CTCCTTCAGGAAGGCCTCTTCGAGCCCTTCGTTGACCCTTTCATAGGTGCTTTTCTTTCTCAGGGCCTTCTCCAATTCGGATATGCGGTCGAGGAAGCCCGGATCGCTTTCATTCAGTATCTCTTCTGATACTTTCCGAACCACTTCCCAGAGCGGTTGCAGGTCCTCAGCGAGTTTTTTTCCTTTCTTGCTGAGTCTGATAAGTCGTTTACGCTGATCAGCCTTATCTTTTCCGCTAACGATCAGTTTTTTCTTCTCCAGCACATTGATGACCTGCACCACTGCCGGATGGGTCTGGTTTAATTCAGTAGCAATTTCAGTTACTGAAACTTCCTTGCGGGAGAGGATAAGCTGGAAGAAAGTAAACCAACGGGGTTCAAAATCTACATTGTATTCACGGTAGATCTTCGATACATCCCGCATCATCAGCTCACTCAGGTTCTTGATCCGGGAGCCAATGGCCAGCACACCAAGTTCTTCAATAAAATTCATATTAGTTATGTAAGTACTTACGTATTTGATCCAAATTCATGCCATGCTTTTTAATGAGCTGATTTATAATACAATAGATTCATTCCGCTAAAATATTTCAGCGCCGTTTTGTGCTTATACGAACAGCATCTGTTCAAAAATGTACATTATTTGCTACCTTGGCAGGAAATCCATCTTTTATGAAAAAAGTACTTTTTTGCTTGCTGATGTTCGGCTCAATCTCCCTCCTGGCACAGGGTCAAGCAGCGTCTGAGATCAATGAATTTATCGATCAATGGCACCAGGATGCTGCGAATGTTGACAGGGAAGCCTATTTCGGGAAAATTGGTGAGGAGGGGATATTTATCGGGACAGATGCTACGGAGATCTGGACGAAACAGGAATTCTACGATTGGGCAGAGCCCCAGTTTACAGGTGATGGCAAGGCCTGGGGCTTTAAGGCAACAGACCGCAACATCTATTTTGGGAAGAAATCGAAATACATATGGTTCGATGAGCTATTATCATTTTCCGGTGGAGAGTTGCGTGGTTCCGGGGTGCTGGTCAATAGTAAAGATGGCTTGAAGATCATGCATTATGTACTCTCACTACCTGTGCCGAATGAGAAATTCGGGGCAGTGCTCAAGGCGATGGATGAGGAATAGAGAAGATAGGGCTTCGCTTCAGAATATAAAGGCCGTCATCACCATAAAGTTGTTCCCATTGTCCGGATGTCATGATCTCATCGATGGTCAGATCAAATGCCTCTTGCGTTAGGGGGTATGGATTTTCTTTTGAAGAAATAACTATGTATTCCGCATCTTTTACCATTGGAAACTGGTAAATATGGTCCCTTAAGGACAGGTGTGGAAGAAAGGGAGACTGGGCGCAAACAACGGCATCATCGGGGATCATTTTCAATGCCTGGTGTGCCTTTCTAACATCATAATCCTTCTTGTAATGTGACGCCTGGTAGATCCGGATCCTTGATTTGTCGGTATGCATAACGGTTCTGTCCATGATCCTTAAAGTAGCCAGGAGGCATCCTCCAAGAGAAAGTATGATCAAAATTTTTCTCAGGGCGGATCGGCGGAAAGAAGCGATAGATGAAAATATCCCAATTGCCAATATGGGTGCAAACTCTACGCTATAGTGTGAGGAAATGCCCCACATGCCTATATTGTCGTGATAGAATTTCTGAAAGAACAGCGGGATCAGCATGATGATATAAGCCGGTTTCCTGAATAAAATATAGGCCCCTGATACTATCAGGAGTATCAGGAACTCAAGTTTCACATAATTACCATCAGGATTCCCTGTATGATTGATAAAAAATGCCTGAATACTATCCAACGGATGTGCCAGCATATACATGATCGCTTCAGCAGGCTTACTTCCCAGTATGGAATAATGAAAATGCGGATAAGCATGCTGGTTGGCCAGTGCGGGCATGACCCAGCTTGTGATCAGCATAAAGTATAGTATGCTGAATACTGAGGCAGATGCCATATAGTAGCGCCAGAATGGTCTGCGCCACATCTCTATCATCAGGCCCAGGCAAATAAAAGAGACCCATAATGATATGTTTTCCTTTGCAACAAGCAATGCGAGTAACATCAGACTGCTTGCAATTACTTTTTCTCGTTTAACAAAGTAAAAGAGCCAGGGCACAAGTGTAGCGGCAACTGTATTGCTGTGGTAATCGAAAGAGAGGGCAGAGATCAAACCAAAAAACAGGTAATAATAAATGCTTGCGTACAAGGCATAGCTGCTGGTTTTATCTGACAATTGAAAGTATCTGTACACGCCGATTCCTCCAAAAAGGACGAAACAAATCTGAAGGATCAAGAGAGTATACGTTCCAAATATCCATGAAAATGGAGAAAAGGTCAGCAGATATAGATCAAAATGATCGGCAAGGAGGTTTTCTGCTGCTGCCTTAAATGCCATGCTGTCGTTCCACTGAAAATGCGCATAGTCCCAGATGGCATTGGTATAAGCACCCAGATCGAGCGCGTAGGTGCGGAAATAATAGTGATTGACGACAGATATGAGCGCGTAAACCGCTGCAAAAAATACAACTACAATAAGTAATGCTCTATTTTCCCGGAACAATTTCATTATCATGGCTAAATTAAGGATATTCGGCATCAGGCATTGAAATGGGTGCAATAAATTTCCTTAACTTGTCACAAATTAGCGGGAAATTGAAAATGATCACTCTCATGATAGCCGATGATCATCAATTGATCATTGACGGGGTCAAGTCCACGCTTGGGAACATAGAGGACTTTGAATTTATTGGGGAAGCCATGAATGGATATCAGGTTATGGAGCAGCTTGATGCCGGCCTTCGTCCCGATATCATCCTTATGGATATTAATATGCCCAAACTTGATGGGCTGGATTGCACACGGCAGGTATCAAAAAAGTACCCTGACTGCAAGGTCATCGCTCTTTCACAATATGATGAAAAGCGTTTTATCAAGCGTATGCTGAAAAACGGGGCCATGGGATATGTGCTGAAAGATGCCGGGAAAGACCAGATAGAAAAGGCCATCCGTACCGTTATGGGGGGAGAAAAATTTTATAGCGAGGGCCTTTCTATCCGCCTGATAGAACAGGAGCTGAAGGATGAAAATATTTCCTATTTGTTTCCACGGCTTACGGCCAGGGAGCGGGAGGTCCTGTCGTTGATATGCAAAGGCCTTACCAGTCAGGAGATCTCCGAAAAGCTTTTCATCAGCTTCCATACGGTTGAAAGTCACCGAGCCAATCTCATGCACAAGGCTGGTGTTAAAAAGACTGCCGGCCTGGTAAAGTGGGCTGTTGAAAACGACTTTATAGAATAAACCGGGGCGCCCGAATGGGCGCCCCGTAAAAGTCTACTTTGTCAATTACAAAGCACAATTAAAGGTGAAAACTGCACTAGAATTTAGTAGCAGTTTTTTTGCGCGAAGCTATCTTCTGTGGTTGATAGCTTCCCGCATCATCAGATGAAGCCCTGTACTGGGCTGACAACTGGTCTATAACCGTATTCATCCGAGTCTCACGTTCGCCAGCAAGGCTAACAATCAAAAATATAGTAAAGGTCGCGATCAGGGTTTTTGTTGTTCGGTTCATGGGCCTGTTTTGATGCTGTTAAACAAAAGTACCCCCGACTGTTTGATAAATCATAGTAGAAAAGAACCAGAAAAAATTATAGTGGTTTTCTGCTACTGTTTTCCGCCCATCTGCCTGTATTTTTGTAATCTATGAATGGTAACCTCAAGTATGTTAAAAACTTACAGGTACTAAGACCGGAGAATGAGCCCGGCCTGGTTTCCATTAGCGCAAGTGGAATTGTGGAACTCACCAAGCTGTACAGGCCGGTGCTAAGCCCTAAACAGTACGACAAGCCACCTGAGGATGGAATACTCGAACTGGAGTTTTTACTGCTTCCCGCAGAGGAAGGTATTTCTGATATTGAAATGGAAGTAAATATCGTTTTCAAGGTAAAAGACCTTCCCCCCTGGGTAAAGGGATTGAAAGTAAATGCATCCGAGAATTCTGATATTGAATTGATATAATGGCATACATAAACAAGATAATGATTTTGAAAACGGTCAAATTGTAATATATTAGATTGTTATTTTAGTTTATTAATCATTTAATCCAAATTCAAGCCAATATGTATAACCTAAGTCAAAATCTGAGCCTCCTCTTTTTATCCTCAAACGAAAAGATTTACGCCAAATCTTCGGTACAGGTAAAAATTTATTCCACCGAAAACATCCCGGCACCATCCGCCAGCGACATTATTGTTACCGATAAAGGAGCCGTTGGAAAAGATATCGAGATTCGCCTGAGAGTGAGTGGACCAATATCGGAAACTACCAAAACCGAATCATTAACCATACCTGTTGAAATTATCAATACAGGCCAGGAGCTGGACGAACAGGGCGTAAGGGATGCTGTTGGAAGCAAAGTGTATAATGTAAAAACCGTTGTGTACAAAGATGGTGACGTAAAAAAGGAAAAAACAGGTCAGGTAAACGCCGGATCAAATGTTGAAATAGATTAATTAATTAATTTATGCTTCAATCAATCAGGATATTCATACTTGCCTTCATGTTGCTTTCTACACTGCATGTGAATGCTATTGTACTTCCTGTCGATATTTCTGATTTATTTGCATGCATTTCAGAAGATGAAGACTCAAAAGAAATAGTTGATTGCTATATAGATCTCGCCCGTCAATACAGACATATAAACAAAGACTCTTCCCTCTTATTTTGCGATCGTGCCTATGACATTTCCAAAAGGATTGGATACGCTGAAGGCCAATGTGACGCCCTTTATAGAAAATGCCAGACCCTCGACTATATGGGGGAAAACAAAATGGCGCTACAGTATAATCAAGCTTGTCTGAATATTGCTGATTCAATTGGTGACAGCCTGCGCATGGCCAAAGCATATTTTAAGATGGCCGGCCTCCTCAACGAATCGGCTAGCAATCAAATGGAGTTGGAGTATTACCACAAAGCACTCCGCATATTCAGACAAAGAAAGGATACCTCGGCCCTGATATCTGTTTATAATGGCATCGGGAATTTCTATAAGGATGTTGCCATTTATGATTCATCGGCATATTATTATCACAAATCCATATACCTGTGTGAGCAAATTGGCCGAACAGCCCCCCTGGGCCGCATTATCGGCAACCTTGGTATGGTTTACAGCAATCTAGAGAATTATAATAATGCAGAAAAATACTTACTGCTAAGCCTCGAACATGGCCTGAGAAACAATGACATTAACGACCTTCCCATGGTTTATTCAAGGCTTGGTGTAGTTTCATTCATGCTGGATAAAAATGATGAAGCCCTGGGATATTATGAACTGGCTGAATCAGCCTCTATTGCGGCGGGGAATATGAACAGCCTGAATGAAGTCTATGTAAACCGGGCCCAGCTTTATAAAAACCTTGGAAGGTATGATGAGGCCCTTCCACTACTGAAAGAAGCATTAGGCTATTATCGCACACAAGACTATGCGGAAGGGATGATTGCTATCTGGATAAATATGGGGTGGATATATGCCCAAAAGCAAATGACAACAAAGGCTTTTGCGTATTATGATTCTGCCATCATTTTGGCGGAAGAAAATATGGACCTTCGGAACCTGAAAGGGATTTACGGAGATATGTACCTCCTGTATTCGGATCTTGGCAAGCATAAGGAAGCCCTGAATGCCTATATTGAGTACCAGCAGATCTCAGATAGCATTTACACCCTGGAAAAGACAGTGCTTATTAATGAGCTGCTGCTGAAATATGAAAAAGAGAAAGACCAGCTACATATCCTGAGCCTCGAAAATGAGAATCTGGAAAAGCTCAGGCAACGGAACGTATTGCTATTTGTTGCTTCCATAGTTGTACTGATGGCCATCCTTCTTGTCTTTTTCTTTATATATAAGGGCAGGAAGAACAGGATAATTAGCAGGCAGAAGATCAGGCAACTAGAGGAAGAAAAGAAGCATATGGCTGCTCGTTTCCTGGTTGAAGGTGAAGAAAAGGAGCGTAAGCGTGTGGCACTTGAGTTGCACGATAACCTTGGTGTGTTGCTTTCTGCCACTAAAATGCAGTTTACTGAGATCCGTGACAAGAGCCCGGAAAATGAGGTCCTGATCAAAAAGGCCTCTAAATTCCTTGAACAGGCCAGCAAAGATGTTCGCAAAATATCACACAACCTCATGCCCGGCCTGCTAACCAAATTGGGCCTGTTTGAAGCCCTGGAAGATCTCTTCGAGAACCTTGATGAAATAGAGGGACTGGAAGCCATTATCGATATTGTTGGTTCTCGCGAAAGAATAGAAGAAAACAAAGAGATCATGATCTACCGCATGGTGCAGGAAATGGCGAACAACACCTTAAAATATGCAGAGGCTAACAACATAGACCTTACAATCATTGTTGATGCTGAAGAGCTGAACATCAGCTATGCAGACAACGGAAAAGGTTTCGATGTTGAAGAAATGATCAACAAAAAAACCATGGGATTGCAAAGCATACAGTCACGGGTTAAGTTCCTCGACGGACTGTTCAAAATAGATTCCTCACAGGGTGTGGGAACAGTTTTTCGCATCTGTATACCCCTGGAACCCGGACACTGTTTACCAGATTCTTAAGCAAGTTCAATACGCATTTACACTTTTAGAACGTTATTTTCCTTTATCTTGGCAAAGGAAAAATTATCTAGTGCTGGAAACAGATCAACATAATAGCAAAAAGGGACTTGACAGGCAGGGTTTTGAGGCCTTGTTCAGGAAGCACTTCAAGGGGCTGACATACTTTGCCCTGGAGTATGTTAAGGATCATGATATTGCACGTGAGATCGTTCAGGATGCATTTGTAAATTTCTGGGAGAAGCGTGATAGTATCGAATTAAACAGATCTCCCGAATCCTACCTGGGAACCACGGTAAGAAACCGTTGCCTGAATTACCTCCGCGACCACAAGAAATTCGATCGTAGCATACTGGATTTTGAGGAACTGGGGGGAAATCATGATTATGTAGTACAGGACCAGCTTGTTGTTGATGAATTGAAAGCAAGCATAGAAAAAGCAACGCGTGAACTACCTGAAAAATGCAGGGAGATTTTTCTCTTAAACAGGCTTGAGCATAAAAAATACCAGGAGGTCGCTGATGAGCTTAATATCTCTGTCAAAACGGTGGAGGCACAGATGTCGAAGGCATTAAGAATTATGCGCGTAAAGTTGGCTGAGTTTATAAGCTTATTTATATTAATCATAGAAATATTTAAAACTTAATAAGGGTAAGGCGTCCCTTGTGTGTATATTAGATAGCAGCAATGAATAAAAATTCCACATATTACGAAACACTGATCAGCAGGTACCTCAGCGGGGAATCTTCGGCGGCCGAAGTATCCGAGCTCAATACATGGCTTGGGGCTGATGACGGAAACCTTGCTCTTTTCAGCGAGATGCGGAAAAGCTGGGCCTTGCAGGAGGCGCTTCTGGTTGAAAATACTACCGACCTTGACAGTGAGTGGGATTCATTGAGTTCACGTATCGGGATAGAAGAAAGCCCTTCCGCCAGAAAAATACAGCTACAGACCCGGAGAAGTTTCCTCCGTATTGCAGCCGTTTTTCTCTTGCTCATTATACCCTCCATGGTATATTACTGGTTCTTCATCCCTCCCGGAAAAGATATGCTGTACGCAGAATTGCAAATGGTGGAAACGACCCTTTCAGACGGGACGCAGGTGGCACTGAATACAGGGTCCAGCCTGCATTATCCATCAAGTTTTAAGGGAAAAGAAAGGAAGGTCTCCCTTATGGGTGAAGCCTATTTCGATGTGGCACACAACAAGGAAAAAGTCTTTGTGATAAGCGCAGAAGATATGCAGATCAGGGTACTGGGCACATCCTTTTATGTGAATACAAATGCACAAAAAAACACCATGGAGGTGGTGTTGATATCGGGCAGCGTCCAGCTTAGTTTCCATGACAAACAAATGATGCTGGAGCCCGGTGATAAAGCGGTGATCCTCAAAAAACACGGGGAGATCGTGAAACAGGAAAACAAGGACCCAAATCTCCTGGCCTGGAAAACCCGAAAAATCCGTTTCAACAATACCCCCATATATGAGATTATTGACGTACTAAAGAAGGTATACCAAAAAGATTTTGTCGTATTGAACCCGGAAATAAGCAATTGCCGTATAACAGCTACCTTTGAAGGCCAATCGCTTGAAGCTGTGCTGCTTGTACTGCAATCGACCATCGACATAACAGCCCGGCCAAACGGCAATGCGATAGAACTTTCGGGTAAGGGATGTCAATAAACGCCATTTTGTCTATAGCGGGTCATACATATTTGAAAAGTATCGTATTCTTTCTTGCGCTACTCCTTGCGTCAACGTTTATCTATTCCCAGGATCTTTCACGAAAGATCACCATCCTGGCCGAGCACATGCCCCTGGAGCAGCTGATTGGTGAAATAGAGGAAAAGGGTGATGTAAATTTCTCCTACAGTCCGCAATCTTTCCCTTCCGATCTTTCATTTAGTATCAATGCCGAAGACAAATCCATTAAGTATATTCTGAAAAAAGTATTTAGAAAGAATGGGATCAAATATGATATTGTAGAAAACCATATCGTGCTCCGGTCTTCCGGTGAAAGCGATCCGGAGGGAGGTGAAGCCGATCCTTATAGCGGGCAACACTATACCATCTCCGGATATCTTAAGGAAAAAGCATCGGGAGAAGTGCTTATCGGAGCCCACGTTTATGACAAAGAAAGTTATACCGGAACCACCACCAACGCCTATGGTTTCTATTCCCTGACACTTCCGGGGGGCGCCCACCAGATCGTATTTTCATTTATCGGTTACCAGCCTGTGGAGATGAGTATCCTTCTCAACAAGGATATGAAGATACACCAGGAGATGAAAGAAACGCTGCTGACCATGAAGGAAGTTGAGATTGTCGGTCGGACAGAAAACCCCTTTTATCTGAATGATCAGATCAGCGAGTTCCGCTTCAGCAGTAAAACCCTTTCTAAGCTGCCCGGGATCACCGGCGACAAGGATATCATTAAATCGCTGCAGGTGATTCCCGGTATTGAATCATTCGGGGATGGATCTTCATTATTCTTTGTACGTGGCGGCAGCAGTGACCAGAATCTGATCCTGGTAGATGAGGTGCCCCTGTATAATGCTTCCCACCTTTTTGGCTTCCTTTCAGTGATCTCTCCCGACGCCATCAGTGATATGGAGGTGTTCAAAGGCGACTTCCCCGTAAAATATGGCAATCGCCTCTCTTCTGTTGTCGACATCAAAACCAAAGACGGAAATAAGAAAAGATTTGGCTTTGGGGGTAATCTCGGGCCATATACCTCCACCCTATACATAGAAGGGCCGCTGGTAAAGGACAAAAGTTCTTTTTACCTCGGCGGAAGGTATTCAACCCTGCAATGGCTTTCCAATCTTTACTACAAGAACCAGAATGTCAAGGTGGGCTTCTTCGACCTGAATGCAAAGCTGAATTTTAAACTCAATGACAGAAACAGATTGTTCGGTACCTTCTATATTGGAAATGACCAACTCGAAAGGAAAACCTATTCTGCCATCACAACCTATGGTATCAGCTGGAACAATGTATTGGGGACCCTACGCTGGAACCATGTATTTAACAAAAAGTTATTCTCAAATACAACTTTTTATGTGACGCGGTATCAATATTTACTATACCTGTCGGAAAACAAAAAAGAATACTGGAATTCCTCCATCTCCAATATCAGCCTGAAAACAGATTTTACCTGGTTCCTGAACCCCAACAATACCTTTACAGCCGGCATGAGTATCAACACCCATGCCCTGGATGCAGGAAATGTAAACCTGGATGATGAGGAAGGTGCGAAGGAAGTACCCAATTATAATTGTGTTGAATACACTTTCTATGCCGGGAATCAGCAGAATATCGGCAAAAAAGTGACCCTGCGATATGGTCTGCGCTTACCCATATGGCAGGATCTGGGCCCAACAACTGTGTACTATTTCGATGGCAACTACAACGTGATCGACACCTTCGATGTGGAAAATAATGCGGTGTATTCCTCATTTGCCAGCCTGGAGCCACGAATAAATATTACCTATCTGATCTCTCCGGGATCTTCCATCAAGGCAGGGTACAGCAGGACAACCCAGTTTTTGAATGAGCTGAACAACAGTATCAGCCCATTTACTTCACTGGCTGTGTGGGTTCCTGCAGGACCCAATATCAAGCCCAGGAAAGCCGACCAGTATTCCCTCGGTTATTTCACCGGTTTCTTTAATGATAGGATCAAATTCTCGGCAGAAACTTATTATAAAAATTATCAGAACTATATTGACTATGCACCTCATGCCAATATGCTGTATAACCCTTTGATCGAAGGAGAGATCCGCCCCGGAAAAGCATATTCCTACGGCCTGGAGTTCATGCTGAGAAAACCCTTTGGGAAATTTACCGGATGGCTTGGTTATACCTATTCAAGGATTTATGTCACAACACCGGGCGTGAATTTCGGGGAATCATACAGAGCTTTTCAAGACAGGCCTCACAATGTAACCGTATTTGTTTCTTACGACACCAGGAAACGCTGGACATTCTCAGCCAACTGGATATTACTTAGCGGTGCAGCCATCTCGACACCGGTGAGCTTCTATGAATACAACGGATATACGGTTCCCGTGTATGGGGAAAAGAACAACGACCGACTGCCCAGCTATCATCGATTAGACTTGTCGGCAAATTTCAGGCTGAATAAAAATGAATTAGCGCGTTATAAACACAACTTGATCCTGAATCTGTATAATGCCTATGGACGAACGAATCCATATTTCATGAGCTTTAACAGGATAGAGCAGGCTGATGGCGATTATGTTGTTCCCGCCGATCACTCTCAGACCCAGGAACTGGTTCCAACAGCACTGTCGGTCTCGGAGATCATACCATCTATTAACTATCAATTCAAGTTCTAATGAGAAGGGTTTGGATACATATCGCCCTATTACTGATTCTTTCGGCATGCGTGAAAGAGGCTGATTGGAGTGTACCTGAAAATGGGAACAACTACATCGTGGTGGATGGAATCATCACCAGCGAAGCAAAAACACAATATATATTTATACATAATAATAAGGCAGGGCTTAATGACGCCACCATCCCCATCAGTGGGGCTGTTGTGATTATCAGCAATGAGGTTGCTACTTATCAACTGTATGAGGATGCGGAAGAAGCAGGCAGGTATATCACCGATAGTATTGTAGCTGCACAGCTGGATAAGAATTATTCCTTGCTCATCTTCTACCAGGAAAAGATCTTCAGTGCCCAGGCCTATATGGTAACCGGTAAGGCTTTCCCGGAATTGAGCTACAAAAAAAATGATGATGATGAGCTTTACAGCATCGATTATGTTGCAAGCTCTTTTGAAACAGAGGACCCTGCCATGTGGGAGATACTGGTCGATTGGTCGTCGGTGCCGGGATATGAAAATGAAAATCTGGATGATTGCATGAAGAAGATGCTTTTTTATACCCTCCCGACCCTTGATGTCAGCCAGGTTTTTGCACCGGCCCTGGAACAAATATCTTTCCCGGCAGGGAGTAAGATCGATCAGCGGAGGTATTCATTAACACCGGAACATGCTGCCTTCGTTCGCTCATTGCTGCTTGAGACCAGCTGGCAAGGGGGCGTTTTCCCATCTGATCCTGCCAATGTAAGCACAAATTTAAGTGATGGGGCTCTTGGATTTTTTGGCGTCTGTGCCGTGAATTCATTGTCTCTGATCGTAACTGCAGAAAAAAATACAAACTTTAAATAAGGGTAAATGGAAAAGTTAGTGTACTATTTAAAACAAGTCGTTATGAATCCGCGAAAAATCATCAGGCTGCTCACCTTCTTCCTTCTTGCCGCTGCTTTAGTGACAGCATGCAAAAAGGATAAACCGGAGGAAATTCAGCCTGACTCATCCCCTGTTCAACAGCTATCGCAAGATGACAATTCTGTTGAGGATAATGTGGATGAGGCCATTATCGATGCCGGTCAGATTATCTCCGAAGGGAAGCTGAAGATGGGCATCCCCTGTGGGGCAACATTAGACTCCACCATTATCATGAATGATACCATCATTCACTTTCTTACATATGATGGTCTAAACTGTGCCCAAACCAAATATCGTAAGGGAAGGATGCACATCAAGATCAAACAAAACACCCACTGGTTATTCCCGGGTGCTTTTCTTCACATTCATTTTATCAACTATGAGGTAACCAATGTATTTACCAACAATAAGATGGTAATCAATGGTATGTCGGAGATTGAAAATGTGAGCGGAGGTATTCCTGCCTTGCTTGGCAACGGCCTGAACACTGTGATCCACAGAAACAGCGCCCATGTGAGTATTTCTTTCAACGGAAAACCACCCAGGGGCTGGCACCTGGCCAAGATGCTGGTGTACAGCGGAACCCCTGGCAACCTGATGCTGGCAGTAAACGGATTTGGAGTTACTCCGGGTCATAGCAACCTCCTCTCCTGGGGCACAGACAGGGACGGAAAGATGTTTTTTACGCAGATCGGAGAATCGGTGGTATTCAAAGAATCATGCCAATGGCTGCCATATTCCGGGGAACAAATCTATTTGATCCCTGCAGACCATCTCAAGGCTACCGCTACCTTCGGATACAACAGCAATAATGAACCCATATCTGGTTCAGAATGCCCTACACGCTACCGCCTCGACTGGCAACAGCAGGGACATTCGGGAACCATATTTTTACCCTTGTATTAAACCAAAACCCCAATATACAACCCACTAACTAAAAACAAACCCTTATGAAAACACGGAAAATAGTTTTAGGAATGCTTTTATTGGCTGGAATGGCCATTCTTTATACCGGATGCACAAAGGATGAAGAAACCGATCCAAACCAATCAGATAATCGTGAAGCAGAAGTAGATGCCACCAAAGATGATGCACTGGCCGATAAACTTTTCAGTGAGCTGACCGACATCACTGATGAGGCTATGCGTAACAATGAAAAATCATACAAAGGAATAGTGTTGGATACCATCTTCATGGGACCATGTGTGACCGTGACCATCGACACACTGAGTTTCCCTTTCACCATCACCATTGACTTTGGCGATGTAAACTGTGAATGCAATGACGGAAAATGGCGCAGAGGTAAGATCCATGTTGAGCACAGTGGACCTTACTGGGCTGTTGGTACGGTAATTACTACCTCCCTCGAAGATTATTATGTAAATAACCACCTGCTTACCGGTACCAAGATCGCTACTAACCAGGGTCTGAATACCAATAACAACCCAACATGGACCATACATGTCGACGGCCAGGTAGTTAAGCCCGATGGCGGTGTGATCACCTGGGTTGGTGACCGCATGCGTGAGTGGGCCCAGGGACACAATACACCTTTCCTCTGGTGGGATGATGTTTATATGCTCACCGGCTCACACAATGTGGTGGCATCAAATGGCTCTACACTATCAGCCACTATTATTGAAGGCCTGCAGGTAGCACTGAACTGCTATTGGATCGAAGCCGGAATTATTGAACTGCAGCACTCAGACCTGCCACTGATCGTACTCGATTATGGCCAGGGAGTCTGTGATGATGATGCAGTAGTGTACATCGATGGAACTCCATACCCAATCAAATTATAGCCCATCCTTTCTATTTTTCCGCCTATTGCGGAAGAAAGAAATCTCTATATACTCCATTTTACACGGTACAGGCCTCTAACGGGGCCTGTTTTTTTATCAGTACCTTTGCTGTATAAGAATCCCGCATGACCAGATATCTGATTATTCTCATACTTCTGATAAGCACCGTACAGTCCCAGGCTCAGTTTCTGCGTGCTGATTATAAAAAAGCGGAACTAATATACCATCGCCCCCTGGCCGTTGCTTTGCTTGACCTTGAAGATGCCAGGGATGAATGTGACTCCCTGCGTGTGATGTGGTTCAATGAAAAAATCAAGGAGGTGATGCCCAGGTACTGGACACTGAACGATAGTGTTATTTTCATGGAAAAGAGGCTATTGACATCCATTATTGGATCTAAGAGCCCGGAATATGCGGTGTTTTCCGCAAAGCCATCACAGGAGGGACAGCAGAGTTCAAATGATATTTTCTGGTCGAGATCATTTACGTTTATGTTATTCCTGTCGGAGGATGGCAGACGATTGGATCCTGATCTTGTCGACAGGAACTCACCCATTATTCCTGATACAGATAATGGCGGACAACTCTTGAGAGGACGATACATTTTTAAACTGTCTTTTGCCGATCACGGTCTGTCGACCGAGGACTTGATCTTTGCCATAGGGCAGATCGACGATAAGGTTAATCTGGCACTGGAAAAGCGATATTCAAAAAAAGGCGTTTATGCCCAGAAGATACCAAAAGGGATCAGCGTTTCGCTTCAAAATATTACACTATTGATCCCGGATGACCTTGACCCGGAAGGTATTGATGAGAAAATTGTTTCCAGGTATTACGAACACCCTTTCCGCATTGCTTCACAAGATGAAATCACCGCTGCCATAAAGAACAAAGGGGAAAATACGGCTTATATCCACTATATGTGGTCGGATCAGGAACGCATGTTTCTGGGTAGCGTGATCGGAACCCAAAACGGATCCTTGCTGGCGGTACTTAAGCCGGGTTCTGTAAAAGTCGAAAAAGAAAATTGCCTGCCCTCGGGTATTTCGTACCGAACAATCCTAAGAATGAAAGCCAAAAAGCTTAAAGGATTGAGCAGACTGGTAAAATAACAAATATCAAATAGCGAGTCTCAAGTCTCGAGTTTCAAGCTATTATTTCTCAGGAATAGTATAAACCGTCTGCGTTGGGAAAGCCATTTCAATTTCCAGCTCTTCAAAACGCTTTTTAACCTCCAGGTTGACAACTGTCTGGGCTCCCATGATATCTGACCCCTTTTTGATGTAGTAGATAAACAGAATGCCGAGGGAAAAATCACCAAATTCATTAAAGCTGATGACGGTATTCTCTTCCAGATCTTCGTTTTCATCCACGATGGCTTGCAGAGCCTTCATCCCATTCTGGATCTTGTCGGCAGTGGTCTCGTAAATGAGGCCAAGCTTGAGTACAACCTTGCGGCTTGGCTCAGAGGTGACATTCTCAACCATGCCGTCGGTAAACTTAGAGTTAGGGATGGTTACGATCCTGTTTTCCAGCGTTTTCAGACGGGTACTTCGAATCCCGATCTCAGTAATGGTACCATCAAATCCGTTGATCTTAACCCTGTCGTTGATGGTAAAAGGCTTGTCGGTAAAAATGGTAACGCCTCCGAAAATATTAGCAACTGTGTCTTTGGCAGCCATGGCCAGGGCGATACCTCCAATACCTAATCCTGCCAGTAGTGCACCGACATTATATCCGGCATTATTCATGGCAATGATGACACCCATTATCCATATCGAGGCCCGTATGGCCTTACGAATGATGGGGACGATCTGATCATCCAGGTCACCCTCGGTTTTTTGTGTCAGGGGTACGATATATTCCTTGATAATGGCATCGACCAATCTGGCCAGCAGCCAGGTAATGGTAAGGGCAATCATAACCCAGTATACCTTATCGATCCAGTTCAATATACTTTCGGGAAAACTCAGTCGCCCAACAGCAAACCATACCCCGATAATGGTGGCGATCAGCACGATAGGCTCTTCAAGCATATCGATCATAATATCGTCAAGCTTGGTCTTGGTTTTAGATGTTAGTTTTTTAATAACACTTCCAAATACCCAGTAGAGTAATTTGGCTGCAACCAATGTTCCAACCATGATGGCCATGGAGATGGCCCAGTCACCAACATTGTTGTAATAAAACTCCTTTGCGAAAAATTCATTCATGATATTTAGTTTTTAGTTTTCTCTTATGATGCTTTATGAGCGACAAAGATAAAAAATCAATGATGTATCAGGGAAAGCAATTTTTGATTGTGAGGCGGGAATTTTATCTTTGCCCGAAAGCTAATAGCATGAAAGACAATTCGAGTTTTTGCGGGTCATATAAAGTACGTGTTGGAGATATTAATTACGGTGGGCATATGGGCAACGATAAGGCATTGTTGCTTTTCCATGATGCGCGTATCCATTTCCTGGAGGAAAGAGGCTTTTCAGAAAGTGACATCGGGGGCCCGGGACTGATCATGGGTGATGCCCATGTGTATTTCAAAAAGGAAGTTTTCCGGGGTGATGAGCTGAAGGTTTTCATCCATATTGAAGAGATCCGGGAGCTGTCGTTTGTAATGCACTATTCCGTTCTGAGAGAAGAAGTGGTGGTCGTGCACGGACACACGAAGATGGTCTCTTTTGATTATGAAAAAAGACGGCTTGCGAAGATTCCCGCTGCCTTTCTTAAAAAAATCCAACTTTAATATTCCCTTAAGCACGAATGTGTGAGGCAGGAAGCTCCAGGTATACCGCCTGGCCCAGGCCATCGATCTCTATCTTTACCTTTTTCTTGCCAAGGATCTCCAGTAGTTCACCATGGATGCCCTTCATGGGTCCGGCGATGATATCAACCATGGCTCCGGGTTCCAGTTCAAGGTCAACATCCGGCAGTATCTGGCCTGTATCCACGAACTGTTTAATAGCTTCGATCTGTTGAGGAGGTATGGCCACTGCCTTGCCCTCGAAAGTAATAAAGCGCACGGCTCCCGGGCTGTTCAGCACATCATAGTATTCTGCTTCGCTAATGCGGACAAATATATAGGACCTGAAGAGTGGTTCTTCCACCCATTTTTTCCTGTCGCTCCACTGCTTGAGAACCTTTCTAAGTGGAAGATAGGCGTCGAACCCGGCTTTCAAAAGCATGTCGTGGATCTTTTTTTCTGCCCTTGATCTGGTGTAGATGGCATACCACTTTTTTATGGTCTTATCGGTTTGCATATCCGGGGGTATGATGCTATAAATTCAGGTTTTTGAGAATCGGGTGATAATCCCCTTTTAGGCCAAGGGGTTTCGCAGACCTGATGTCGTGCACGATCTCAATGCTTTTTCTGGCTTCCTGTATCCCGAAACCATCGCCATTCAGTATGCCTTGATAGCTCTTTGTATGAAGATCAGTAAAGCCGCCACTAAACTCAATCTCCTCTCCTTCCATGGTGATTGAGCGGAAAGTGGCCTGGCCACTGTCTCTTGCTTCATGAGGTATGGTATCCTTCCTGAGGCTGAGATACCAGCGTACCCTTGCCTTTTCCAGTTCAAGAAAACCCGCAGCTGTATCTTCCACGGATACATGCACATCATTTCTTTTGACATCACCAAATATCCAGGTAAGCATATCGAAGAAGTGTACACCAATGTTTGTGGCTACACCGCCGGAGCGTTGTTCATCACCCTTCCAGGAAATGAAGTACCAACGGCCACGACTGGTAATATAAGTCAGGTCAAGGTCATATACCTTGTCTTTGGGCCCGTTCTCCACCAGCTCTTTCAGCTTTATAATAGAAGGATGCAGCCTCAGCTGCAGTATGGTATAGATCTGTTTCCCGGATTCTTTTTCAATTTCCGACAGAGCATCAACATTCCATGGGTTCAGCACGATAGGTTTCTCGCAGATAGCGTTGGCCTCATTCCTGAGCGATAAGCGGATATGCGCATCATGCAGGTAGTTTGGCGAACAGATGGAAACATATTCAATCTTTTCGTCCCCCTTGCGTCGCAGTTTATCCATGTGTCGGTCGAAGCGCTCTGTCTCTGTAAAGAAAGCTGCTTCAGGAAAGAAGCTATCGATAATACCCACGCTGTCGAAGCGATCCAGGGCTGCTACTAATTTGTGGCCGGTATCTTTGATCGCACGCATATGGCGCGGAGCGATATAGCCGGCTGCCCCAATCAATGCAAAATTTTGAATGCCATCTTCCCTGGTCATAGTATCGCTTATTTAGAGTTTGGTAATTTGATCTTCGTGCAATTGGTATTCTTCCCCACTTTCGGCGCAAACAGCTTTACCCGCTCCATCGAACACCAGGCGGTTCCCATATTCACTCATCCAGCCTGCCTGTGTGGCGGGGCATCCAATCATCAGAGCATAATCAGGCACCTCTTTCGTGATCACGGCGCCGGCAGCAATAAATGCAAAGCGGCCAATATCATTTCCACAAACTATGGTAGCATTGGCTCCTATCGAAGCGCCTCTTTTTACCAGGGTCCGGGAATATTCCCCTTTCCTCACAACTGCACTCCTGGGATTCGTGATATTTGTAAATACCATTGAGGGACCCAAAAACACATCGTCCTCACAAACTACACCGGAATAAATAGACACGTTATTCTGCACCTTAACATTATTCCCTAGCACAACATCATCGGCAACAAAGACATTTTGTCCAAGGTTGCAATCTTCTCCGAGAATACTCTTTCCCATGACATGGCAGAAGTGCCAGATCTTGCTTCCTTTTCCAATGACTGCACCCTCGTCGACGATAGCGCTTTCATGTGAGAAATATTGTTTTTCCATACGATTCGGTTTAAACGATCATACCTGCTCCAACGGTTGTATTGGTAGCCTCATCAATCATGATGATCGCACCCGTCTTCCTGTTTTGCCTATAAGAGTCGAAGAACAAAGGTTTGGTTGTCCTGAGCGATATCCGAGCGATCTCATTCAGACCAACATTATCATCATCCAGAACCTTTTCCAGGGTATTTACGTCCACCTTGTACTTCACATCTGTAACCATGCATCGTGCGTCGGCGGTCGTATGCTTAATAGCATACTTCCCATTCAGCATCATGGGTTTCTCACTCATCCAGCACATCATAACATCTATATCCTGTCCAACCCTCGGGCCATTGTTCTCTTTCACGATCATGTCGCCACGACTGATGTCGATATCATCTTCCAGTGTCATGGTCACCGACATAGGAGGAAAGGCCTCTTTTAGTTCTTTCGTATGGCTGATGATGGATTTGATCGTTGACGAAAAACCAGATGGCAAGACTATCACTTTTTCACCTACACGGAATACGCCACCGGCTATCCTTCCGGCATAACCCCTGAAATCATGAAACTCATCTCTCTGAGGCCTGATAACATATTGTACCGGGAACCTTCCATCGATATGGTTATGATCACTTCCAATGTGGATATTTTCCAGGATATAACGCAAGGTTCCGCCCTGGTACCATGGCATTTTCTTTGATTTGTCGACCACATTGTCGCCTTTCAGTGCGCTGATAGGTACAAAGCGTACATCCTTGACAGCCAGTTTGGCAGCAAAGTCCCTGAAATGACTTTTTATCTTTTCATAACTTTCTTCCTTATAATCAACAAGGTCCATTTTGTTTACGCACACTACAATATGTGGTATTTGCAGCAGGGATGCGATAAATGTATGCCTGTGTGATTGTTCCGTTACCCCATTTCTGGCGTCGATCAGGATGATGGCAGCATTAGCCGTTGAGGCACCGGTTACCATATTGCGTGTATACTGCACATGGCCGGGTGTATCGGCAATGATAAACTTTCTTTTGGGTGTGGCAAAATAGCGATATGCCACATCAATGGTGATGCCCTGTTCCCGTTCTGCGCGCAATCCGTCGGTAAGCAGAGAAAGATCGACGGTTGCATTCCCTTTCTTGATGGATGCCCTTTTCACGGCCTCCAGCTGGTCCTCAAATATAGACTTGCTATCGTAAAGCAGGCGCCCGATCAGGGTGCTTTTTCCATCATCAACACTGCCTGCGGTGGTAAAACGCAGCAGCTCCATATCGAGATATGCCTTGCTTGAAAATTCTTTATCTTCCATCATAATGCGATTGTTTTCGATAATTTATGATACATCGCTTCTAGAAATATCCTTCTTTTTTGCGGTCTTCCATAGCTGCTTCCGAGCGCATATCATCCGCCCTTCCTCCACGTTCGGTGATCCTTGTAGCAGCAATTTCCTGAATAATGTCTTCCAGTGAGTCGGCCATTGATTCGGTCAGTCCGGTACAGGAAATATCTCCGATGGTACGGCACCTGACCCTCATCTTTTTCACTTCTTCTTCGGGTTTTCTTTTCATGAATGGTGCGGCAGAAAGCCACATACCATCACGATAAAAAACTTCGCGCTCATGTGTATAGTACAGGCTCGGAATATGAATATTCTCCATGTAGATATACTGCCATACATCCATTTCGGTCCAGTTGCTGATAGGAAATACCCTGAAGTTCTCACCCATATTCTTTTTCCCGTTGAAGATGTTCCAGAGTTCGGGACGTTGGTTCTTGGGGTCCCATTGTCCGAATTCATCCCTGTGAGAGAAGAAGCGCTCCTTGGCCCTGGCTTTTTCTTCATCCCTGCG
>JAOZTN010000050.1:3657-20421 GCA_029942245.1 Bacteroidales bacterium | reverse complement strand
ATAGGGATTCCTCCCTCCGCTCGGAATTAGTTCGACTAGATTGCTTTATATCGCGTTGCTCATAAACCAATAGTCTCACTAACTCTAAGTACTTTAAATACTCCCAACACAATATACCCCGGGTATACATCCGTTATCTCTTTGCATACCTCTACCCCACCATTTCCTTATACTATGTTAGTGCGAACAGGCATCTTGTTTATCGTATTTATATCAATGAGTGTTTTTCTCTCCGCCCAGGGGTTTAAAGAAGAACAAATGAAATACGGCAGGGTAGCCAAGGCATATGAAGAAAAGGGAAGCCTGATGGAGTCCCTGATCCTGGAGAAGGGGCTTGATACAGGCAGTCTGAATATTTTCATCCGTACCTTCAAGCATGAGTCCTGTATGGAAATATGGGGGCGCGACAGCCTGCATGAAAACTATATTTTACTCAAGGAATACCGTATTTGCAGGATATCCGGTATGGCCGGACCCAAGAGAAAACAGGGCGACCGCCAGGTACCAGAAGGTTGTTACCACATCGACATGTTTAACCCCTGGAGCAATTTCCATCTTTCACTTGGGATCAATTATCCGAATGCCTCCGACAGGGTGTTGTCGGATAAAAGACATCCCGGCGGAGAGATCTTTGTTCATGGTTCATGTGTTACCATCGGCTGTGTGCCTATGACCGACGATAAGATCAAGGAGATATATATCCTGGCTGTAGAGGCAAAAAACAAGGGACAGGAAAAAATTCCGATACACATATTTCCGTGCCGGATGAAAGGTGATTGCTATACATCCCTGAAAGAAGAGCATGCTGAGGATGAAGCGCTTCTTGACTTCTGGAACAACCTGGAAGAGGGGTACCTCTACTTTGAAATGAACAGGCGTCTGCCGGAATTTACTGTCGATAACAATGGCCGTTATTGTTTCCATTGATCATTGCTAGGATCATTATCTTTTCTAGATATCAAAAATCACTAACTTTGACCGCCTGTAACAGGTTTTAAGGCATTATAGCATATCGATTAAATTCTACTTAGCATGGTGATTATTGGCGGCAGGAAACTGGAGAGTTCCGATTTCTATAAAGTATTGTTCGGAGGCGAAAAAGTTGAACTGGATAAGCAAGCCCTTCAGGAAGTTGAAAAGAGTTATTCCTTCCTCGAAAGTTTTGCAAGAGACAAGATCATATACGGCATTAACACCGGTTTGGGTCCCATGGCCCAATACAAGGTAAACAAGGAAGACCAGGTCCAGCTTCAATATAATCTGATCCGCAGTCATGCATCAGGTTCCGGAAACAATATTCCACACAGGGCTGTACGGGCACTAATGATCGCCCGCTTGAACAACTTCATGCAAGCTTATTCCGGGATACACCCCGATATCGTTATCCTGCTCCGTGACTTTATCAACCATGGCATTGTTCCGGTGATCCCGGAACATGGTGGTGTAGGTGCCAGTGGCGACCTTGTGCAGCTTGCACACCTGGGCCTCTGCCTGATTGGTGAAGGGGAAATGTTTTATCAGAATTTTACCCATCAGGGAGCAAGGGTATTTGAAGAGGCAGGACTTGAACCGGCGAAGGTACATATCCGTGAAGGCCTGGCCCTGGTAAACGGGACTTCCTGCATGACGGGCATTGGCATCTTAAGTGTTCTCAAAGCGCGTAAGCTCCTCGACTGGGCACTGATGGCTTCCGCCATGATCAATGAGGTGGTTGAAACCTACGACGACCATTACTCTTATGAGTTGAACAGGGTTAAACTTCATCCCGGGCAAAATAAAATCACCGACCGTTTGCAGCAACTGCTCAGTGGCAGCAAACTGGTTAGAAAGCGTGCCGAACACCTCTATAACGGCAACGGAAAAGAAGAGCAGGTCTTTACCCGAAAGATACAGGAATATTACTCATTACGCTGTATCACACAGATACTCGGACCGGTACTGGATACCATCGACAATGCAGAAAAGGTAATCCTCGATGAGGCGAATTCTGTTAACGACAACCCTGTGATCGATTACCGCGAAAAAAGTGTTAACCATGGTGGTAATTTTCACGGTGATTACGTTTCACTGGAAATGGATAAGCTCAAGATCGCGATTACCAAGCTTTCTATGCTTTCCGAACGCCAGCTGAACTTTCTCATGAATGACAAGCTGAACAATAAGCTCCCGCCATTTGTTAACCTGGGTACCCTGGGACTTAACCTGGGCATGCAGGGCGCACAGTTCACTGCCACCTCCACCGTGGCCGAGAACCAGGCCCTGTCGAACCCCATGTATGTACACAGTATTCCAACCAATAATGACAACCAGGATATCGTCAGCATGGGTACCAATGCAGCCCTGATGGCTATGAAGGTAATCGATAATTCTTTTGAGATCCTTTCCATTGAATTGATCTCCCTGCTGCAAGCCATCGATTATCTCGAATATGCCGACAAGCTTTCACCAAGCACCTTTGCAGCCTACAACACGCTGCGGAAGATCGTTCCTGTATTCAAAGAAGACAGTCCGAAATACAATGAGATCCGCAGAGTGAGAAAATATATCATGGCAAACGATGCACTACTAAATAAATAACTAAAGCATGGAATATGCACTTGTAAGCGGAGGATCACGTGGTATAGGCAGGGCAATCAGCATCAGTCTGGCAGAGATGGGATATCATGTGCTCATCAACTACAATACCAACACCGTTGAGGCCGAACTCACACTACAGATGGTAAAAGATGCCGGGGGAAGCGGGGAACTGCTCCCATTCGACATTTCTGACGCCGAAAAGGTAAAACAAGCCATTCTGAAATGGCAGGAAGAGCATAAAGATGATGGATATATCCGGGTGCTGGTAAACAATGCAGGAATCCGAAAGGATAACCTGCTGGTATGGATGGAAGCGGAAGAATGGGATTCGGTGATCAACACCAACCTGAATAGCTTCTACTACATAACACGCCTTTTGGTGCAGGACATGATCGTGAATAAATTTGGCCGCATCATTAATGTTGTTTCCCTTTCGGGGGAAGATGGCATGCCCGGGCAAACAAATTATAGTGCTGCCAAGGCCGGTGTGATCGGAGCTACCAAAGCACTCGCCAGGGAGGTGGGCCGGAAAAAGGTCACAGTGAATGCTGTATCGCCAGGATTTATCAGGACAGATATGACAGCAGATCTCGATGAAAATCAGCATAAAGGATTGATCCCGGTGGGACGTTTTGGTAATCCCGAAGAAGTTGCTGCAGCCGTTGCATTCCTGGCATCAGAGAAAGCATCCTATATCACCGGTGAGGTAATATCTGTTAACGGGGGCATCAGCACCTGAGAATAATTTTTTATTTTTGACCTAACGTTTAATCTCTCTATAATTAATATGAATCGAGTTGTTATCACAGGGATGGGTATCTATTCCACCATCGGGAAAGACCTCGATGAGGTTCGTGATTCTTTATATAATGGCAAATCAGGGGTCGGTCTCGACATGGATCGTGCAGCCCTGGGATACCGCTCACACCTGACCGGGATTATCGAAAGCCCAAATCTGAAAGGGCTGCTCGACAGGCGTTCTAGGGTAGGCCTGCCCGAGCATGGAAAATATGCTTATATCGCTACACTGCAAGCGCTTCAGCATGCAGGAATCGATCAGGATTTTCTTAATAAAAATGAGGTTGGTATCCTATACGGAAACGATAGCTCTTCGGTACCCGTGATCGAAGCCATCGACAAGATGCGGGCGAAAAAAGACACCGCCCTCCTGGGGTCCGGCTCCATCTTCCAGTCAATGAATTCAACCATAAGCATGAACCTGTCGGTGATCTTTAAGTTAAAAGGGATCAACTTCACGGTTAGCGGGGCATGCGCCAGCGGATCACATTCACTTGGAATGGCTTACATTATGATAAGGCAAGGATTGCAGGAATGTGTGATCGCAGGAGGAGGCCAGGAGATCAACCCGGAATCGATGGGAAGTTTCGATGGCCTGGGTGCATTTTCGATCAGAGAAGACCAGCCGCAAAAAGCATCCAGGCCTTTCGACCGGGATCGCGACGGGCTGGTTCCTAGCGGAGGCGCCGCCTCACTGATCCTGGAAAGTTATGACTCAGCAATCAAACGTGGAGCTAACATCCTGGGAGAGATCAGCGGTTATGGCTTCTCTTCAAACGGAGATCATATTTCTGTTCCCAATATTGATGGCCCTGTCAGATCAATGGTAATGGCCTTGAAAGATGCAGGTATAGACAAAAAAGATATTGGCTATATCAATGCCCACGCTACCTCCACACCGGTGGGCGATGGGAAAGAGGCACAGGCTATCTATGAGGTTTTTGGAGATAAAATACCCTTCATCAGTTCAACAAAATCAATGACCGGGCATGAGATGTGGATGGGCGGAGCCAGTGAGGTTGTTTATTCCTTGATAATGATGCAACACGGTTTCATTGCACCCAATATTAACTTCGAAAACCCGGATGAGCATTCCGAAAAATTGAATATTACCTCCAAAACCATTAACAGCGGTTTCGATGTCTTCCTATCCAATGCATTTGGATTCGGAGGCACAAATTCCACCCTTATCATTAAAAAAGTAAAATAATAATTAGTACTTTTGCAAGCGAATACCCGCTAATAATTGGAGTGCTATGGATAAGAATGAAGTCGTTGACATCATAAACGGTTTTCTGGTAGAGGAGTTCGAAATTGAAGAGGATCTTGTTCAAACTGATGCTACCTGGAGCGATATCGGCATCGACAGCCTTGATTTTGTTGACATTGTGGTGATCATCGAAAAGGAGTTTGGCTTTAAGCTGAAAGGTGAAGACATGGTCAATGTCAGAACACTCGGGCAATTTCATGAGTTCATCTATACACGTCATTCATCTGATCAATAAATATGTCTTCCTGGGACGGAAAAACCCGTGGCGGATTAACCGGCTACCGGATATTTGTATACATCCTGAAAACTTTCGGGCTCAGGCCCGCCTACTTTCTGCTTAGATTTGTTGCATTCTACTTTTTCCTTTTTTCGCGTAAATCGAACAGGCATATCCGTTTTTATTTCAGGCAGGTAATGGCCTTCGGCTATTTGAAAACACGTCTCAGCACTTATCGAAATTATTATCAGCTCGGACAGGTGCTTATCGATAAAGTGGCCGTGATGTCAGGCCTGGGAAAAAGTTTCACTTATCATTGGGACGGAGAGGAACACCTTCGGAATATGGAGGATGGCGGCCTGCTCATCAGTGCTCATATCGGCAGCTGGGAAATAGCAGGTAACTTCCTGCAACGGCTCGACAAACGCTTCAATATTGTGATGTTTGATGAAGAGCATCAGAAGATCAAAAGCTATATGGAGGATGTGATGACTGAGAAGAACCTCCATGTAATCCCCCTCAAAGATGACTTTTCGCATCTGCTGGCCATAAAGCATGCCCTCGAAAATAAAGAGCTTGTTGCCATCCATGCCGATCGTTTTGTGGAAGGCTCAAAAACCATCAGTCATCGCTTTCTCGACAAAGATGCCCTCTTCCCGGAAGGCCCCTTTTACCTGGCAGCACGCTTCAGCGCCCCGGTCACCTTTGTTTTTGCGGTCAAGGAAAGCTCCAGGCACTATCACTTCTTTGCTAGCCCGGCCAAACGATACGAGATTAACTCTAAAAGATCGGTCGGCGAAGATGAACTTCGTCCGATGATTAAAGATTATATTTGCCACATGGAGTACATCCTCAAAAAATATCCTCTCCAGTGGTTTAATTACCATAAATTTTGGGACGAAGAAGCAGATTAATTTATAAAAAACAATCATGGCAAGAAATTACGGTGACGATAAGAAATCTGCCCTGGATGCCAAGAGCGATGCCCAGAAAATCGCTTTTGCCCCCATCATGTTTCAGGCAGCTAAAGCCCTGAGAGACCTCAGGATCTTATCTTACCTCAGAAAAAATAAAGACGGCTGTACCGTCAATGAGATCGCCAGGCATGCCGGCATCTCAGAATATGGCGCCCTGGTGCTTTTGGAGGCTGGTTTAAGCCAGGAAATGGTCATGGTAAAGGACGATATGTACTTCCTGACAAAAACAGGCTATTTTGTCTGTGTCGACCAACTTACAAGGGCAAATATGGATTTCACACACGATGTGAACTATAAAGCATTCTTTCATTTACAGGAATCGGTAAAGGAAGGCAAACCATCAGGCCTGAACAGGGAATTCGGCCCCTGGCCAACAGTATATGAAGCCCTCTCGGAAATGCCTGAAGACTTCAGGAAAAGCTGGTTCGACTTCGACCACTACTATTCCGATACCTCATTTCCACAGGTCATGCCGATCATCTTTAAAAACAAGCCACAAAAAATTATGGACGTGGGTGGCAACACAGGTAAATTTGCCATAAAATGTGCTGAATATAACCCCGATATTCAGATAAGCATACTGGATCTCCCCGGACAGTTAAAAGACGCAGAAAGGAATATCCGCGAACGAGGTTTCGAAGGACGTATTGATGGCTTCCCCATCAACCTCCTTGATTTTTCAATCCCTTATCCCAAAGGATATGATGTGATCTGGATGAGCCAGTTCCTTGATTGCTTTGCCGAGGAAGAGGTCGTGAACCTGGTCAGCAATGCACGCGATGCCATGGATGAAAATGCTGAGCTGTTTATTATGGAAACCCTCTGGGATAAGCAGCGCTTCGATGCATCCACCTATAGCCTGCATGCCACTTCACTGTATTTTACCTGCGTAGCGAATGGGAACAGCCGTATGTACCATTCTGAAGATATGGTTCGCATGGTAGAGCAAGCCGGCCTAAAGGTCGTTGAAATGATCGAAGACATTGGAGTCAGTCATACCATTTTAAGGTGTAAGAAATGAAAAAGAAAGCGCTAATCGTTTACTATACCCAGAGTGGCCAGCTCAGGGAATTCATCGACTCGGTTTGCACACCTTTAAGGGATGATTATGAGCTTTTTTACGAAGAGCTAAAGCCCGATCCCGCCTTTCCCTTCCCATGGAAAGGCATGTCGTTCTACCAGGTTTTTCCGGAATCCGTTCAGGAGACCCCATGCACCCTGAAGCCTTTTTCTTTCGATCCCCGCGATGATTTTGACCTGATTATCCTGGCGTATCAACCCTGGTACCTTTCCGCTTCTATCCCTTTTACTTCCTTTTTACAGACCGAAGCAGCAGCCGGCATATTGAAAGGAAAACCGGTGATCACACTCATAGGCAGCCGAAACATGTGGATCATGGCTCACGAAAGGGTGAAGAAAAGGATACTGGATATGGGAGGAAAACTTATTGGCAATATCGTATTATCTGATACACATCATAACCTCGTAAGCGTAGTTACCATCGTTCATTGGATGATGAAAGGAGAAAAGTATGGGAAAGGATTATATAGAAAGATATTCCCACCCGCAGGAATACCGGTAGAGGATATTAAGGCCAGCGAGAAATTTGGCCTGATCATCAGGGACACATTGCGCACTGATGATTTCGATGATCTCCAGGATAAGCTGCTCGGCGAAGGCGCCATCAAGATCAAGCCGGTTTTGATGACCGTAGAAAAGAGGGGTTATGCCATGTTCAGGCCATGGGCGAAATTTGTCCTGAAAAAGGGTGGGTTCGATGATCCCGCCAGGGTGGGGCGCCTTAAAATGTTCGGGGCCTACCTTTTCACCGTAATCTATCTCGTTTCCCCTATTGGCGGGGTGGTGGTGTGGATTATCCATAAACTGGGCTACCGCAAAACAAGGAAAGCCGTGTATTATTACTCACACAATGAAATAGAGACCAGATGAAAACAAGATACGCACTGCTGATATTATCCATTGCTGCTATCATGTGCTCCTGTGCAGAACCCGTCGATGAACTCTACATTGAAAGCATCGCCATGCACCGTACAGAGATCAATACGGAATTTGCAGATTCGGCCCACAGCCCGCTGACCCCTGAAGGCCTGGCACATTTTGCAGGCCTGGATTTTTATCCTGCCAGCTCTGAGTATAAAGTGACTGCACGTTTTATTCTGAACCCCGACCAGGAAGCTTTCGGAATGGAAACCACCACTGAACGCAGGCCCATCTACGTTAAATACGGTGAAGCCCACTTTTCCCTCAGGGGAGAAGACTTCGTACTGGAGGTTTACCAGAGTGATAGAGCCAAACAAATGGAGGAATTTAAAGAACACCTTTTCCTTCCCTTTAAAGATCTTACATGCGGGGAAGGATCATATGGTGGCGGCCGCTTCATCGACCTGAAGATACCGGAAGGTGAAGAGATTGTCATAGACTTCAACAAAGCCTATAATCCATATTGTGCATATAACTATCGGTATTCCTGCCCTGTGCCTCCTGAAGTCAACCACCTGAACATTCATATTCCGGCAGGTGTTAAGGCATATGAGGACCATTAAAGAACCATTGCTGTTTCATGTTGCAGTAAACGAAAACAATTTATCTTTGCCCCGCAAGATTGATTAGTTGGAACCATGATGCAAGAAAAGCCAGGTGCAGTCTATATAAACCGTTTATCAAAGTTCTTACCCAATGAACCGGTAAGTAATGATGAAATGGAGAAATACCTCGGCATGGTGGAGGGAACACCTTCAAGGACAAAACCCATCATCCTGAAGAATAACCAGATCAAAACACGCTATTATGCTCTCGACACTGATGGGAATTCAACCCACAGTAATACTGAACTGACTGTTGAGGCCATCAAAGGCCTCTTCGACGACAATTTCAGTGCCAACGATATCGACCTTCTATCATGCGGAACTACTTCTCCTGACCAATTGCTTCCATCCCACACCTCCATGGTGCATGGCGATTTAATGAGCAAGCCTGTTGAGATACTTTCACCTGCAGGATCCTGTGCGTCAGGCATGCATTCCATGCGATACGCATACCTTTCAATACTGGCTGGTGAGCGCAAGCGTGCAGTTTGTGCCGGTTCAGAGAAGTTATCCATCTGGATGACTGCCAATAATTTTAAGAAAGGGCCGGATAAGCGGAATAAAATTGAAAAAGAGCCTATCGTAGCCTTTGAAAAAGCCTTTCTTCGCTGGATGCTATCTGATGGCGCGGGAGCTGCATTGTTGAGCCCGGAACCAAACAAGGAAGGACCTTCGCTGCGTATTGAATGGATAGAAAGCGCATCATACGCGCATCAGCTCGAAACCTGTATGTACGCAGGAGGGGAGAAAATAAAAGGAGGAGGCTTAAAAGGATATAGAGATTTTCCGGCTGAAGACATTGTGGAAAAAACACTTCTGTCCCTGCGACAGGACGTTGACCTCCTTGGGAAGAATATCGTGCCGACAGGCAATGATTTCTTCCTCGACATTATTAAAAGAAGAGATCTCAATGTCAATGATATCAACTGGTTTCTGCCTCATCTGTCATCAGAATATTTCCGTAGCCGGATTGAGGAGGAATTGATCAGAGCCAATATACCAATACCACAGGAAAAATGGTTTACCAACCTCAGCAAGCTTGGAAATGTGGGTGCAGCATCCATATATTTCATGCTGGAGGAGCTGTTCCATTCAAAAAAGCTGAAGGAAGGTGATACCATTCTTTGCATGGTACCGGAAAGTGCCCGCTTCTCATATGTATATGCATTGCTTACCGTTGTGCACGGATAATCCAACATTCATATTCCATATTCATCAAAACAACTTCGTATCTTTGCCATTGGTGCCGAAAAGCCTATGTTAGCAAAGAAAACAAGTGTAAGAAAACTGATTCCCCAGGAGCCGCCTATGCTTATGGTTGACAGCCTGATTGAGCATGAAGGAGCAAGGACCCTGACGGGCTTTAGCATTGAGGCCGGAAATATTTTCGTGAATGATGGCTTGTTTTCCGAGTCCGGGATCATTGAAAATATGGCCCAGTCGGCGGCACTGCGAACAGGATGGGCAGGTATGCAGAAAAGCAGTAATGATGCAAACTTCAAGCCACCCATCGGGGTAATCGGATCGGTAAAAAATTTTAAATTGTTTCGCTTGCCGGAAGTGAACACCCGTCTGGAGACAGAGATATTGGTACAGGCCGAAGTTTTCAGCGCAACAGTGATACAGGCCAGTGTCAGGTCTGATGGAGAATTGCTGGCAGAAGCAGAATTAAAAATATTTATACAGGAATAAGAAAAACCTTCAGCATTGAAAAAGAAAGACGTTCCTCAGGATAATGAAGGCCTGCTCCAGGATAAGTTCCGGGAGCCCTGTTATGCCGTTGATGAAGACGGAAACTATGTGACGGTACCAAGCACAGGATGGGCACCTAAAAATGCTGCCTTGAAACAGGCCTGGGAAGAGGTAAATGAAAACGTAGATGCTGCCCGACAGGACGTACTGGAAGGCAAACGAAGCATGCTGGCCTGGTATATGGAAAAGAACATCATGACTATAAAACTGCTTTCACAATATACCGGGATCCCGAGAAGAAAAATCAGAAAACATCTGAAACCCGCTATTTTTGTGGAACTGCCTCAAAACACCCTGCAGGCATACGCTGACGTGTTTAACGTCACCATTGAAGAATTAACAGACACTAAAGCATTAGAAGGATCAGAATGAGTAAAGATATCAGCATAGCATTTGATCATCACCAGTCCGCACATTGTGAGAACGGGGTGACCTCTAACCTTCTGAAGTTCCATGGCATCAAGCTCAGCGAGCCCATGGTATTCGGATTGGGTTCCGGGCTGTTTTTTTCATACATCCCTTTTTACAAGCTAAATGGCTTGCCGGTGGTTTCTTTCAGGCCATATCCGGGTTTTATCTTTAGCAGGGTATGTAAAAAGCTGAGCATAAAGATCCAGCGACACAAATTTCCGAAAGATCCTCAAAAAGCCATGGATACGCTTGATGCTACTATCGAAAAAGGCATTCCTGTCGGTTGCCTGGTGGGGGTATTTCATCTGAGCTATTTTCCTGAGGCTTATCGTTTTCATTTCAACGCCCATAACCTGGTCGTTTACGGTAAAAAAGCTGATGAATATATCATCAGCGACCCCATTATGGAAACGCCCGTGAACCTGAGTTTTGAAGAGCTGAAGCACGTACGTTATGCCAAAGGAACCTACCCTCCGAAGGGAAGGATGTACTATATGAAGGATGTCCCTCAGGATTACGACCTGGGAGATGCCATCATTAAGTCGATCATAAAAAATAGCAGCCAGATGCTTACCATTCCCGTACCACTCTTTGGTGTTAAGGGGATTCGATATATGGCCCGAAAAATGAAAAAATGGCCCCAGAAGCTGGGTGAAAAAAAAGCTTCGCGATATATCGGTCAGGTAGTTCGCATGCTGGAGGAGATTGGGACAGGCGGTGCAGGTTTCCGTTTTATTTATGCTGCATTTTTACAGGAAGCTGCAAAAGAATTAAAGCAGGACTGGCTGAATGAATGCTCCGAAGAAATGACATCCATCGGCGATCGGTGGCGTGAGTTTTCCCTTATCGCAGGGAGAATTTTCAAAGGCCGTAGCGGCAAAGACGAATCCTATTTCGCGGCAGCGGAAATATTGCTTGAGATTGCCGACAGGGAAGAAAAAGTATACAGGAAACTTAGCAAGATCAAAGCCAGCTGATGACTGATATCGCCATAAAGATCGAAAACATTTCCAAAACCTACCGTGGTAGCTTGGTGCCCGCCGTGGATGATATCACCCTGGATATTCCACGTGGAGTGAAGTATGGTTTGCTGGGACCCAATGGGGCCGGCAAGACAACTACGATCAGCATACTGACAGGTTTGCTGAACTACGACAGTGGAAAGGTTTTTATCAATGGCATGCAGCTGGAAAAGAAATATAAAAAGATCAGGCAGCAAATTGGCCTTGTTCCCCAGGATATTGCCCTTTACGACACACTCAGTGCCCGGGAAAATCTCAGGTTCATTGCCGAAATGTACGGATTGAAAGGTAAGGAGTTGCACAACAGGATAGAGGAATGCCTGGAAATGGTTGGACTGGCCGGCAATGGCCGCAAACAAATCCGAAGGTATTCGGGCGGCATGAAAAGAAGGGTTAACCTGGTGGCAGGCATCCTTCACAGGCCGGATATTCTCATCCTTGACGAACCCACCACGGGGGTGGATGTACAATCGAGAAAGATGATCCTGGAGTTCCTGGAAGAGATCAATAAGCAAGGGACAACCATCATTTATACCTCCCACTACCTCGAAGAAGCCGAAGACCTTTGCGATACCATTGCCATCATCGATGATGGTAAGCTTATTATTCATGGCAATACCAGAGAGATCATAAAGAGTAAAGAAGAATATACAAGTCTGGAAAGCGTATTCCTGCATCTGACAGGACGTAAACTCAGGGATTGATATGCGGAAACTGTTTACATCCATCATGAAAGAGATCATTGTCCTGACCAGGGATCTGGGTGGATTATTGATCATTTTTCTCATGCCCATGGTCCTTGTTTTTGTAATGGCCATGATACAGGACAGCACCTTCCGCAAAATGGATGAAACACAATTGCAGGTTGCCTTTATCAATGAAGACATGGATTCGGTTGGCCTGGCCATTGAAGAAGGTTTGAACCATTCTGATATGATCATTCTGGAAAAGGAATATGACAACAAACCCCTTGACAGGGAAAGCCTGATCAGGCTGGTCGGTGATGGAACATTCCAGATCGGGATTATTGTCCCGGCTGGTGTAAGCCAAAACCTCAGGAAAAAAGCCATGTACCTGGTCGAAAAGGCCTTCGAGGATGAAGAATATCCGGTAGTGATGGTCGAAACAGAGCCTTCACTTGTGATCCTGTACTTCGACCCCGTGATCAAGCATTCCTTCAGGGAAACAGTTCGTATGGCCCTCTCGAAGCTAACCTATGGCATAGAATCGCAAATGGTATTTAAGCTTTTCTCGCAAAAGGTTTCTGAGCTGCTCGATACCGATAACAGCCTCGACTATGATCCGAGCGGGATCATACAGCTTGAAGAACACAATGCTGTGAACAGCCGGACCGAAGTTATCCCCAACTCGGTACAACATAATGTTCCGGCATGGGCGGTATTTGCCATGTTCTTTATCCTGATCCCCCTTACTGCAAATATCATCAAGGAAAGGAACAACGGAAGCATGTTACGCATCAGGCTTATGCCCGGCTCATACCTGGTCACCATTTTTTCGAAGATCATTGTTTACCTGTTCATCAGCATGATACAGTTCCTGCTGATGCTTCTGGTGGGCATCCTCATTCTGCCTCTGTTTGGCCTTCCATTGCTCGAAATCGGGGACCATATTTTTGCATTGATCGTTATGATAATAGCCACCGGACTGGCAGCAACAGCATTTGGGCTTGCCCTGGGTTCGATTTTCAATACGCCGGAACAGGCTGCTGCATTTGGTTCTGTTTCGGTCATCATTATGGCTGCCCTGGGTGGCATCTGGGTACCTGTTTTTGTCATGCCCTCCATCATGCAAACCATCAGCACCTTTTCACCGTTGAACTGGGGACTAGAAGGGTTTTATACCATATTCCTGAGAGGTGGTGGGATCATCGGGATCCTTCCGCAGGTGGCTTTATTGCTCGCCTTTTGCCTTGTATGCATGATCGTGGCTTTCTATTTCCTCAGATTGAAAAAGAATTGATCATCTCATCGGGTAAAATTCCATAATTTAGCACCCTCATGACGGAAGTATTTGCAGGCGCAGAAAATATTATCTCTTCCCTTGGATTTACAAGCGATGAAAATATCGGGAACATTATTCGCGGGAAAAGCGGTATTGTACTGGATGACAGCGGAATGTATAGCCCTTCGATACTTCCCTTATCAAAGGTAGATCATGATCGCCTGGAAAGCATTCGCCCGCTTAGTGCGGACATAACCCGAATGGAAAGGATGTTTATTGCCTCCATCCTGGATGCCGGAAAAAGGGCAGATATAGATCTTAGTTCCCCCGAGACCCTGTTCATTCTTACTACAACTAAGGGAAATATTGATTTACTTGATCCGGTATTGCAGGCGAAGTTTGGAAAAAACCGCATTTATCTGCATTCAATGGCAAAGGTGATCACCACCTATTTCAATAATCCGAATAAAGCCATCATCGTTTCCAATGCATGCATTTCCGGTGTGCTGGGAATTATTTACGGCGAACGTTTGATCAGGGCCGGAAAATATAAACATATTGTTGTGAGTGGCGGAGACCTGATGTCAGAATTTATTGTTTCCGGCTTTCAATCCTTTCAGTCGCTCAGCGAACAGGCATGCAAACCTTTCGATCGCGACAGGACGGGGCTTACCCTGGGTGAAGGCGCTGCAAGCATTATCCTGTCCTCCTCACAGGGGATTTTTAAAGAAACTCCCGTAAAGGTATTGGGTGGGGCAGGCAGCAATGATGGTAACCACATTTCCGGGCCATCCCGCACCGGTGAGGGCCTTCTTGTGGCCATTCAGCAGGCCATGAAATTATCCGGCCTTACACCTGAAGATATCGATACCATATCTGCGCACGGTACAGCCACGGATTATAACGATGAGATGGAAGCCAAGGCATTCAGCCGTGCAGGCCTGGAGGAGGTTCCACTCAACAGCTACAAGGCATATATAGGACATACTCTCGGGGCTGCGGGTGTTATTGAAGCTGCTATTTCTCTTCAATCCATGAAAAGAAATATGCTTTTCCGCTCCGCGGGATATGATCACCATGGCGTGAGTAAAAGCATTCATGTGATTAAGGAGAATATAGAGAAGGAAGTTAGCACCTGCCTGAAAACAGGATCAGGATTCGGTGGCAGCAATGCAGCAGTGATCCTCCAAAAAATATAAGCAATGGTAGTTGTTGTAAAGAAATACTGCTCAATAACCCACAAGCTCGTCAGGCTTAATGGAGATGTAGTGTTTAGTTATAATGAGGAAGATACTTACAAGAAATTTATCAGGGCAGCTTACAGGCACTTTGAGACTGATTATCCCAAGTTCTTCAAAATGGATGCCCTCTCTAAGCTGGGATTCCTGTCTGTTGATATCCTTGTGAAAGATGCAGCGCTCTCTGAAAAATATTCTCCCGAAAAGATCGGCCTGATCCTCACCAATGGCAGCTCATCCCTTGAGGTAGATGAAAAGCACCAGGAAACCATCAATGATCGGGAAAACTATTTTCCCAGCCCATCGAATTTTGTATACACCCTGCCCAATATCATGGCCGGTGAATCAGCCATCAGGCATACGTTCAGGGGTGAAAATACCGTGCTGATCAGTGAAGGCTTTGATGCTGATCTGATCTTCGAAATCGCCGGGCTTGCCCTGAAAAACGGATCCCTGGATTGTTGCGTATGCGGCTGGGTGGAGCAGTATGGGAACAATTATGAATCACTCTTGTTTTTAATAGAACGAGGCAGCACCGAAGATGTACATGGAATTTCATCCGAAGATGTTATCTTTGACCCTTCATTTCTCCTCACAACATATAAAAGATTGCAATAATGGAAGAATTAATTAAAAAGCTTAAAATTGAGATTATCGAGGTATTGAACCTGGAAGAGATGGAGCCTGAAGATATCGATGCCGATGCAGCACTTTTTGGTGACGGGCTGGGGCTGGATTCTATCGATGCCCTCGAGCTCATCGTCCTGCTGGAAAAAAATTACGGTATCAAGATCGAAGATCCCAAGGATGGGCGTAAGATCTTCTTTTCGCTAAGAACCATGGCTGAATTTATCAAAGAGAATCAAAAGTAATGATATGAACAGGGTAGTAATAACCGGCATAGGGATGATTACCGCCATTGGAAACAATGTAGCGGAAAATCTCGATTCCCTCAAAAACCGCAAGCACGGTGTCGGGCCAATCAACTACCTTGAGACTACACTGAAAGCTGAACTGCCTGCTGCCGAGATTCGCTTTAGCAATGAAGAGCTGGCCTCCCTTGCAGGCGTTGAAAACCCTGATTATTATACACGTACTGCTTTGCTTGGACTGATCGCAGCTATAGAGGCATTCGATGATGGAATAAACAAATACGGGATCACTGATAATTCCCGCACTGCTTTGATTTCGTCTACCACGGTGGGTGGGATGGATAAAACCGAGAAACATTACCTGGACTACCTCCAAAATGATACCTATTCTCATTTAGTACAAACTCATAATTGCAGCGACAGCTCAATGAAGATCTGTGACCGCCTGGGATTACGACATTTTAATACCACCATCAGCACGGCCTGTTCCTCATCGCTGAACGCCATATTATTTGGTGCAAAATTGATCCGCCATGGCCTGGCCGATCGCGTGATCGCCGGGGGTACGGATGCCCTGTCGAAATTTACGCTGAACGGCTTCAACACCCTTATGATCCTCGACAAAAAACATTGCCGTCCGCTGGATGCAACACGCACAGGCCTGAATCTTGGCGAAGGCGCGGCATACATCGTACTTGAGTCGGAAGAGGAAGCCAAAAAGCATCAGAAAGATATATACGCTGAACTCAGCGGTTGTGCCAATGCCAATGATGCCTATCATCAAACCGCCAGCTCTCCCGACGGTTACGGGCCTTACCTCGCTATGAAAGAGGCACTCGACATGAGCGGGCTCAAACCGGAACAGATCAGCTATATCAATGCACATGGCACCGGCACCGATAACAATGACCTGACCGAAGGACTTGCCATCGGACGCATCTTTGGAAACAAGATCCCTCCGGTATCATCAACCAAGCCATACACAGGGCATACCCTGGCGGCTGCAGGTGTGGTGGAGAGCATTTACTCCATACTGGCCATCAGGGAACAATTGCTTTTCCC
>JAOZTN010000050.1:0-3557 GCA_029942245.1 Bacteroidales bacterium | reverse complement strand
AGTAACCAGTAGCGATAACAACAATGGAAGCATACATCAGGGGCATAGGAAACATTTCACCGCAACTCAGCTGGGACAAGGCTGATTTTCCGGCCGCGATGAATGTTTATGAGGGCAACCGCCTGAAATGCATCGAGCCTGATTACAAAGAATTTATCAAGCCTATTCAGATGCGGCGCATGAGCAGGACCCTGAAAATGGGTGTGGCTGCTGCAGGGAGATGCCTTAGGGATGCAGGAGTGGATGTGCCTGATGCTATCATTGCAGGAACCGGGCTGGGCATGATGCAGGATACGGAGAAATTCCTCACTGCTATAATCGAAAACGAAGAGAAATTCCTAACACCTACTGCCTTCATTCAATCTACCCATAATACGGTTGGGGCCCACATTGCTGTCATGCTGAAATGCAATAAGTACAACCTCACCTATGTAAACGAAAACCTTTCTTTCGAAAGTGCTTTGCTCGACAGTATGATCCGCATACAGGAGAGGTCTTCGGAGAATGTCCTCCTGGCTGGTATCGATGAGCTGACAGATGCCTATTTCACGATCAGCAAGAATGCCGGTTTCTGGAAAGAAGACATTGCTTCCAACGCCCATTTACTGGAACATAGCGGTGCGGGTTCTATTGGAGGGGAAGGAGCATCATTCTTCCTTGTAACAGGGAATGAACAAGCTGATAACTATGCCCGCTTTCGGGGGGTAAGTACCTTTTACAAACCATCATCCGATGATGAAACGCTCGCATTTATCAATGATTTTCTCGCATCGAAAGATCTTGAGCCGAAACAGATCGACCTGCTGATCACAGGTATGAACGGAGACCCCAAGAGCGATGCGGTTTACGAAAGAATGCAGAAAATGGTATTTGCAGATATTCCGGCAGCTTATTTTAAACACTTTTGTGGAGAGTATCACACCGCATCGGGCTTTGCTGCCTGGATGGCTGCCATGATCCTGAAAACCCAGAAGTGCCCGGATGGGATTATGCTAAACGGCCAGCAGGTACCTAAGGAGTTCAAGAACATCCTGATCTATAATCAAACCAAAAACACAAACCATTCTTTAATATTATTATCCGCATGTTAACTCACCAGCTTCTGGCCTTATTCCTTTTGGCTGGCGCGCTAGTGATCATGATACTGGCCTGGGGTTCCTTCTGTATATGTTCCGGGTTTTATGTGAAGGCCTTTTGCAGGGCCCGGACCGACAAAAAATTACTATCGCTTACCTTTGATGATGGTCCACATCCGGATATCACACCAATGGTGCTCGATCTTTTAAGATCCCATAATATTAAAGCCGGGTTTTTCCTGATTGGAAAAAATATCGAAGAGAACAGGGGGCTTGTCAAACGCATGGTAGCTGAAGGTCATGTTGTTGGGAATCATTCCTATGCCCATACAAACAATTACGGTTTCCTGGGTACGAAGAAAGTTGTATCTGACCTGGAAAAGAATGAAGCCCTGATCGAAAGCATCATCGGGCAAAAGGTGAGGCTGTTCAGGCCACCCTTCGGTGTTACCAACCCTAATATCGGTAAAGCTGCACGATTGTTGGATTATTCCGTTGTGGGCTGGAGCATACGATCCCTCGACACTATTGGAAAAGATCCACAGAAAACAATAAAACGGGTGATTGGACGCCTTAAACCGGGCAGGGTGATCCTCCTCCATGATGACAGGGAGCACATCATCCCTATATTGAAAGAGGTGATAGAAAAATCAATGGCTGAAGGTTATGAATTTGTGTCTCCGGATGAATTGTTGAACATAAAAGCATATAAATAAGTGAAGCGAAATATATTTCCTCGTATACCGCCTACTGCTTGCTGGTTTCTGGCTACTGGTTTCTGGCTACTGGTTTCTGGTAATATCCTTGCGCAAACACCGAAGCAATTGAGCATTACGATCCATAATATTTATCCTGTTAAAGGAGATATATACATTGCCATTTATGATAATGACGATGATTACATGGATATAGAAAAGGTAGCCTTCCGGAAAATCGCCCCCATTGAATCAGAGGTACAAACTATTATTCTTAACGACATTCCGGCAGGGGAATATGTTGTAAGTGTATTTCAGGACTTAGACAAAAACGGTGAACTGAATACAAATGCTATTGGCATACCCGGCGAACCCTTCGGCTTTTCGAACGATGCCCGGGGAAGATTCGGTCCTCCCAAATTTAAAAATGCTAAGTTTGCCTTCCCCGGAACACAGGAAATAAGCATCAAACTGGTGAACAATGAAAAAGATTAGGTACAGTATATTATTTATCAGCACACTTATTGTCGCCCTGATCATTCCTTCTGGGATGGCCCTTTCACAGAATGATTACCGCCCCATGGAAGATGTTGAAGCCTTTCGGAGCAGCATGATATCCGCTTCGGAAAATAGCCTGAGCATTGCCAGTGATTTTGAGCAGATGAAGCATCTGAGCTTCCTGGAAGAGGATGTAAAAAGCCGGGGTATTTTCTATTTTCAAAAGGAAAATAAACTCCGCTGGGAATACAGCGATCCATTCTATTACCTGATCATTTTTAACAATGATACTGTGCTGATCCAGGATGAAAACAATACGAATGTTTATGACGCAGCATCCGGGAAGATGTTCAGGCAGATCAATGAGATCATGCTCAGCATGGTAAATGGCAGCATCCTGGAAAGCGATGATTTCGAATTTGAATATTTTGAAAAGTCTTCTTCATATAAACTGGAGCTTCGTCCGCTTGATGAAAACATGAAGGAATTTCTTTCGAAGATCCACCTGTTCATCAATAAGAAAGACATGACGGTTGACGAACTCTTAATGCTTGAAAAGTCGGGTGATTACACCCGCATCCGTTTCATCAACAAACGCCTTAATGAAGAGATCCCTCAGCATACTTTTGATCTGCCTTAGCCTTATTGCAGGCCTCTCGGGCTGCTATATGTCGAGGTACAGCAAAAGCGGTGAACTCGATATGGCGGATCCCGCCTATGCGGAGCTGATGCCTTTTTCGGCAAACTTCGACAAAGCCCTGTACAAAGCCCACCTGGAGGTAAACGGACATGAATTTTCCGGTTTGATGATGATCAAAGCTTCGGAGGGCTCCACCTATAAAGTGAGCTTTTTCAGCGAGCTTGGGTTGAACTTTTTTGATTTCGAGCTGAGGGATGTCGGATCAACCAATGGCCTGAACCTTTATGTCAGGAACATCTACCCGCCCCTCGACAAAAACATGTTGCTGAATAAATTCGAAAAATACTTCAGCATGCTGCTGGCTCCGGGTCCTTCCGGTGATGTAAGGAAAACATACCTGGCACAGGAAGGCATTGGCATCATGATCCTGATGAAATCATACAAAGGCAAAGACGGATATATCAGTACCAATCTTATTGAACCTTATAAAGAGATCGTAAATGTTGGCGGTTTATTTAAGAAGGAAAAAATTTCTATTGCACTCAGCTATAATGCCGGCACCGACAGTCCGGAAAGCATACTTATTGAGCAGCCGGGCTTCCGCATGAAATTCAGCCTTCGGTTTGTTGAATAGATTCACTGTTTCAC
>JAOZTN010000049.1:5495-20957 GCA_029942245.1 Bacteroidales bacterium | reverse complement strand
GCCAGGGAGATGGCGCTGATACCATAATATACCAGCTCATTCAACAGATCTTCGCCCGTAAATCCGGGATAGGCAATGGTGAAGTAAAAGCCGTCGGCGATGGGCTTGTCCTCATCTTTATCATAAACGATAGTGAATCCATTGTCGAGAAACATCTTCTTCATGATAACAGCCTTTTCACCGTACTCCTTTACCACCTCAACAAAGTTGAATTCTCCGTTGTTTACGGCTTTCAGAATGGCAGCCAGACCATACTGGGGTGTATGGGCAGTACCTGATGAAAGGGCATACATGGATCCGAAGATCATGGCATAGCCAAACTGGTCGTAAACATAATACCTCTTCAGGTCGGGGAAGTGGCTGTTGAAAAGCTTGTCGGAAATCACCATCATACCAATACGTTGCCCGGCATAACTAAATGCCTTTGAGCTGGATATGAGCAGCATCCAGTTATCAGTATATCGTGCTACTGTGGGCTGGTAAGGCGGTTCTCCCGGCTTTGAGAAGTCTTGCCTGAAGTCCATTCCGATATAGGCCAGGTCTTCCAGTACGATCACATCATATTTGTCAGCCAGCTCAGCGATGATCTTGAGTTCTTTCTCAGTGAAGCAGATCCATGAAGGATTGTTCGGATTGCTATACAACAAACAGGATATATGTCCTTTCAAAAGAAATGATTCTAATTTTTCACGAAGCTTATCCCCCCTGTAATTATATACATCGAAACTTTCAAAATCGATTCCCAGCACTTTATGTTGTTGCTTATGTACCGGAAACCCGGGATCGAGAAAAAGGGTGGTATTCTTCTCTTTCCTCATCCTGTTCAGTGTCATGAAAGCAGCAAAACCGCCTTGCATTGAGCCAACGGTAGGCACACAGCATTCTTCGCTGACGTCTACATTCAGAAAGAGCTTCACAAAGCGTGATATTTCTTTTTTTAAGGGTGCGATACCAAAAATATCGGGGTAGATGGCCGGGATGCCTTTCCTGAGTGCTTTAATTTCCGCTTCAATACCTATCTGGGTAGGGGGCAGTCCAGGTATACCCATCTCCATACGGATATATTTTTCACCGGTGGCAGCTTCTATCTGATCGATGAGTTTCTTGATGTCCCTGATGGATGCCTTGCCAACATTCTGGATGGGGCTCTCTTTGATCTTCTGCGTAACAATCTTGTGGTTAATCGGCGTGTCTTTCATGTTTATCCGGGTTAGGGAACCCAAATATAGAAATTATTCTTAAAAGAAGTAGAAGGCAGCTGCCAGACAACGTAAATTCCCGATCTCCTTTGCATTTCTAACTTTTCCGCCTGCTTCAACATCTCCGTAGGCAGCTACGGTATATTCAAATTCAAGTCCGAGCATCATCCTCCCTGAATACCATTCTACCCGTGGTGAAATACGGTATAGATAAGCTATATCCCTGCCCAACCCGTAATATTCTCCCATGGCTGCACCCTCATAGCCCAGGTTGGCTGCATATCCTGTCAGCAATCCCAATTTAATTTGTTTTCCCTTGGTGGAAAAATCAGCCCAGGCAGAAATCTGTGATGTGGGTGTATATGTGATATTATGTGCAATTGAATCAATATCTTTTTCAACATATCCGCCAAGCATGATAAACTCTGTAAGGTTTTGCCCCCATACGAGCTGGGTCTTTACCATAAGGACAGGAAAATCGAGCTTGGCGAAGGCAGTAACAGCCCATGAATTGACTTTTTCATCGGTCTTATATTCACCTGCCTGCGGGAATTCCACAGATAAGCGTGGCTGTATCATCTTATAATCGATCCCGGCCCCGAAGACATGATTTCCGGGCCTCCATTGCAGCTGAAGATCGAGGTTTGGCAAGACTGCATTTCTCAGGTATTTAGATGAGCGTCCGTCAGGTCCTGTACTGGCATAATCCCGTTGTGAGGCAGCTACTGCGATCACATAAAAATTAGCTGTTGTATAGGTCGCCCTGATCTGGTTATGGCGGGCAAACGGATGGAAGGGCGCCCCCAGGTTGAGCCCGAGAGTTTTTGGTCTCACCTCCGGCACATACAGTGGATGCCAGTACTGCCCGATCATGAGCATAAAATGCTTCCAGCTCAGCTGCACCCATGCTTCTCTTAAGCGCAATCCATTGTTGTCGGCATTAGACGAACCGGTAAAGTCAGTTTCTATCACACCCAGGGTTTGTGCCCCGAGTGCATCAGGTCCGTAAATGGTTCCCCGCAGGCGGGTAGTCATAGCTGCCTGATTGAAACGAACATTTGCATTGATATCTTCGCCATCCCTGTCGTAACGGGGCTTTAGCGGGTATAGACTGACCATTCCGGCCCGGGCTTCAACAATCTGTCGTGTGTCGAAAAAGGCCTGCGCATTTACAAAGCCTGTGAAACGAATGCCCCATTCGCTTTTTTGTGCGCTCGATGGCAGATTGATCGCAAGCAACAATATAATGACATATGTTGCCGGCTTTCTAAACACTTTTTGCTTTGTTAGGGATTATCAGGCTAACTATGGGATTTACTGCCAGGGAGGTGATCATGCCAATGGTTCCGGCAGAAGGGGAAGGCATGCCATTACCGTAGAGTATAAGACATGTAGCCAGGCCAATAACACCTGAACTGATCGCACCGACCTTGCCGGCATCCTTCCACAGTATCCCCCATATAAAGGGCCCAAGGAAAAATGATCCCAACGCGCCCCAGGAAATTCCGAGGATTGCTACAATGCTATCCAGATCGAGCCATGCAAGCATAACTGAAAGGAGAACAAAAAACGCACTACCAAAACGCATCAGGCGGGTGAGGCGCTGATCGGATGCATTCTTATTGATAAAACCATGGTAGAAGTCTTTGGTTAAGGAAGAGCTGGAGATTAGAACCAGGGCTGCGAGCGTCGACATGGATGCTGAAAGGATCAGCAGCAGTATGATTACAGATAATGATTCGGGGATGACCTTCGATAAGAGTTCAGGCATCAGCCTGTCGTATAGGGGTACCCCATTGGAAAAAACCTGGCTGAATTCAGGGTCAGTGGGGGAGATGAATATTCTGGTGGTTGAGCCAATATAGTAGGCAATACCGCCAACCAGGAGTGCAAAAAATGTGGAGGCAATCATCCCGATGCGGATTGATCTTCGGTCGCGGATGGCATAAAATTTTTGCACCAGCTGTGGCATGGCAAAGGGGGCTACACTGGTAAGGAAAATAAGTGAAAACAGCGGCCACCAACCCGGAGGACCTACCGAATGTGTAAGCTTTGGTTCAATAGCTTTTAGCGTGTTGGTAATCATGGCCATGCCACCACCTTCATGAACGGTGGAAAAATAAAGGATGATCACACCCACGGTCATGATAATTCCGAAGATCATGTCAATCATAGCCATGGACTTGTATCCGCCAAGGACGATATATGATGCTGTGAATATGCCTATAAAGAACAATGCATGCCAGTATTCCAGGTTAAAATTAGAAGTAAACAAGTATGAGAGTCCCATAAATACAGCCGCAGAATAGGGAATCATAAAAATGAAAATGACCAGGGCTCCTGATAGCTTTAGAAAGGGGCTGTCGTAGCGCTTTTCAAGGTACTCACACATGGTGCTGACCTTATAATTGATTTGTATCTGCTTGATCTTCCATCCAAAAACACCCCAGACCAGCAGCACACCAACCAGGGCATTGAACAGCGCGATCCACAATCCTGAGTAGCCAAAATTCCATCCAATCTTTCCGGCGAAGCCAATAAAGAGAACAGCACTGAAATAGGCTGTGCCATAGGAGAATGCGGTCATCCATGGGCCCACATTTCCTCCGCCCAGGAAGAAATCATTAAAGGAACGGGTCTTTCTCATCCCGATGATGCCCACAGTGATGATCATGACGGCATACAGGGCAATAACGATAATCTTTACGATCATAAGGGCTTATGATTTTTTGATGTTGATCCTGGCATCGACTGCCATGATTTTTTCTTTTTTTCCGATCAAGGGGTTGAGATCCATTTCAAATATTTCCGGAGCGGTGATCAGTAAAGCAGAAAGGCGGGTGATGATTCCGGCAAAAACCTGTTCATCGATGCCTTGCTGCCCTCGTACGCCCTCGAGTATTTTATGTCCCTGCAGCCCGCGGATCATATCCAGGGCTTCATCTTTAGAGATAGGGCAGAGTCCGGCCTTGACATCTTTCAGTACTTCGATAAAGATCCCACCCAGTCCACTGAGGACGAGGTGCCCGAATTTGTCTTCCCTTTTGGCACCGGCAAATAATTCTATTCCGCTGAACATGGGCTGAATCAGTACTGCAGTTGTTTCCGGGATCTCCATGATCTTGCGGAAAACCTCTTTTACCTCTGTGTCATTTTGAATATTCAGACGTACGCCTCCAACATCGGACTTATGCACCGGGCCCACGGCCTTCATCACAACAGGATAACCCATCTTGCCGGCTGATTCTACCGCATCAGTAATATTATCTTCTACGGCTTCCGGTATCCTGGGGATGCCGGCAGCATCAAGCAATGATTGAATTTTGTCGGGTGCTATATACCCGTCTTCACAGCTGTCGATCACCTCCCTGATACGTACTATATTCATTTCCGGCAGATGGGGATGCTGGGGTACAGGGGCCTGTGTGTTTTTTATCTTTCCCAGGGCCTTTCCGAATACTACTTCATCGGAGAAGATGATCCGGCCTTTATCGATGAAAGACCTGATCTCATCAACGGCAGTGAATATTGATGGAAGGATAGGGTAGATGGGCTTTTTGGACGTCTTCATCTTTTCATCCAGCAGCTCATATACATCATAAATAGGGAAGAGTCCGGGGGTGCCGAAAATTACGGCCATGCCGTCGATCTCATCAAACTTTTGGTCACAATAATCGATGATATGTCCCAGTTGTTCTGCATTTCCGGTTGCAAGAAAATCAATTGGGTTGGCTACCGAAGAACCCGGATAGAGCAGTTCCAGTAGTTCATCTGCATGATCATTATCGATGTGGGGTACTTTTAAACCGCCTTCCGACAAAGAATCGGTCAGCATAACGGCCGGTCCCCCGGCATGTGTAATCACTGCCATGCGGTCGCCCTGCAATTCGGGAAACATGAAGATGCTGGCTACTGATATGAGCTCTTCACGTCCGTAGCATCTGACGATGCCGGCTTTTTTGAAGAGGGCATCCACAGCGACATCAGAGCTGGCCAAGGCACCTGTATGTGAAGATGCTGCCCTGCTGCCAGCTTCAGAAGCACCCGCCTTGATAGCGGCAATGCGGCAACCTTTACGTATTAGCGAAGATGCATGCTTAAGGAGCAGTGTTGGCTTGTTGATGGTTTCAATATAGAGCAGCTTTACTTTTGGACTTTCACCTTCTGTATAGGTCTCGTCCATATATTGGAGGATCTCCTCTACGCCCATCTGGGCACTGTTGCCAACGCTGAAGACGCGAGCAAAAGGAAGGCCCATTGGTATGCCGGCTTCCATAATGAAGCATGCAGTTGCTCCGGAGCCGCTGATGAAATCGCAGCCTCTCATGTCGAGTTTTGGAATGGGCAGTGTGAAAACACCGTGATATTCGGGCGTCATTACACCAATGCAGTTCGGTCCGATCAATCCTCCATCCACAGCATCGATGGTATCAACGATTTTTTGTTCCAGCACCTTACCTTCTTCGCTTTCCTCACTGAATCCTGCTGAAAGGATAATAAATCCGCGTGTATTCTTTTCTTTAGCAAGTATCTCTACCGTTTCCGGGATGTATTTGGCTGCGATGGCTATAATGGCCAGGTCGGCATCAGGAAGCTGTGAGAGATCCTGATAACATTTGATACCAAGCACTTCTTCTTCCTTGGGATTGGTAACGTAAATATCCCCTTTGAATTCACCATCGAGCAAGTTTTTAAGGACTTTCCCGCCAGGTTTCCGAATATCATTTGACCCTCCAACAACGACGATGCTTTTGGGATCGATAAGTGCTTGTGTGATCATGTCTCTATGATTATAAGATGCTGTTGGCTAAATTAGAAAAAATTAGCGTCACCGGATGAACCTTTTGAAAACAGAACCCCTCCGCGTAACAGCATTCAGTGAGAACTTGTCGGCCAAGGCATTGGCCCTTTCCCTGATCTGGTTGAGCATTCGGACTTTGTTCAGTTCTGCTTCCTGTAATTGTGTATTGAATGTAGTAATGGCCTCTTTGAGTTGCGGCATGTCATCGGCTTTGGCCGAATCATTCTTTAACATACTTAAGACAGTGATGGTTTTTCCAATATGCTCGTGGGTTTCCTCTATTTCTTCATCAAACCAGCCCATTGTTTCCTTGGTCACAGCTTCTACCTGGCTGGCAAAATCCTGGCGAAGAACATACTCGGTAAGCTTACGGGCCCTCAGTGTTGCAGATTTGTGGTCGTTAAACTGAGATGATTTGAAATCGTCGTATATACCCCGCTCCAGCAAATGGATCTTGTTTGTGATCTCAGCTGTATGGGCTTTAAGTGCACTCAGAGTCTCATACAAACTTTCTTTCCATTCTTCCTGAAAAATATCGGCATCAAGCTGATCCGCTGTATCGGCCATAGTATCGTGGAAGATCTGAGTAGAATGATGTCTTGCCGCATCGATATTCTGCAAAAAACTCACATATTTGTTGTTAACAAGATGCTCCAATTTCTGATGTAAATCCAGAAGCAGGTCTTTGGCGTGGATTATAAAGATGAACAGTTCAAGCTCCAGAAGAGTGAAATTGTTGAGCAGTACCTGGTTGTTTCTCCATTTTGCAGGGATAGACGAAAAAGCATCTGCCAGTTCTTCACGTGCCAGCGCAGCCTTTTCATTCCTGCCTATAAATCCTGATGTGTTTGCTTCCCGCAGTTCCTTGCTTATCTGCCTGACCACAAACATAGTCTTGTTCATCATCAGTGTATAGAAGGTTTGCAGAGAAGATTCGTTAAGCTTATCAATCTGGTTCCTGTATTCTAAATAGCCTGAAATCTTTTCTTCCATCAGCTTGCCGGTCTCCTCATTGGGATCCAGCTTATTTAAAAGAAAGAAATGGTCAAAGATCCTGTTATTTACCCCCTGGGTTTTAATGACTTGCTGCAGGCTGATCATACCCCAATTCTGGAATACTTCTGTGAGTTCAGCAAAGATTTGTTTGTTGAAGTGGGAGGCGATCAGTTTTCTGTAGCGAACCTTTTGTATTTTGGTGCCCTTGAAAGAACCATAGAGCAACTGCTTTCTGAGTTTGTAGCGTAAAGTTTTCCAGCTATCCCCTTTTTTTATCGTCAGGTCGGCACGTGTAATTCCTTTGTGCAGGATCTCGGGGGCCTGAAGGATAATGTTTTTGCATTTTTCTTTATAAATCTCAATGGCACTCTGAAGAATCTCTTCCTGCTCACTGAAAGCATCTTCTTCCTGCCTTCGGATGATTTCTGATATCTCTGTGAAGATGTTGCGGTAAACCTCGCTTATACTCTCTTTCCAGTGCTTACTGCCTTTAATGGCAGGGAGTTCGGATCTGAATTGTTTCAGCAAGTCATTCGTGCTTGAAATGATATTGGCATATACGGCACGGTTCAGGTTGAAGAGGTCGGCAACCATAGTGTTAAAGACCTCCTCGTTCATGGCTTTAACCTCATCATATATCACTTTGAGTTGTTCAGATGCTGTAGTGTCGTCCGGGTAATCGATCTCCGGTATTTTCAGCTTTCTGCTGATCACAAGATCTATATCTCCTTCGGTATAATCGGATTTTTCCTGTTTGACCATCCCGCCACTATGGCCTATCTCAAAATTTTTGAAATAAGATGAAGCTTTAACGAGTACTACAGTTCCTACGTTTCCGCACAAACGGTTAACCTGATTTACATAGTCTTGCTCACCGCCTTCGCGTATATCGGGAATGCCCAGAAAGACGATGTCGGAATTTGATGATTCCACCTCTATGAGCTCATTCACCGGACGTTTCTCTATCTGGTTGTTGATCACCTTGATCTCTGCATCCATGCGTATGCTTTCCAGAACCCCTTCCACATCGCCTATCAACTTTTCTTTTTCATCATTGATCGGGTTGATCATCAGTATCCTGATACGTGCATTTTTCCAGTTTTCTGATAACCACATGAATTTGATGAGGGATAGCACCAGGTTGCAGTTGTTTCCGCCCCCGCGGCACCAAACATCGATGATCTCCTTTTTGCCATACCCTTGGTGTTTATCATAATCCATCATGAGGATGTTGAGATCGAGCTCACTCAGGGAGCGGATCATTTGTGCAAAGCGGACTGGGTTCTCTGTCTGCCTGGCCCATCCAAATAGGAGAGTGTTCGGTTCAACGCCTGAAAAACCATATGTTGAAGAGATGGCCTCAATGCCTTCGTAAATATCTTTGCACTCCTGACGGCGGGTAAACATCCCTTCCATGCCTTCAGTCAACTCATCTTCAACAGCCTGCTGGTGCTTTTTAAAGAGCACGTTGGATGATTTGTTCAGGATAAGGTCGAAGTTTGAAAGAAATCCCTGGTTCCCTACAATGTCTTTACCAAACTGCATAAGATGGGGCCGGTTTTTGCTGCCTCCGCTGAAAAGGATCACATTCGGCCTCCAGTTTCTTTCTTCCAGCCCCTTGCGGTCGATGCGATGCAAAATAGAGCGTGCGATCGATGACCATACGCTTTGCCATACATCTCCGAAGTCGAGCTCCAGGTTTTTTCTTTTTATATAATGGTATATCCCTGCCAGTATAATCAGTGCCAGGAACATCACGGGCGTATCCAGTTTGAACATCACCCCGAAGCAGGCTGCAAAACCGATGATCCCAACCCATTTGGAGATTCTGAAACTGGGCCTGAAGTCGGCACTGGCCCAGCGTTCCAGAGCAAATGCCAGGTTGATAAAGCCATATGCTGCAATGTAGAACATACTCACCACTGCAGCAATCACATCAAGTTCTCCGATAAGGATGCCACCTTCTGCAATAAGGAAAGTCAGGATGAGGGCATTCCTGGGTTCATTATTCACCCCGTGAGCTTTTCCAAAGACTTTTGGGGTGATGCGGTCGCGCGACATGGCCTGAAGAATGCGGGGTCCCCCAAGTATTCCACCCAGGGCAGACGATAAGGTAGCTCCCCAGATACCTGCTACAACCAGGGGTGACGACCATGCGATCTTCATCAGGAAGTTGTTGTCGGTCAGCAGGAGTTCTCTGTCTACAAGCAAACCAAATGCCAGGGCAAGAGCAATATAAACGATGAGGCCGGTAATGATGGATGCCATGGTACCAAATGGAATGCTTTTCTGCGGGTTTTTCAGGTCACCCGACATGGCTACGCCGGCCGTAAAGCCGGTTACGGCAGGGAAGAATATAGCAAATACAGTTGTGAGAGAGACTCCGTCGGTAACCGGAAGCCAGCTTGCATTATCGCTGGCAGGAGCATCACCCATGAACAAGCCCAGTCCGATAGATCCCAATGAAAGAACAATAGCACCAAGGATAAAAAACTGTGCTTTGATGGCAATGGAGGTGCTGATGAAGGCAATAATGACCAGGATGACCAGCATGATGCTACCCATGATACGGAAATCCTGTATGGTATTCCCGAGGCCGGTTATATCACGGATCATCTCAATCCCCAAAAAGTTTTCACAGAAACCAATGATGTAAAGGGCAATGCTAAAGGCCGTTCCGATAAACATCGTGATTCCGATGGATCCCCCCATGGGCAGGCCGAGGCTCCTGGAAAGCATATAGTAGATGCCGCCCGTTTTGATCTTTTTATCAGTGGCGATACTGGCAATGCTGAGACCGGTCGAGAGTGAGATCACATGAGCCAGCAGTACGATGCCAATGGCAGTGATGATGCCCGACTGTCCAACCACCCATCCCATCCTCATATACATGATAACACCCAGGATGGTGAGTATGGAAGGTGTGAAAACCCCTGAAAATGCACCGAATTTCTTCTGTACCGACATATATGGGTGTTGCTTTATTACAAAGCTAAGAAAAAAGCATGAACGGAGACCTGGCAGGTCCCCAACCTGCCAGGTCTATTTGAGTTTCTTGAATTTGCTGAAATCACCACTTGCAATGATGGCATTTAATTCTCCGGCTTCATCTTTATATATGGCACGTTTCCCGCAATTATACATCTCTGTAAGCGGATCATTATCAATGATCAAGCCCAGGAGTTCCTCTTTGTCAGGGGCCTTGTCGAGGGCCATGTACTCATCATAGGTAGTGCTAAGAAAGGCCACATTTTCTGTGATCCCCCGATTATCGAGCAGGAAGTCTTGCTCTAAGAGGGTAGGAGTAGCTACCTCTCCCTTATATTTGAGGTCTCGTGGACCCGGAAAGGAAACAATACTTGTTTTTTCAGCGTTCATGATAACAGGAACCAGATTGTTGTACTCGGCTTTTGTCTTGTAAATGATCGCATCAGGTCCTGTAGCGCCCACGCCGGTGCTGACTATAGGCTCACTGGTGACTTCTTTCGTCTGGTTCATGCATGAGAAGGTGCTTGCAGAAGCAGCAATAAGTAAAAGGAGAAAAACTTTTTTCATGATGTACGTGTATAATGGAATGACTTTTGTTTACAATGATAGAAAATATATTCGAAAATTGAATCTATATACAATAATTATTAATTTTGCAGTTCTCTTAACAAACAATTAAATCGATTAGGATGAAAAAGTCATTGTTTATTTTGGCCCTCACTATTTTTGCGGCCTTCCAGCTTTCTGCCCAAACAAGTACTGAGCAGGTTGAAAACCCGAATGCTCCCGTGATCACTTTTGATAAGGTTGTTCACGATTATGGCACTATCATACAAAACTCAGACGGTGGTTGTGAGTTTCTTTTTTCCAATGATGGAAAAGAACCACTGATCCTTTCAAGACCGAAGTCGAGTTGTGGTTGTACGGTACCTACATGGCCCAAGCAGCCCATCCTCCCGGGAAAGAGCGATGCGATAAAAGTAACCTACACTACGAACAGGGTAGGTCCTTTCAATAAGACTGTTACCATATACAGCAATGCATCCAATAACCCGATCAAGCTTCGAATAAAAGGAAAGGTGGTAAAAGCGCCATCAGAGGTTATGCCTGAGAAAGAAACCAACACCGGTGCAACACCGGTAAGCAAATAAGATTATTATACCCTCCATGATTATTCCTGGAGGGTTTTTTTATCACCCAATTCAATCGCCATGCCTAATATCTCGCAAAAAGGGCACCGTATGCCCGAATCACCGATTCGTAAACTTGTTCCTTATGCTGAGGAAGCCAAGAAAAAAGGACGCACTGTTTATCATCTCAATATCGGACAACCCGATATAGAAACACCGGAAATAGCACTTAATGCTATTCGTAATTTCGATCAAAAGGTAGTGGCCTACAGCCATTCAGCAGGGATACTTTCATACAGGGAAAAGCTTTGTGAGTATTACAGTCGCTTCGATATTAATCTCGAGCCAAATGATATCATCGTAGGGGCAGGGGCCTCAGAGGCCATCCTCTTTGCCATGAATTCATGTCTCGATACCGGTGATGAGATCATCATTCCTGAACCATTTTATGCCAATTATAATGGCTTTGCCATCAATGCCGGTGTAAACGTAGTACCTATCTTTTCTGAGATAGAGACGGGATTTGCACTTCCTCCTATCGCTGAGTTTGAAAAAGCTATCACTGACAGGACCAGGGCCATCCTGATCTGTAACCCGAACAACCCCACCGGTTACCTTTATTCAAAGGAAGAGCTGGAAGTACTGAGGGATATTGTAAAGAAATACGACCTCTTCCTCATTACGGATGAAGTGTACCGGGAATTTTGCTATGATGGGAATACACATTATTCAGCTATGTTCCTGGAAGGTATCGAGCAGAATGTGATCATGATCGATTCAGTGAGCAAGCGCTACAGCGCCTGTGGCTTCAGGATTGGTTGTATGATATCCAAGAACAAGGAGGTGATGAGTACAGCGCTGAAGTTTGCACAGGCAAGGCTCAGCCCACCAACTTTCGGACAGGTGGCAGCAGAGGCTGCTGTAGATACGCCCGATAGCTATTTCGAAGCTGTTACAAAGGAATACCTTGCCCGTAGGGATGTAGTGGTGGAATATATCAACAAGACGCCGGGAGCATACTGTCCCGTACCTAAAGGCGCATTTTATGTTGTGGCCAGGCTTCCCATATCAGATTGTGACCACTTTTGCAAGTGGCTGCTGGAAGATTTCGAATACGAGAATGCTACATTGATGCTTGCCCCGGCCTCCGGATTCTATTCAACAAAGGGAAAAGGAAAAAATGAGGTAAGGATCAGCTATGTGCTGAATGTACCTGACCTGAAAAAAGCAATGGTATGCCTTGCAGAGGCGTTGAAGGTTTATCCCGGTCGCACCAATTAATTATTCGAAATCCTCGTAAATGAGGTACTTTTTCCTGATAAACTTAAACTTATCAAGATCTTCTTGCCAGGATGCCCTTATCTCATCAATGGGAGTGCCTGAAATGATCTGTTTCCTGAGTTCTCCCGTTCCTGCCAGCTTCTCAAAATAAGGAATAAAAAAGCCAGTGTCCGTTCCCATAACTTCATATGCTCCGATCAGCCATTGCAGGTTGAAATGATCATCCGCTTCCCGGTAGTGTTCTGCATAAGCACTAAGGTTCTGACCGGTACAATGTTCACCCATCAATTTGGGGTTTTTTGCCCCGGGGCGGGATTCGGGCGTAAAAGCATAGCTGCCGATATAAAAATCAGGATGTCCATAAATGCTGAAAGGGTGATCTGTCCCTCTTCCAACGCTCATCACGCTGCCCTCAAAAAGGCATAATGATGGGTAGAGATACACAGATTGCCAGTCGGGAAGATTGGGCGATGGCTTTACGGGAAGTTTGTAGAGTTTCTTGCGATCGTAATTTTTCAAGGGGACTACCCTTAGATCGCATTGCAGGCTGTCGGCCATCCAGTATTCCCCGTTTACCATCATTCCGTATTCTGCAATGGTCATACCGTAAACGATGGGTACAGGATGCATGCCAACAAAAGATGTGTATGTATCTTCCATGACCGGTCCGTCTATATAAAATCCATTGGGGTTCGGACGATCCAGCACCATAAGGGGGATGCCGGCTTCTGCTGCTGCCTCCATCACATATGTCAGGGTATAAATGTAGGTGTAGAAGCGTGCCCCCACATCTTGCAGGTCGAAAAGGATCAAATCAATGCCCTTGAGGCTTTCCTGTGAGGGCTTTCTATTGGATCCATAGAGTGATTCAACCGGAATGCCGGTTTTCAGGTCTATGCCATCCTTTACATATTCCCCTGCATCAGCTATTCCCCGAAACCCATGCTCAGGGCCGAATACTTTAATCAGATCAACGCCCAGGCTGAGCAGTGTATCTGCCAGATGTACATCAGCTATCAGGGAAGCATGATTGGCAACCAGGGCTATCTTTTTCCCCTGAAGATCGGGCAAATACATGTCTGTTTGCATGGCACCACTCATAAGTGTGGCCTCATCGTTCAGCTTCTCTTGCAGGCATGCCTGTAGGCTGAAACATACAAGACACAGGGCTATCAAAGATTTTATTCTGTCCATCAGGCCTTAAATTTAATAAATTTGTAGTGTCCGCAGGGAATAAACATGAATTTCGAGCTTTTCATAACACGTCATATCATTGGTAAGGAAAAGGAAAACCTTTCCCGTCCTGCTGTTCGTATCGGGATTATCAGCATTGCCCTCGGCCTGGCGGTGATGATCGTAGCCATTTCCATTCTTAGGGGTTTCCAGAAGGAGATCAGGGAAAAAGTATCGGGCTTTGCCGCTCATATCACGATTAGTAGTTATGACTTTAACAAATCCCTTGAATCGACAGCAGTTCTGATAGACCAGCCTTTCTACCCTCATCTCGATACCCTTGATGGTGTGAGACATATACAGGTTTTTGCTACCAAAGGAGGGATTATCAAGACAGAGGAGCAAATGGAAGGTGTGATCCTCAAGGGTGTCGGGAGAGATCACGATTGGACATTGGTGCAGGATTGGGTGCTCGAAGGAAATATTCCTGTCTACAATGATTCTGTCCGCTCCACCGACATCCTGATCTCATCGACTATTGCTTCTAAAATGGGATTTTCAATGGGTGATGATGTACGTATGTACTTTGTTACGGAAGGGCAGACGCAGCCCAGGGGGAGAAAGTTTCGGATAGCCGGTATATATTCCTCCGGATTTGAAGATTTTGATGCACAGTATATTTATGGTGATATCCGGCAGATACAACGTCTGAATAACTGGAATGAAAATATGATTAGCGGTTTTGAGGTGCTGGTGGAAGATTTTGACAGGGTGGAGGAGATAGGGGAAACCTTGAAGACCCACATTGGTTATCACCTTAAATCGGAGACTGTGAAGCAAACCAGAGAGCAGATCTTCAGCTGGCTGGAGCTACAGGATATGAATGTGATCGTGATCATCGTGCTTATGGTTGTAGTGGCCGGTTTTTCAATGATCTCTGCATTGTTGATCCTTATCCTGGAGAAAACAAATATGATAGGGATACTCAAAGCCCTCGGAACCAAGAATGCAAGCATCCGCAAGATATTTATTTATAATGCCGCATATATCATTGGTATTGGAGTACTCTGGGGAAATGTGATAGGCATCGGACTCTGCCTGTTGCAGTCATATTTCAGCCTTGTGCCCCTTCCAGTCGAATCATATTATGTGTCGACAGTACCCATCCACCTCTCATGGTCCTACATCGTTATTTTTAATGTTGGCATCTTTATTTTTTGCACCCTGATGCTGATCATTCCCTCCTTTGTGATTAGCAGGATAACGCCTGTGAAGGCGATCAGATTTAAATAAACTGGTATGTGGTTTGTGGTATTTGGTGTGTGGTTTAGATTACTACTTAGGTCGAACCTACATTACTTTCCCAAGGACGTAGGAAAATAGCATGAGGCAACCAATACACAAGGTGAAAATTAGTGCCCAACTCCGGTAAGCTTTGAGTCGTTTTACCCTGTAGGTAATCCATACGGGTAAGATGCAGAGGAAGAATGCTATCGGTGGTGCGATTAATTCGCCGAGGATATCCAGGATAGGCAGATGTAGTATGGTTACGACCCATATCGCAGCAGGAAGAGTGTAATAAAAAAGACCACATTGATCCAGAAGCCGGCTTTCATCTCAAGATATTCATTCACAGCACCGCTGTAGTCAACATTGCCCTTTGCCTCAGTCATCATTACCCCGATATTTCGATGCGCAAAGTATACGGTAGGTATGCTTATCAGCGTAACGATGAGCAGGACGAAAATGCCCGAAAGGCCTGCCGATGTAGGCAGGAAGAGAATCCCGGCGCCAACTGCTGTCCCAAAGAGAGTCATGATCCAGCCAAAATTTTCCTTCATCTTTTGAAGTGTTGAGTGTTGGGTTTTGGGTGTTGAGTTATTTCAGAGTTCAG
>JAOZTN010000049.1:0-5395 GCA_029942245.1 Bacteroidales bacterium | reverse complement strand
AACCAGCAACCAGCAACCAGCAACCAGTAGCCAATTGCCAGTAACCAGTAGCCAGTAGCCAGTAACCAGTAACCAGTATCCAGTAAAATTTATTCCAACGCAAACTTCACCGCTGCATCTGCATGGATCTCAGTGGTATTGAAGAGCGGGATGTCGAAACCTTTCTGATCCAGCAGCAAAGGAATCTCAGTGCAACCCAGGATAATTCCTTCTGCACCCAGCTTTTCCATGTCGGAAATGATACGGGTGTATTCTGATCGTGTTTCATTGGAGAAAATCTCCTTACTGAATTCCTCGAAGATGCTTTTGTTGATGAATTCACGGTCGTCGTAGCCTGGTATGATGATCTCAATATTGAATTCGGCCAGTTTATTGCGATAGAAATCTTTTTCCATCGTAACCTTAGTACCCAGCAGGGCTACCTTTTTCAGCCCTTGTGCAGCGATAATCTTAGCAGTTTCTTCACCGATATGGATCAGGGGGATGGATATCCGTTCCTGAATGAAATTGGCCATCATATGGATGGTATTGGCACCCAGAAGGAGACAATCAGCACCTGAATACTCAAGCTTATTGGCAGCATCGAGTATCATCTTTTTCAGGGCATCTTCACGCCCTTCAGCTTTAAATGTCATCACATCCTGGAAGTCTACTGAGTATAAGATCACCCTGGCAGAATGGTTTCTTCCCAGCGCCTGGCTTACCTTCTGGTTAAACATCTTATAGTAATCAACGGTGGATACCCAGGTGGTACCACCAACTAATCCAATTGTTTTCATACCTTAAAGATAGTAATAATTAGGCGTTGGGCTTTGGGTAATTCAAACTTCAAACTTCAGACTTCAAACTTCAGACTTCAGACTTCAGACTTCAAAGTTCTTTATGTTCGGTACGCCGGATGATCTCATCCTGCAGCTCTTCGGTAAGGTCGACGAAATAGTCGCTATATCCCGCTACGCGGACGATCAGATCCCGGTATTCCTCGGGACTTTTCTTTGCTTTTCGTAAGGTATCGGCATCCACCACATTAAATTGAATATGATGGCCATTCATTCTGAAGTATGATCGAATCAACTGCCTGACGGCTGTGATCCCTTTTTCATCTTCCAGGAAGGATGGTGTGAATTTCTGGTTCAACAAGGTACCGCCGGTGAGCAGGTGATCCATTTTTGAGGCAGATTTCAGCACTGCGGTAGGCCCTTTGGTATCTGCGCCCTGCATAGGAGATATCCCTTCCGATAAAGGTTTTCCTGCATGTCGCCCATCAGGAGTCGCCCCTGTAACACTCCCAAAATATACATGACAGGTAGTGGGAAGCATATTAATACGGTATTGTCCGCCCTTCATATTCGGCCTGCCATCCACTGCTTTGAAATACATATTAAATATTCTGAGCATAAGCTCATCGGCATAGTCATTGTCATTGCCATATTTTGGTGTTTCGTTCCAGAGTTTTGACCTGAGCTCTTCTTTGTCACTGAAATCCTCTTTCATGGCACCCAATAAGGCATGCAATGAAATTGTTTTTTGCTCGAAAACGTGGTATTTAATGGCAGAAAGCATATCTGTAATGCTCCCGATACCAACACCTTGTATATAATTGGTATTATATCTCGCCCCGCCGGCATTGTAATCTTTGCCGTTTTGAATACAATCATCGGTGATCAGCGAGAGGAATGGGACAGGCAGGTATTTGGCATATAGCTTTTCGATCACGTTATTGCCTTCTATCTTGATATCGATGAAATGATTGAGTTGTTTGTTGAATGCATCAAAAATATCTTCGATAGAACTAAAATCGGAAGGATCGCCTGTTTCAAGACCTATCTTTTTTCCACTGCGCGGGTCAAGGCCATTGTTGAGTGTTATTTCCAGCACCTTGGGCAAGTTGAAATAGCCGGTTAAAATGTATGCTTCTTTACCGAATGCACCGGTCTCCACACATCCGCTTGCACCGCCGTTGCGTGCATCGGCCAGTACCTTGCCATGATTCATCATCTCCTGTATGATGGCATCCGTATTAAATATAGAAGGTTGTCCGAAGCCGGTTTTTACGATCTTCAGCGCCCTGTCGATGAAGGCATCAGGGTTCTTGTGGCTTATCTGCAGCATAGAACCGGGCTGCAAGAGCCGCATCTCTTCTATCACATCCAGGATAAGAAAGCTAAGCTCATTTACGGCATCAGTGCCGTCTTCCTTTACACCTCCGGTATTGATGAGGGAGAAGTCGGTATATGTATTGCTCTCTTTCGCAGTGATACCCACTTTTGGCGGGGCCGGATGATTGTTGAATTTGATCCAGAAACTCTGCAATAGCTCCTTCGCTGTCTCCCTGAACCCTGCACCCGCTAACCTGCACCCCTCTTCGAAGAAGGGCAATAAATGCTGATCCAATCGTCCCGGATTAAACGAATCCCATGGGTTCAACTCCGTAATGACGGCCAGGTGCACGAACCAGTAGTATTGGAGTGCCTGCCAGAAATTTTCAGGTGGATTGGCCGGGATATGGCGGCAATTCCTTTCCATTTCCAGGAGTTCAGATTTACGCTCAGGGTCTTTTTCATGCCCTGCCAGCTCTGCAAGTGCATCGGCATGGCGAAGCGAAAAGCTGATCAGGGCGTCAGCCACGATATTCATGGCCTTTAATTCTTCTTTTTTATCGCCGGCATCAGGGTCATTTTCAGGGTCGAGGCTGTTGATACTTCTGCTGATCTTATTCTTAAAATCCAACATCCCCTTGTGATATATCTTGTCGTCGAGAACCGTATGCCCCGGGGCACGTTGTTCAAGGAATTCGGTGAAAATACCGGCTGAGTAACAATCTTTCCATTCCGGACTGACTGACTCAAATATTTTTCCCCGTATCGAATTACCGCTCCAGAAATCCGATACATCACCTGTAAGGCTCTTCAGCGTATCATTCGATGATTTAAACCATACCTTTTCCCTCTCGTTGAGAACTTGAAGGTCGTCAGCTGTATGCACACAGATCTCAGGGAAGGTAGGTGTTGCTTTGGGCCGGGGACCCCGTTCGCCTACGATCAATTCACCTTCTCCTATGTATATCTCTTTGTTATTCAGTATGTAACTTAATGACATTGCCCGTTGCACAGGGATTGAAAAATCCTGGAAACCTTCTTGTTGGTAGCATTCTGTGAGCAGCATTCCCCTTTCTTCTGAAATGTGTGGTATGGCATTCAGGCTTTTCTCTCGCAGTGTTTTTATTCTCTTATTCATGATGATGTTATCCTCCAATGTTTACGTTGTATCCCATGGATTGAAATTTATGACGGATCTCATCGATCCTCTTTTCATCAGGAGCAGTCAGCGTATGATTGCTTTTGGTCCCCATTTTCTGTTGTTTCCCTTTTCCCAGGTCATGGTATGACAGCAGATCTATCTCAACGTTGTTATTATTGCCCAGTATTGATAAAATGCCATCCAGGTTGCGGTCATCAGCAGTAATCTTATTCACAAGCGGGATCCGAATACGGAAGGGAATTTTGCTATCTGTAAGGTGAGCTAGATTGTTATGGATGAGGCTGTTGCCGGTTCCTGTGTACAGCTCATGCTTTTTATTGTCGACAATCTTCAGATCGAACAGGATCAGATCGGCAAGTTGTATGACCTCATTGAAGATCTCGGGAGGGGCGTAGCCTGACGTATCGACCGTAGAATGGATATTTTCTTTACTGAGTTGCTTCAATATCCTGATCAGAAATTCTGTCTGCATTAGTGGTTCTCCTCCGGAGAAGGTCACCCCACCACCTGACTCTTCGTAGAATATCTTGTCCTTCAGTATCTCTTCCATCAGCTGATCAATGGAATACTTTTTAATAGATGAATGATGAGCTCCCATTCCACTACTCTCAAGAAGCTGTGGGATCCCTTCCGGGTTGTGACACCATGCACATTGCAACGGACAACCCTGAAAGAAGACCGTGCTCCGTATACCCGGGCCGTCATGGATTGAAAATCGTTGTATGTTAAATATGTATGCGTGCATTTGATACGCTTTTTAAAGCAAAAGTGAAAGAAAAAAAAGGGAAAGCGGGAACTCCGGATTAGTAAATCCAGCATTCGAAAAGCCCTTTCCAGGACTTTTTGTACCATTTGCCGATGAGGAGTTTTTCTGGCATAAAAGGCTATGATTCTGTTACAAATATAATATATTTTTATGCGAAGTGGGACATTTTCTGTTTTTTGGTATTAATAAGTATGGATTATTTTACCACGAAGGATACACTAAGTACATCACGAAGTAACACAAAGATTTTATGCATTTAGAAAAGATTTTTAAAACAATATTAGATTGTTCCTTTACTATTCATACCGCTTTAGGGCCGGGATTATTGGAAAGTGCCTATGAGCATTGTTTATATTTTGAGTTGATGCAAACTGGCTTGTCAGTTGAACGGCAAAAACCATTGCCCCTTGTATATAAAGATGTAAGGTTGGAAGCTGGATACAGGATTGATCTTTTTGTTGAGAAGTCGATAATTGTTGAGCTTAAATCAGTGGATTCATTATGCGATATTCATATGGCACAGATATTGACATACTTGAAATTGTCAGGATGCAAATTAGGATTACTTGCCAATTTTAATGTAAGCCATTTCAAAGATGGATTCAGGAGAGTAATTAATTAATACGTCGAGTACCTTTGTGTGATCCTTTGTGGTAAAGAGAGTATAAATTAATTTACTTTGTAGATCATATGAATGCAGAACAAAACTATCAATTACAACTAGCCGGGAACTTTGTTGAATATACAGGAAGGAATATTTTCCTTACCGGCAAGGCAGGTACAGGGAAAACAACCTTTCTTCACAACTTAAAGAAGGTTTCTTTAAAGCGCATGGTGGTGGTCGCTCCGACGGGAGTTGCTGCCATCAATGCAGGGGGAGTTACCATACATTCTTTCTTCCAGCTGCCTTTTGGTCCCCGGATACCGGGTTTTAACCCCGATAATAAATCACCTGATCAACAAAAATACAACAGGTTCAGCAAGAATAAGATTAAAATAATAAAAAGCCTCGACCTCCTGGTTATTGATGAAGTCAGCATGGTAAGAGCAGATATAATGGACGGCATCGATGAAACCCTGAGAAAGTACAGAAACAAAGATCTTCCGTTTGGTGGCGTTCAAATGCTCATGATAGGTGACCTCCAGCAGCTGGCCCCGGTTATTAAAAAGGATGAATGGAATGTATTAAAGCAATATTACGATACTGCATTCTTTTTTAGTTGCAAAGCCTTGCAAAAGACAACTTACATCAGCATAGAATTAGATCATGTATATCGCCAGAGCGACAGCAAATTTATTGACCTCTTAAACAGGGTCAGGGGGAATCAACTGGATCAGGAAAGCATTAACCTGCTAAATACAAGGTAT
>JAOZTN010000048.1:18536-21036 GCA_029942245.1 Bacteroidales bacterium | reverse complement strand
AATACTAAAATTATGGTCCCATTATTTGTAATCCTCGGAATTCTTGTCATCCTGGTCATCTGGTTTGTAGGCATCTACAACTCATTGATCAAATTACGTAACCAGGTAAAAAACGCCTGGTCGCAGATCGATGTTCAGCTGAAGCGTCGTCATGACCTCATTCCCAACCTCCTGGAAGCCGTAAAAGGTTATATGAAGCATGAGCGGGAAACGCTCGAGAATATCACAGCATACCGTAGCCAGGCCATGAATGCCAGCAGCGTTGGAGAGAAAGCCCAGGCTGAAGGACTGCTGGGTGGTGCACTTGGGGCGCTGAAGATAGCCGTTGAAGCCTATCCCGACTTGAAAGCAAACCAGAATTTTCTCAGCCTGCAGGAAGAACTGACCTCTACTGAGAACAAGATATCTTTTTCAAGGCAGAACTATAACGACCAGGTGCTGTTCTATAACAACAAGATACAGATGTTCCCTTCCAACATAGTTGCGGGCATGTTCACCTTTAAGGAAGAAGAGTTCTTCGAGCTTGAAGATCCTTCAGAAAAAGCAGTTCCAAAAGTAGCATTTTAAGGTATTATGTGGGAACTCATCCGCGCTAACCGGAGGAAGTCTTTCGTCCTCTTCATCCTGATGGGCATCGGGCTGATACTGCTGGGAGCAGCCATCAGTTATTTTGTGAACCCTGCCGGGATGGGTATTGATGGGATCATCATCGCCCTGCTGATCTGGATCATCATGTCACTGATCAGCTATTACCGCGGTGCCAAGATACTGCTGGCGGCCAGCAAAGCAAAAAAGGTCACCTCCGATGTTCATCCACAGCTATTCAACATTGTTGAGGAGATGAAGATCGCCTCGGGCATGGAATATATGCCAGAGATATACATCATAAATGAAGAAGCACCCAATGCATTTGCAGCCGGGCGCAGCCCGAAACATGCTGTAGTAGCAGTTACTGCAGGCCTTTTAGCAAGGCTTAACAGGGATGAACTTCAAGGTGTTATCGCACATGAAATGGCCCATGTGTATAATCGCGATATCCGCTTTATGACCCTGGCCGGGGTTATGCTGGGAAGTATCGTGCTCATTTCACAGATCTTTTTACGTGGGATGCTATTCACCGGTGGAGGAGCAAGATACCGTTCTTCCAATTCAAGCGGCGGACAGAGCCAGGGTATCGTAATGATCGTGGCCCTGGTACTGGCGATCCTGGTGCCGATATTTGCAGGAATACTCTACTACGCTATCTCCCGCAAGAGAGAATACCTTGCAGATGCAACGGGTGTGCGTTTCAGCCGCTACCCGGAAGGACTGGCTTCAGCACTGGAAAAGATCTCTGGAAGCAAGATCGAAATGAAATCATCGAATGATGTTACAGCACCCATGTACATTGCCCTGCCATTTTCTAAAAAGAAAAAAGCAGCCGCAGGATTACACAGCACTCACCCGCCCATAAAAGAGAGGATCAGGATACTAAGGGCCATGCAGGGGGCAGGCTTTATGGACTACCAGGCGGCCTATTCAGAAGTAAAAGGGAAAAAGTCAGGGATCATCCCAAAATCAGGTCTGGCCGATACTGACAATTCCGGTATCAGGCAAGCTTTCGGTGAAAGTGATGTAAAAAGGTCGGCAAAAAGAAATGCCGGCGACATCATGATGGCAGTAAACCAATACCGCTTCATTAACTGCGACTGTGGCCTGCGCATGAAGGTGCCACCTGAATTTAATAAGAAGAGTATATCATGTACCAAATGCGGTACCGTTCATACACTTTAACTTATTTTGTGCCGATAACAGCAGCACTCTCCATGATCATTTTCCTGTTATACTCAAATGCCAGGTCCTGGTAATTGATCAGGTCAATGATAGTTCCGATAAAACACAATCCGGCAGTGAACAGGTACAGCAGTCCCATACCGATCTGGCCGGTGATAAAACGCTGGAGTCCTGCAACAACTACAAAGCCCAATACTGTAACAAGCAAGATCATTTGAGGATCACGCCTGCGGGCACGATATAGGCCAACGAAGCCCGTCATTTGTTGTTCTGTATAATCTTTTGTTACTTCCTGCAAGAGGATCATCTCCTGACCCTGAGCTTCCGGAATGAAGGTGAAAATTTCAGCCATGTTGTATTGATTTATGCGTTAAGTATGATTTATATCGTTTGTTTTTTCTAAAAATACTAAAAATTCTGAACAGGATGATAAGCACAGCTGGTATTCCCAGCGGGTGAGCATGAAATGATTGCACAAAATCTCCGCGGAACAACCATGAAACAGCATGCCCCAGGCCGCAACCCGGACACCAGTTAATGCCCAGATTATGCAAAGGACACAGACTATAGCATGTATCCACCGGATTGCTGAAGGCCAGGACGAGCAATGCTGCAATCCATATAAATGCCTCCAGGTGCCTCCTCACATACAGAAGTGTGTTTTTTAACTTCAAGTTCGTTACTTGTAACTGGTTACTGGTTTCTTATTCCTTTTGCCTTATGCCTT
>JAOZTN010000048.1:13561-18436 GCA_029942245.1 Bacteroidales bacterium | reverse complement strand
TGCCTTATGCCTTCTGCCTTATGCCTTCTGCCTTATGCCTTTTGCCTTATCCTAATACACGTTCACTTCCATCTCAAGGTCGATCCCGAACTCATCGAAAACAGATGCCTTGATCCTCCTGGCCAGGCGCAGCACTTCTTTTCCTGTCGCATTTCCTTTGTTCACCAGCACCAGTGCCTGGCGGTCATGCACAGCAGCATTGCCCAGGGTTTGTCCTTTCCAGGCACATTGTTCTATCATCCATCCGGCAGGGACTTTTACCAGACCCGGCTCCCCTTTATATGACGGCATATCCGGGTAGCGGTTACGGATCTCGTGATACTTTTTTTCTGTTATAACAGGGTTTTTGAAAAAACTTCCTGCGTTGCCCACCTCTTCCGGGTCGGGAAGTTTCCTTCGACGGATGGCTGTCACCGCCTCCCCTACTTCCCGGATACCGGGTCTATCCACACCCATGGCCTTCAACTCATCCAGAATAGCGCCATAAGATACATCAGGATCATGATCTCTGGAAAGTAACAGACTGACAGAAAGGATGATATACTTCCCTTTCAGCCCCTTCTTAAAAATGCTGTCGCGATAAGCAAATGCACATTCCTCCGTCCCGAAACTTCTGACCTCTCCGGTATTCACATCCAATGCCTCGAGCGAATGAAATACATCTTTTAGTTCAACGCCATACGCACCGATATTCTGGATAGGGCTTGCCCCCACACTTCCCGGTATCAACACCAGGTTTTCGATGCCACCATAGCCACGATCAATACAATAGTGAACCAGGTCATCCCAGACCACGCCTGCTCCGGCTTTTACCAGGACCATATCAGTTCCCTGCTCCTTCACTTCTATCCCTTCTATCCTGTTCCGGATCACCAGCCCATCGAAGTCACCGCTAAAAAGGATATTGCTTCCTCCTCCCAATATCAGTACATTGTTATCACGCAAGTGTCCTTCTTTCACAAAATCAATCAGTTCAGCAACGCTATTTGCTTCAGCATAGCCTGATGCCTTAACATCGATATTGAAAGTATTATATGCTTTAAGTGATATGTTCTTAAGTATCTTCATTGACCATATAAAGATAGTAAGGATTTGTATTATTCCGCATAATAGATGACCATATCCGTTATTTACATAAATTAGCGTTGATTTCTATTGCATCGAATGAAAAAAATCATTGTTTCCGTTACCAACGACCTCGTTACTGACCAGCGCGTAGACCGTATCTGCAATTCCCTGCAAAAGATGGGCTTTGAGGTGTTATTGGTTGGGCGGAAGCAGAAAGGAAGCCTTCCCCTCGTGCAACGGAATTACCGCATGCATCGCATGAGGCTGCTATTCAGCAAAGGGCCCTTTTTCTATGCTGAATACAATATTCGTCTTTTTCTTCTTCTCCTGTTTAAACCTGTCAGCATTTATCTTTCAAACGACCTCGACACCCTGATGGCTAACTATCTCGCCTCGCGATTACGGGGCAAAGACCTGGTATACGACAGCCACGAATATTATACCGAAACCCCTGAGCTCGTAAACAGAAAGAGGGTACAGAATATATGGAAGGGCATTGAAAAATGGATCTTTCCGAAGCTAAAAACCGTCTACACAGTGAATGAATCCATCGCCAATTTGTTCAGGGAGAAATATAAGGTCGAGGTGGACGTGATCAGGAATATGCCTTACCGTCAGGAATACAAAATAGAAAAAAGCAGGACTGAACTGGGTTTACCGGAAGACAAAAAGATTATTCTCTTACAGGGTGCCGGCATCAACATACAGCGTGGTACCGAAGAGATGATCCAGGCTATGAAATATCTTGAGGACGCTATTTTCGTGATCATCGGTGGCGGTGATGTGCTTCCTCTGCTTAAGCGAGAGGTGGCAGATATGCAGCTTAAAGAAAAAGTACGCTTCATTCCGAAAATGCCATTTAGTGAACTCTATCAGTATACGGTTCATGCCGACCTGGCGGTTACCCTCGATAAGGACACAAACATCAACTACCGCTTTAGCCTGCCGAACAAAATTTTCGACTACATACAGGCCAGGGTTCCGGTACTGGCATCAGACCTGGTAGAGATCAAGCAGGTGATAACATCTTATAAGATAGGAAGGGTGATCGGCACTCATGATCCTGAGGAGGTCGCGACAGCAGTGCGGGAGATGCTCAGTGACCCCCAACAGTATGAAATCTGGAAAGAAAACCTTAGTTTTGCATCAGAGGAGCTCTGTTGGGAGCATGAAGAGCAAAAATTAACCCGAATTTACGCACATCTTGCAGGATAAGCACTTACATATCATTTCATTTGACGTTCCCTACCCACCGAATTACGGCGGTGTGATCGATGTGTTTTATAAGATCAAGAACCTGCATGAAAAAGGTGTTAAGATCCATCTGCACTGCATTGAGTACCCGGGCAGGGAGCGCACCGACGAGCTTAATAAGTATTGCGAAGAGGTTCACTATTATCCAAGAAAAACGGGTATGAAATCGGCTTTCAGCCTGAGGCCGTATATAGTTTCCAGCCGGCGCTCGACAGAAATGCTCGAACGGATACTGGAAGACAATCATCCCATACTGTTCGAAGGACTACACTCATGCTATTTCCTTGCCGACAAACGGCTGAAAGGAAGGTTTAAGATCTACCGTGAAAGCAATATTGAACATCAATATTATTATAACCTGTTTAAGGTTTGTAAAAACCTTTTCAGCAAGATATACTTTCTGGGTGCAAGCTGTAAATTGCGGATGTATCAGCGCGTGTTGAAACATTCAAATATGATGTTTTGTGTGTCAGAAAAAGACACCAGCTATCTCCAGGAACATTTCCCTGACAACAAGGTCATACATATGCCGAGCTTTCATCCCAACAACGTTCTGGATGTGATGGATGGCAGAGGTGAATATGCACTTTATCACGGAAATATTGAAGTACCCGAGAATACGCATGCTGCAGTATACCTGATCAATGAAGTGTTCGATGATATCGACATCCCCCTGGTGATTGCCGGCATGAATCCTCCTGAACGCATTAAGAAAATGGTGAAGGGGAATGACAACATCAGTATCATTTGCAATCCTGAGGATGAAGAAATGTTCGACCTGATCAGGAAGGCACATGTAAATATCCTTGTCACTTTCCAGGCAACAGGACTGAAGCTGAAACTCCTGAATGTATTACACCAGGGGCGCTTTTGTCTTGTGAACGACAAGATGCTGAATGGCACAGGACTTGATGATCTCTGCCATATCGGAAATGACACTGCGTCCCTCAAGAAAAGACTGAAGGAGCTATTCGAAAATGACTTTACCGGAGATGATGTTTCCAGGCGGGAAAAGGTCTTAAGGGAGCTCTATTCGAACAAAATGAATGCAGAAAGATTGATAGAATTGGTGTGGGAATAGTTTCAATTTTATTCTTCGCTTTGCTCAGAATGACAATTTCTGACTACGTTCAACTAATGCTGGATACCAGCTTCCCATCTTCACAAACAAGGGTTCTTGCTTTAAAAAACTGAAAGAGGGAATAGTCATGTGTGGCCATGATCACCGCCCTGCCCGACTTGCTGATCTCAAACAGTAACTCCATAATACCGTGTGATGATTCAGGATCGAGGTTACCGGTAGGCTCATCGGCCAGTACAACCTCAGGATCGTTGATGAGGGCCCGTGCAATGCCCAGCCTTTGCTGTTCACCACCAGACAATTCATGCGGCATCTTGAAGCCTTTGGTGCCCAGGTTAGTTTTTTCGAGCACATCCTGTATGCGCTCTTCTATTTTCCGTTTGTCTTTCCAGCCCGTGGCCTTCATAACAAACAGCATATTATCGAAAACAGTTCTGTCGGTGAGCAGCTGAAAATCCTGAAAAACAATGCCCATCTTTCTCCTCAGGAAAGGGATTTCCTTACGCTTAATCGTCCTCAGGTCGTAACCTGCAACATTAGCCGTGCCGGCCGTTACCGGCAGATCAGCGTAAATCGTTTTTAACAGACTGCTTTTTCCTGTACCGGTTTTTCCAATGATATACAGGAACTCCCCTTTTTCAAGATTAAAGCTTACGTCGGAAAGGATGAGGTTCTCCTTCTGAAAAACAGGTACATCCTGAAAACTGATAATGGTGTCTAATGGCATAAAGTAGCGATTTGCTTTAGGCAAAAGTAACTAAAAAAAAAGTGTTGAGTGTTGAGTGTTGAGTGTTGGGCCCTTCGACTTCGCTCAGGACAAGTCGTTGGGTGTTGGGTGTTCCGCCTTCGATATATCTGCGGCGGACGCAGTGGGTGTTGAGTTATTTTTTAACTTCGTCATAACCAATAGAGAACTGATTATGAAGAAAACTATCCTTCTGGCTATGGCCCTTGCCATTTCGGCAAGCTTATTAGCTCAAATCCAGACATCCATATCTCAATCGCAAAAATACCAGGAACAGGATAAAGTTAAAGAGTATAAGCGAAGTGCGGATTTCGGATTTGGAGTCGGGACTGATTACGGTGGGATTGTAGGAATAAAAGCGACATTTACGCCCTTGAAATATCTTGGTTTTTTTGGGGCAGCCGGGTATTATAAGATTGATTTTGGCTGGTCGCTCGGATTGAACTTCTATTTCATTCCAAAAACCAACAAAAACAACATACGACCTTATGCAAAAGTGATGTACGGGACAAACCGGGCCATTATCATTGATGGAGCTGATGAATACGACAAAGTTTATGCCGGACTGAGCCCGGGTATTGGATGTGAATTTCGATTCGGCGCCACTACTTCACATGGGCTGAATATTGCTTTAAACTTTCCAATCAGTTCATCCGATTTCAAAAATGACTATGATGCCGTTAAAAATGATCCGGCCATTCAGATTGAACAGGATATTCTTCCGATT
>JAOZTN010000048.1:9244-13461 GCA_029942245.1 Bacteroidales bacterium | reverse complement strand
TGATGCCGTTAAAAATGATCCGGCCATTCAGATTGAACAGGATATTCTTCCGATTGCATTCTCAATCGGATACCATTTCGAAATCTAAAATTGAAATAACTTTAAGTACTTCAGGCACTCTAAGTACTTTAGGCAGTGAAGAAAGGGATTCTTCCTTCGTCAGGATAAGTTCGACTATCAGTTTTTACATCGCTTCGCTTGTAAAATCTGAGGCTCACTTACTCTAGGCACTTTTAGTGTACATTTCTATTGCATTCTTAACCCCCAATATCACCATCTGTGTAGCTATGAGCGCCAGGATGAGGCCCATGACACGTGAGATTACGTTGATCACATGCTTACCCAGCAGCTTAACAATGCGGTTGGCAGAGATGAACATCAGAAAGGTGACCAGGCACATCAGGGCAAATGCAATTATGATGGCGGCCACCTGTTCAACATGCCCCATTCCGGAGGACATACCGGCAAAGTTCATTGCAGTGGCAATTGTTCCCGGTCCTGCAAGTATTGGAATACCCAGCGGAGTGAGAGCAAGGCTCAGGACCGTATCCGAGTCAGCAGCTTTTGCTTTAATTTCCTCATGGTCCTCTTTACTGTGCTGACGGATCTTCGAAGTCTGTCCCTGTAGCATATCATATCCTATTAAGAATAACAATATGCCGCCGGTTAGCTGAAAAGCCGGCAAGGTGATCCCAAACACCTGAAAAATAAAGTTTCCAAGAATCACAAATACGCTGACCATCACAAATGCAAATAAGACCGACCTGAATGCAATAATATTCTTTGTCCTCACTTCATCGATTGAGGAAGTAAGCCCCATAAATATTGGTGTATTGGCAATAGGGTTCATGATGGCGAAGAAGCCCATGATCACTGTTCCCATAAAAAGCATGATATCGTGCATAATTCCGGTTTTATTTGACCATGCCGGCAAATCCCATGAACGCCATGGCGAGGATACCGGCTGTGACAAGAGCGATAGGTACACCACGCATGCCTTTTGGTACCTGCATAAGGTTGAGGTGTTCGCGGAGGCCTGCAAAGAGTATCATTGCCAGGGCGAAGCCGATGGCATTGGCAACAGCAAAAACAATAGACTGCAGGAGGTCAAGGTTTTTTGATTGCGCCAGCAAAGCAACACCAAGCACGGCACAGTTAGTGGTGATCAGTGGGAGGAAGATCCCGAGGGCCTGATACAAGGGCGGGCTGATCTTCTTCAGGACAATCTCTACCATCTGTACCAGTGATGCGATCACAAGGATAAAGCTGATGGTTTGCAGGAATGTGATGCCAAGGGGCACCAGTACATAAACATATATCAGCCAGGTAACGAGGGTAGCCAGGGTCATCACAAAGAGGACCGCTCCACTCATACCTACTGAGGTGGATACCTTTCCACTTACTCCAAGGAAGGGGCAGATCCCCAGGAACTGGGCCAAAACTATATTCGAAACAAATATGGCACCGATGATTATACCGAAATATTCCATGGTCTGTATATTAAGCTGTTTTTCTCAATTTATTAATTATCGCGATCAGGTAGCCCAGCACGATGAAGGCACCCGGCTGCAGGATGAACACCAGTATGGCATCTCCCGTTGTAAACTTCACATCGAAGATAGAGCCGTTACCCAGCATCTCCCTAACGCTCCCCAGGAGGGTCAGTGCGAAGGTAAATCCAAGGCCCATGCCCAGGCCATCGATCAGAGAAGAGATGAAACTCTGCTTTGAAGCAAAGCCTTCTGCGCGTCCGAGAACGAGGCAGTTCACCACGATCAGCGGGATAAAGATCCCGAGGGTATCGAATAATGCGGGCACATAGGCCTGCATCACCAGTTCCACTATGGTCACAAATGAAGCGATGATCACAATGAATGCCGGAATCCTCACCTTGTCCGGAATAAAACTCTTGACCAGGGTCACCACCATGTTCGAACATACGAGCACAAAGGTGGTTGCCAGGCCCATTCCCATCCCATTAATGGCTGATGATGTCACAGCCAATGTAGGACAGAGCCCCAGCAGCAGTACGAATACTGCGTTTTCTTTAATAAATCCTTTGGTAAAATTGGTCCACTGGTTCATTATTCGTTTCCTCCATCACTTTTATATGATTTGAAAGTTGCATATGCCCTGCGGATGGCATCACATACCGCCCTTGAGCTTATGGTAGAAGCCGTGATGGCATCCACCTGGCCGCCATCCTTAGTCACATAAAGGCTGAAGGTGGCAGGATTCTTACCGGCAAACTGTCCGTTGAATTTCGGGTCTGCCATCTTGGTACCAAGCCCGGGAGTTTCCTTCTGCTGTGTTACCACCGTACTGTCGATGATTCCACCGGGTAAGAAGCCCACCATGATCTGAATCTGTGTGGGGTCATAAGCCTGGTTTGAGAAGGTCGATATGGCAGTACCAACAAGGGTTCCATTCTCAAAAGCCTGGTGAAATTCCAGTGAATCCTGGTCGCCGTTGCCGGCTGTCAGTTCAGGATCGGCCGGCATGGGCACCTTAAAACTGTTGAGTGAATCGAACGCTGGCAAAACCAGTTTAATGGCCCTCTCGCGTGCAGCTTTTTTAGCAGCAGCAATTGGCTCAAGGGTCAGGTTGTATACCGAACCCAGTGCCAGGGAGGCCACCACGGTGATGATCGTGAGTGTCAGCACCATGTTGATAAAGGATGATTTAACTTTTTTGGCCATGTATCTATACGATTATCTATTGAACAAATTAAGCTGCTTTTACTGTTTCTCCGAACCTTGCCGGTTTCATCCAGCGGTTCAGCAGTGGTGTAAAGGCATTCATGATCAGGATGGCAAATGATACCCCTTCGGGATATGAGCCCCATATCCTGATCAATATGGTGATCACCCCGCAGCCGATACCAAATACGATCTGAGCCCATGGACTGATGGGCGATGATACCATATCGGTAGCCATAAAAAAGGCTCCCAATATCAATCCACCGGTAAGCACATGGAATACAGGATCAGCATACATTTCAGGGTTGATCATCCAGAGTATGCCTGTAAATACGATCACAGAACCGATATACGCCAATGGGATGTGCCAGGTAATTACTTTTTTTACCAGCATGTATATGGCACCCAGTAACAGGGCAACGGCAGAAACCTCACCAAGAGAACCACCGATAAAGCCAATGAAGTCCGTCATCAGGTCAGGCATCTTTGCCATCAGCTCAGGCACGGTATTATTCTTCAATCCTTCCTTCAGAAATCCCAATGGGGTTGCCCCACCCATAGCATCCGGAGCGGAAATCATGTTACCGAACAGGAGTTTGGGCTCCGGCCAGCTGGTCATCTGCACAGGGAAGGAGATCAAAAGGAATACACGTCCGACGAGTGCCGGATTGAAAGGATTCTTGCCCAAGCCGCCAAACGACATCTTCGCCATGCCTATCGCCACAAAAGCGCCGACAAGAATGATCCAGAGCGGAAGGTTGCTTGGCACGTTAAAGGCCAGCAAGATACCGGTAACCAGGGCAGAACCATCGTTTATGGTCACTGGCCCTTTGATCATGTATTTCTGGATCAGCCATTCGAAGAAAAGGCAAGCCAGTGAAGAGATCACCATCACCCGCAGGGCATCCAGTCCAAAAAAGTAGACGGACACCAGCATGGCAGGCAACATGGCGATCAGCACGGTGTACATGATTTTCTTAACGGATGAGTCTCCATGAACATGGGGAGACCCGGAAACTGTTAACATGCTCATATTTTATTTTTTTCCTCTGTTTCTCATAATTTGACCTACCTTGTTCTTGCCAAGCCTGATATAATCAAGCAATGGCCTTCCCGACGGGCAAGTATAATGGCATGAACCACATTCTATGCAATCCATCACCCTTTCCTGTTCAAGTTCATCCCACATTTCCAGTTCTGCCTGCTGTGCCAGCAAAACAGGTTCCAGTCCCATGGGGCATACCGATACGCAACGTGCGCAACGGATACAGTTCTTCATCTCCACCCTTTTCGATTCGTTCTCGGGGAGGATGAGGATGCCTGACGACCCTTTTACCACGGGTGTATCAGTCGACAGCAGTGATTTTCCCATCATTGGGCCACCACCGATCATTTTACCGGAATCTTCAGGAAGACCACCGGCCGCATCGATCAACTCTCCAATGGGAGTACCGATCCTGACCATGAAGTTACCCGGTTTGGCAACTGACTTGCCGGTAATGGTCACGACACGTTCGA
>JAOZTN010000048.1:2386-9144 GCA_029942245.1 Bacteroidales bacterium | reverse complement strand
ATGAAGTTACCCGGTTTGGCAACTGACTTGCCGGTAATGGTCACGACACGTTCGAACAGGGGTTTATTTTTCTGAACTGCTTCATAAACAGCAAAAGCAGTTCCTACATTATTGACCACAGCGCCTACTTCAATCGGAAGCTTCCCTGACGGGACCTCCCTTTTGATGGTGGCTTTGATCAATTGTTTTTCACCACCCTGTGGATATTTCACCTTCAGGGGGCATATTTCAATACCGGCATAGGCTTTAGCCAGCTCGGTCATATTTTTAATGGCATCCTGCTTATTGTTCTCGATGCCTATGATAGCTCTTTCAACACCCAGTCCTTTCATGAGGATGGAGGTACCAACAAGGATCTCATCCCCTTTCTCCAGCATCAGCCTGTGATCAGCAGTCAGGTAAGGTTCACATTCTACCCCGTTGATGATCAGCACTTCGGCCTTCTTGCCTTCCGGCACCATCAGCTTCACATGGGAGGGAAAAGTAGCTCCACCAAGGCCAACAACGCCCAACTCGTGGACTTTGTCAACGATCTCTTTCTGGCTGAGCTTTATGTCTTTTATCAATGCATCGGATTTGTCGATACCCTCTATCCATTCGTCTCCATCCACATTGATCACCACTGCAGGACGCTTATAGCCTGAGGGGTCCTGCACAGCATCGATCTTCAGAACCTTGCCCGAAACTGATGAATGTACATTGGACGAAATAAAAGCCTCACCCTTTGCAAGCAGTTGCCCTACCTTCACCTCATCGCCCTTTTGTACCTGGGCAACGCCGGGGGCACCGAGATTCTGGTTTAATGGAATGAACGCCTGTTTGGGCAGCGGCAACACCTCTATGGCCTGATTGGCCGAGAGTTTGTTCTCCGGAGGATGAACACCGCCTAATGAAAAAGTCTTTAAGATACCCATTCTGTATTGCGATATAGATTAAATACTATGCTTCCTGTTTACCCGGTTTTGTATCATCAGCAGCTTTGCCTTCTGATTCCGGCTTTTCAGCTACTACCGGCTTTTCCTCTTTCTCAACTTTAGCTTCCGGCTTCACAACTTTTTCTTTCTTTGGAGGAAAGTGCAGCTCATGGATGGCATTTGTTGGACAAACCGGTACACATTTCCTACAGAGTTTGCATTTTTCAAAGTCGATATAAGCCAGGTTATTCACTATGGTGATGGCATCGAATTTACATTCCTTCTCACATTTGCCACAACCGATACATGCCACGGCACAATTTTTCTTTGCAGGTCCACCGCGTTCCTGGTTTATACAACTGACAAATATCCTTTTGCCTTTGGGCCCCTTGAAACGAAGTTCGATGATATCCCTGGGACAGGCTTTCACACATGCACCACAGGCAACACAAAGGTCATTCACCACCGGAAGTCCTGTTTCGGGATCCATATGGATGGCATCAAACTTGCACGCAGCCACACAATCACCCAGGCCAAGACATCCATGAGGGCATCCGCCTTCACCTGAATACAGGTTGTGTGCAAATGCACAAGTTGCAGGACCGTCGTACTGTACTTTCTGGGGAGAATTAGCTTTTGAACCATTGCATCGCACCACTGCAATCATGGGTTTTGTCTCTTCCACTTCAAGGCCAAGGATAGCCGCTACCTGCGACATTACATCATTACCACCTACAGGACAGTTCAGGCCTTCAATATGTTTATGCTCATTGGCAGATTTCACGGTAGCCTCGGCAAAGCCACGGCAACCCGGATAGCCACATCCGCCGCAGTTAGCAGCAGGGAGGGCTTCTTCCACCTCATCGATCTTGGGGTCTTCGATGACCTTGAATCGCTGGGCAACAAAATAAAGGATCACGGCTGCAGCAATTCCAATGGATCCAATTGAAATTACCGAATAGATCATTACATCGTTCACGTTTTGCTCCTTTTTAAAGGCTTGATACAAGCCAATTGTTTAGTAATTCACAAAGGGCAAAAATATAAACATTAGAGCAACTGAAAAGTGATTTAGAGCAAAATCTAAACAAGCGTAACTCGCTGTAATACTGATAATTAAAAAGACTTCCGAAGGATGATGCAAACGCTCACACTCCGAAAGCCTTATCAATCAGGTATTTGGAAATTTGTTTAGAACTTCTCTAAATTGATTATCAGGAAGTTATTTAGAAGGATTTGGAAAAAGAAGTCAGAAGTTTGATACCAGAAGTCAGAAATAATTCTGAGTTCACTTCAAACTTCTGGTATCAGAGTTCTGACTTCTGGTACAGTAGTGTCCAGGGAAATTGTTTAGCTAAGGATAACAAGGGGATTTCTCCCTTCATTTCATTCCGGTCGAAAAGACATGCATTATGTTTAAAAATAAAGGGCGCGGCGCTCCAACGAAATCAACGATCTTGCGCCGCGCCCTTCTATATTCTCAACAAATTTGCTGTCATGTCGAGCGCTAGCGAGACATCCCCTCAACTGCAGTTTTACTAAGCCGCAATTAGATCATGTTCTTTGTAACTCCACAACAGTAGATGTTTTCACAACACTCATGAATTTTAACCAGACATTTCTGGTATCAGACCTCTGACTTCTGGTATCTTTTTTCTCTGATCAAGGTACCAAAATATTAATTAGAATAAATCTAATTTGAACACTTAACACCTTGTTTATCTGGCATTTTTCAGTTAAAAAAAAAAAACGATCAAACAGGGTTACCTTTTACACATATTCCGTATTAATATGTAGTTGTCCGTAATACGACGATCACTAAAAACCACTCAAAACAAACTCGTACGCTTTTATACCCGGGAATGATTAATTGTCCAGGGGAAATATTGGTTTCAGTCTTGAAGGCAGGGATTAAAAAAACCCCCTTTAATTGAAAATTAAATATTTACACCGCTAGATGAAAACAATTAACAAAGAAAGGAGGCAGAGGCAAATATATGCTATTTTTTAGCGTAGCCGGCTAAACCAATTCATGATTGTTTAACTTAAAATTTGAAAAAATGAAAAACAAAATGAAAACAATGGCCGTTATTATGCTGATGATCAGCTTTGCCTTTACTTCATGTAAGAAAGATGAAGCTGTAACAGCAGGCCAGGACAAAAAGATTGAATTATCAAACCACAGCCAAAAAGTGTTGAGTCTCATTAAGCAATTTGAGCAGAAAATGAACAGCACACTAAAAACCGGCGATAAGATCCATATTGATTCTGTTGTATGGAACTCCGAAGCATTGCAAAATTACAACTATGCAATTCCCGATACATCTACCAGGGACTTTATTGTTTACAAAGCAAGTTACACGCTCAATGTAAATGCTTCAAGCATGGCTTATGTAAGCGATGTGCAAACCCTGAACAGCCAGATGGAAACGGACATTCAGAACCAGCTTGAATCTATCGATACGGAAGAAGCCTTTATGCGCTTTTGTGATGTTGTACTTGACTCAATTGTAAGCAATACAGCGTACATTACAGCAATAAACGGCTTTGGGTTTAACCTGGTAATGGGATATTATCCCTTCAGCCCCGATGATAACTGGGTCTGGGGGACATTAAGTGGAACTCTGCAAGGTAAGTGTGATGGCAGCATGCAAGGAGTATCCGATGGATCAAATGAAGTCGAATGGAGACTGAATTACGGATCCAATACTTGGGTTGGGGGCTCAGGTGGCTATACGAATTTAGAAACAAAAACCGCCTATCCCAGTCAATTTCCTGATGGAAGTGGAAATTTTAGGATTTATCTGGACCCAACATATACTCTTGACAGTTGCCTATATAATGAAGATTTGGAATATTTCTTACTTGAAGCAGACGATATCATATACACGTATGGATCCCCACCGACTGGCCTACGGCCAAGCGGTAAAAGTTTTGTTGGCATCAAAATAACCGATGATCTTTTTGGATCCCAAGTACTTGCTCACACTTATGAAGTAACTTACGGGATTCCTTATCAAAACTCACCAGATTAATTTTCTTATCTCAGAAATCAAGAACCGGGCTAAGGATCTTTAGCCCGGTTCTTGAAAAAATAAAATATTATGTGTAAGTTATTGTTGTTCGTGCCGATAGTTTTCCTTTGCTCAATTGCTGCAAACTGTCAAGATGCAACTTTCGAATATCTTCTGTCTACTCCTATGAATGAAGTTGTGTATGATGTATTTGAATCAGAATCAGGAGATATCATATTCTGTGGATTTGTATCGAAACCTAATGAGTTCATGGGAAAAACTGAGGGACTCATCGTCAAGATTGATAACAAAGGAAATTTCAAAGATAGCATCATACTTATTAGTCCAAATCGACGGAATGTAATTAATCGGTTGCTGTCTGATTCTAACAATTCGATTGTTACTAGTGGATACACGAGCGATACAACTCGAGAGTTTATCGGTTACAAAAACAGTATAATTGAAATTAAGAAAATCAGTAGTCAGCTTGATATATTGGATAGAAATAGTTTCTCCTTGCCAACGAACTATGAATACTGGTTTTCGATAACTGAAAGAGGAGCAAATAATAATCTACTTGTGGGAGGAACTATTAAAACATTGAACTTTCAAATTTTCTTTTATGTTTTGAGTAATAATTTTGACAGCATACAAGCAAGATATTATAGCGATGAAGGTAGAGTTTGCGGTGCAATTAAGCAATTGTCAGATACCACATATTGGATGGCTGATGAAATTATGTCTGATTATTACTCTATCAATGAACACTTTGATCTAATTGTTCATGAAAATGCCAGGCCAAATAATATTAACTCTCCTTATGGAATCAAATGGGATACAGACACATCTTTCTATTTGACAGGCGAATGGAATGGGGGAAGTGATCACGACATAGGGCTATATAAACAAAAACATCCGATTGATAGCACAAACAGCTTATTCAAATCCTGGGGTACGAGTTGCTTGGACATTCCAGCTTCAGGTGCATTAGATTTTAACCATAAAGATTCTATTTTTATTGGGGGTACTAAATGTTATGGTATCTTTTTTGGAACCTGGCCATCGTGGTATTATGTATTGCAAACCGACAGCAACCTCAATATACGCTGGGAACGTTTTTATGGTGGTGATGCCTACTATAAGATGCAAAAAATTATTGCAGCCAAAGATGGTGGTTGTATTATCGCCGGAACCCGATATGATTATCAAAATGTAACTGAAGAAGAACTCGATATTCATGTGTTAAAACTAAACAGCGAAGGGCTGCTGGTCAGTACCCCCGAAGAGCCGGCAATAGAGATGCGGGAAGCCCTGGTATTTCCCAACCCCGGTACAAACCACCTGAAAGTGCGTATAGCAGCACACTACAAGAAAAGTAATTTTGAGCTATATGATATCAGTGGTAAAATTGTTCTGTCCGAGCAGATAATTGGCAAATGGGGAGAGGTGAATACTGTTGCGTTCAAATCCGGAACATATGTATACCGAATATACAATGAAGAGGGCTTGTTTGAGAGTGGGAAATGGCTTAAAAGATGATCAGAAAGAGAAGTCAGAAGTTTGATACCAGAAGTCAGAAGTAAACTATGAATTATTTCTGACTTCACTTCAAACTTCTGGTATCAGAGTTCTGGTATCAGACTTCCCTAGTTTTTGAGGAGCTTCACTGTTTTATTGAAGTTGCTGCTGCTGATCTTCAGGAAATAAATTCCGGATGTGAAATAACTCATATCAATCACATTGCTGTATTCTCCGTTAAAGCTATCAATATGATAGTTAAAGATCTGCTGGCCCTGGCTGTTAGTGATGAGCAGGTCCATGGGAGCCTCATCCATACCACTGATATTCAGGTTAAACTTATCATTGGTGGGGTTGGGATATACGCTCACTTCCGGTTCTTTTCCCGGCTCGGCAATACCGATGGGCAATTGCTCGATGGTCAGCACGAGGCTATCAACTGCTGTCATTTCCTCCAGATAACCATAGGCAGTCATCCAGAGGTTCAAGGAACCATTCAGGATGTCCTGTTCACCACGCAGGTATGAAACCTCAAGCTCATCATCGCCAACGATGATGCCGTCGCCGTCAGTTTCCCAGAATACCCTGTTAAAGTGTGTTGCTGTTGCTGTACGGTGAAACATTTTGTTGACCAACACTGAGGTATCAGGGCCGACATCGGCAGTAGGTGCACTAAAGGGTCCAAAATCGAATGAAACGATACGGGTAACCCAACCACCTGTAGAATACTCACTGGTATGCCAGAAGGTGCTGTCATCGACCGGATCGACAGAGGTCATGGAATAGTCACCCCAACGATTCAAAGCAGTCTGAGGATTGGTACCCGGGATCACCTCTATTTCCAGATAATCCATCTCTCCCAGGGGGGCATCTTTATGGCGTCCTGTGTAACGCATTGAAGGGAAGACGGTATGCTCACCTGACACAGTATATCCCATGGCAATTGTTCCATTTCCATTCATGGCTATGCTGGCCATCCAGCGATGATATTCATCCGGTGAATATGTTCCTTGCTGATAGATCTGCCATCCATTGCCGTCAAGGGAATCGCGAAGCTCATACCAACGGATTCCTGCTTTTCCGTTCCCATCTGCATTAACCGTATGGTTGAGTACCATGGTATGATAATCCCCGAAGTTCCTGTACTGCAACCTGAACATCAACCTGTCATTCAGTGCTTCAAGCTTTACACCGGTATTGGGTTGATGAATGCATCGCCACCTGGGAGCATCGCAAAGAAATGCTTCGAAAGGCTCTGTGTCGAGCACCTGGATCTCCTGAAAAACAGACGCGAAAGGCATATCCCAATCAG
>JAOZTN010000048.1:0-2286 GCA_029942245.1 Bacteroidales bacterium | reverse complement strand
TCACCAAACATGTTAAAGGTAGCATAGTATGCATCCTGCCAGATCCCGAAATGTGGGTAATCGTTAAAAGCAGGAAATTCGAATGCATACTGATACCATGCACCAAGCGGGTCACCGCTTTCTGATATGGCAATCAGCTGCCAGTAGGTTCCATTCCCGGTGTTTATAGCAAACTGGCTGGCCATCCAACGATCAGCTTCGCTATCATATAATACAATGGGATCACCATCATTGGTCCCTGTCCAGGGTCCTATGAAGCCATTCCATAAGGTGCTGTTATCGACTGGTCCGTACAATTTATTTCCTTCTTTATCCCATATAGCAAATGAGAGGTTGATCATCTGGAAATAATGATCCGGGCCAACGTCTCCGTCAGTATCCGGAGGATAAACACCATTCACATTCCCGACACCGGCAATATTGATGTGAGGTCCTTTGTGCTGTGTTTGCCCCATCGTCTGTTGTGCTACCGGATCAGGCCCGTTGGGTAATGCATTTTTCGTCACCACCTGGTCATCGAATACTTCATTGGGAATCACGCCATCTTTCCAACTCCTGTCACGTTCACCTGGCAGGATGATGGTCATCTCACTTAAGGGAGGGGTTTTACGAAAATGGGTGGCTTTCTTAACTTCTGTAGGGGTGTAGCTTTTCGTCTGGGCTGTGGCCAGGCTTATCGACATAGCAATGATAAGTACGAGGAGTAGTGTTTTCTTCATGTTGTTCGTTCAGGGTTAAAAAAAAAGGGACGCGTCTCCGCGTCCCCAAAGATAATACCATTTTTCCTTTATTGTACCAAAACCTTTTCTATCCGGACTTCCTGACCGTTGTTAATCCTCAGGTAATAAATGCCTTTCGGATTGTTTCCAATGTTAATGCTTCCTGTATAAGCGCCTACAAGGCCACCCAGTCTTTGCGTAAATACCTGCTGACCCTGAAGGTTCAGCACCTCTACCATCACATCGGATGAAGATTTTGCATAGATATCATATGAAAATATTCCTGTGTTCGGGTTGGGTCTGATGCCCAGGCTGAAGTTATTGTCATCTTCATTAATACCGGTACACTCATCGATAGTTACGGTCATGATATCTTCATCTTCGCCAATACAGCCTGTCAGGCCTATGGCAATGAGGGTAAGATCTACTGAACCATTGCTGACATCACCTGAACCTGCAGTATAGATGGCATCCAGTGCAGTAGTATCGCTGAAAGTTCCGTCGCCGGAAGTCCGCCATGCCACTTCATCATAGCTAATTGCGGATCCGTTAAGCTGTAATAGTTCACCAACACAAAGCAAGGTATCATTACCGGCATCTGCAGCAGGATCATCCACCAGGAAAACAACCACACTATCGGTCGCTTCCCAACCCGATTCAAAACCATAGGCCGTAAGGGCCAGGGTGGCAAAACCATTGGCAATATCACCGGTGCCCCGTATGTATTTAGCATTCAGCGACGTTGCATCAATAACGATACCGTCACCTGCAGTTGTCCAAAGTACTGATTGTGCACTTGTAACAAAGCCATTGCACTGGTACTGGTCACTCTTACAAATGGTAGCATCGTCACCAGCATCAGCAGTTGGTGGTGTAAGAGGGCCGAGGTTAAATTTTGAAATAAATGTGCCCCAGCCGCTAGACTTCCTGTATTCTGTAGTGAACCAGAATGTTGTATCGTCAGAGGGATCGACAGAGAGGCAGCTATAATCGCCCCAGCGCTCGATATTTGATTGTGAGCTCAATCCATCTTTTACGATTACTTCATCAATAGTCATATCTCCGAGAGGATCACCGGCCCTTCTGCCAGTATACCCGATAGAAGGATAGGTACTGCTGCTCGAAATCGAATACCCGAGTGCAATGTCACCATTTCCATTCATGGCGATGCTGCCCATCCAGCGTTCTTCATTGTCTGGTGCAAAGGTTCCCTGCTGATGTATTGACCAGCTTCCACCACTTGCTTTCCTGAATTCATACCACCGGGGTGCTGCCCTGCCACCATTACTTACCGTATGGTTGACTACCATACTTTCATGTGTACCAAAATCCCTGTATTGTAACCTGTACATGATCATCATTGCCAGGTCATCGAGAAGCTGGCTTGTACCGGGCTGTGGCACTCCATTCACGTTGGCGCTATAGGTTGCCGGGGTCAGGGTGGTGGCAAGCGTAAAGCTGCTACTGGAGGTATTATTCCAGTCTACATCGAACTCATAAATTTCGATCTTATGATCAGACCACGTCCTCATATGCATGAAAGGACAGGGTGTTCCGGCCGGAGGTA
>JAOZTN010000047.1:0-21245 GCA_029942245.1 Bacteroidales bacterium | reverse complement strand
TGATCCATTGTGTCGGCGGTTTAGGCCGGTCAGGGATGGCTGCAGCATCATATCTGAAGTATAAGGGATTAACTGCTGATAAGGCAATTGAAGTGATCAGAACGACCCGCGGGCCAAGAGCAGTGGAGTCAAAAATCCAGGAAGAATTTGTTCAAAATATTATATTTGGCTAAAATATTAATCAATCAATTTTAACACACTTATGGAAGGAATATCTGCATCCGATAAAGAGACCATGAAAGGTCTTCTCGAAGAGAATAAATTAACGCATGATAGCATATTATTTCGCTTTACATCCCAAAAATATTTGATAAATAAAGATGGTGGTACTGAGTATTTAAAAGTAAATCCAGCACCTGTTGAGATGGTTGTAGATGCCTATGAAGATCAGGGCCACGTATTTATGGCGAAGGATATAGGACCAGGCCTGTCGTTTTTAACAGAAGCCTTTGAAGAATATCAAAATGATGAACGCATTTGTGTGTCGGTGAAGATTGAAGATTTGATTGCCCAAGGTGGACAGATCTATAAGGTCACATCTTTGCCAGCATATATAAATGCCTTCTTTTTTACTTTACCCGCAGGTGACGTGAAGGTGAAGAGGGTGTGAAGTACCGAATTCATACTCTCCGGGGAAAATGAACTACAACTCCTGGGGTGAGAATAGCTTATATTTGAAGGAGATCTCTCAGTCGTCCCGCATTTACGCGGGACTCTTTCGAGATGACAAGTACATCACTTCTCTATTAAAACAAACCTTGTCTTTTCGACCAGAACGAAGTGAATGGAGAACTAAGCGAAGCGGTCTCACGAACGAAGTGAGTAAATCTCCTCACAAGGAATTTTCCCAAGCCCTCCTTTATTCAAATTGTGTAAAAGTGAACACCACTGGGCCTTTCATCAATTCAATCTAAATCTCCCCGGATTAGATTTCTATTGTATTATCTTTGGTTATAAATACCAGCATTATGAACCTACATTTTTGGACTGAATTCTTTATGTGGTGCACCATTATCAATGGTGGACTGCTGATCCTCTGGGTATTATGCCAGATGGCGATGCCCAGGCTGCTTTATAAAACGCAAACAGCGTTTTTCCCTATGGAAAAAGAGAAGTTTAACCAGGTGTTTTATCTCTTCCTGGGGATTTACAAGATCTTTTTTGTCATGTTTAATGCGGTACCCTATATCGTATTGATGATTATGGGGTAATCATTTCTTAACGAACTTCAGGGCTTCCCTCCAATTTTTAGTCCTGATCTCAAATATGTATATTCCACCAGGAAGGTTGTCTTGTAATGGGAAACTTATTAAATGTTTACCAGAGGGATAGTCTGACGAGAGTAGTGTGGAACTTCTTTTACCTTCAGTAGAAGCTAAGTGAAGACTAATTTCCTGACACTGTGTCAGTGTAAATTCCAGGTTAACCATTTGCATTGCAGGATTGGGGTACAATTCAAACTCAGGTATCTCAGGTTTCGATACTTCATTAATAATCACTGGTATTTCAATCTTGTACAATTCTGCTCCTTTATCATCATAATTGGCATCTTGAAATGCCTAAAGTGACATAAGTTATTCAACTCCAAACTATAGCTCACTTCAAACTTTAGTTCACTTTTACCATTATTAACCCCATATACAAGTAAATAAAATATTTCCCTACCTTTGGCCTTCTTACTCAAATTTAAAACCTACTGACCATGACACTCACCATTAAAAAGGTAAACCGCATATCTGCGGGCGATAACATCATTTATCTTGTTAATACCCTCAAAGATTTAAATAAAAGTAAGCTGAACCAGGCTGAACAGGATTATATCCGCAAGAAAGTAAAAAAGGACAAAAAGGATTTGATCTCCATCAACCGGCTCAACCAATGGATTTTCGTCCATATGGTGAATAAGAAAAGGCCGGATGAAAAGAAAATAGAAGAATTGCGAAAGGTTGGCAGCAAGCTGCATGATTGGCTGAACAATCATAAAGCAGAAAGTGCCACCCTGATCGATTTCACCGGCAAGAGCAAGCTGGTTTTGGCTTTTGTTGAAGGCATGGGCCTGGCTTCCTACCAGTTTATTAAGTATAAGAAAGACCGTAAGGACGAAAAATTCTCACTTAGTGAGTTAAAGATTTCAGCACACTGTATCCGAAAAGAAGAGGTTGAAGAATTAAATATCATCCGCGATGCCGTATTTAAATGCCGCGACATGGTCAATGAGCCGCTAAATGCTCTCAACGCGGAAAAGCTGGCCGCAACGGCGAAGGAAATGGGTACGGCCAGTGGGGCGCGTGTTGAGGTCATGGGCAAAAAGAAGATAGAATCCCTGAAAATGGGAGGATTGCTTGCCGTGAATAAGGGAAGTATCGATCCACCTACCTTCACCATCATGGAGTGGAAACCTATCGAACCGGTCAATGATAAACCATACGTACTGGTTGGAAAAGGAGTGGTATATGATACCGGTGGTTTAAACATCAAGACGGGCAGCTACATGGAAAATATGAAGTGCGACATGGGCGGTGCGGCCACGATGGCTTCTGCACTCTATGCCATTGCCCGCCTTCGCCTGAATGTTCATGTGATCGCACTTTTACCCGCCACTGATAACCGTCCTGACGGCAATGCCTATGTTAGTGGAGATGTGATCACCATGCACAGCGGACTTACTGTGGAGGTAATTAATACCGATGCTGAAGGCAGGATGATACTGGCAGATGCCCTGAGTTATGCAAAAAAATATGACCCCAAACTGGTTATCGACGCAGCTACCCTGACCGGTGCTGCAGCCCGCGCCATCGGAAAGTATGGTATTGTTGCCATGGAATCGGGTGCAACAAGGCCAATGAGCAGGCTTAAAGAAGCGGGTGAAAATGTTTACGAACGTATTGCTGAATTCCCTTTCTGGGAGGAGTATGGTGAGCTTATAAAATCCAATATTGCCGATATAAAAAATATCGGGGGCATGGAAGCAGGCATGATCACCGCAGGAAAATTTTTAGAGAAATTTACCGACTATCCGTTTATTCATCTCGATATTGCCGGTCCGGCATTCTTTGATAAAAAAGAAAATTACCATCCTGCCGGTGGAACAGGGATCGGTGTCAGGTTATTGGTGGAATACTTCAGGATGCTTAGTGGGCAATAGGTACCCGGCACTCGACACTTTTTAATATCTTTGTGCGTTAATATTTACAGTCATGATCAAAGTGGAGAAGAACGAAGAAATACGTGTTAAAGTGGGCATTACCCATGGCGACCTGAACGGGATTGGATATGAGATCATCATCAAGTCGTTGCACGACCAGCGCATACTTGATTTGATTACTCCGGTAGTATACGGTGTTTCAAAAGTAGCCTCGTATCACCGAAAGGTGCTCGATATGAATGATTTCAATTTTAACCTGGTGAAGAATGCCGATGTGGCGAATCCCAAACGGTCAAATATTGTCAATGTGACCGAAGAGGAGGTGAAGATCGATATTGGTAAATCCACAAGCATGGCCGGCGATCTGGCATATAAGGCACTTGAAAAAGCATGCCAGGACCTTCAGGAAAATCATCTGAATGTTATGGTTACTGCACCCATTAATAAAAAGAACATACAGTCTGAAGACTTTCATTTTCCGGGCCATACCGAATACCTGGCTGAAAAGTTCGGCAGCAAGGATTTCCTGATGCTGATGGTTAGCAATAACATCAGGATCGGAGTGGTGACCGGTCATATCCCACTGAAGGATGTTTCGTCTCAGTTAAGCAAGGAGCTCATCATGCAAAAGCTTCGGATCATGGACAATTCACTGAAGCGCGACTTCAGCATTCCTAAGCCAAAGATCGCATTACTTGGCATGAATCCACATGCAGGAGATAATGGTTTGCTTGGTATGGAGGAAGAGGAAATTATCATCCCGGCAGTGAAGCAAGCCTTTGATGAAGGTATCCATGCGTATGGTCCTTATGCAGCAGATGGATTTTTTGGTTCTTCGGCCTTTACTAAATTTGATGGTGTGCTGGCCATGTATCATGATCAGGGCCTCATCCCCTTTAAGGCACTTTCATTTGAGTCGGGTGTTAACTATACTGCCGGACTTCCTATTGTCAGGACTTCTCCGGCGCATGGCACCGCATTCGAGATCGCCGGAAAGAATGAGGCTTCTCCGGAATCTATGCGCGCTGCTATATACCTGGCTGCAGATATTTACAGGAACCGCATCAGCTATGACAAGCTGAACAAGAATCCCCTCCCAATTGGAGAAAATGGCGGACAAAACGGAGACCAATAGCACGTATGTTCACGATATCGGATATAACAGGAATTGTCGAGGGAGAGCTGATAAGGAAAAGCAATGGCAACCCGGAAGTGACAGATATTTTAGTCGACAGCCGTCGCCTGATCTCACCTGAGAACTGCATTTTTGTTGCCCTGACGGGAAGGAATAAGGATGGCCATAACTATATACCTGAGCTGTACAACAAAGGAATTCGTTCCTTTATTATCTCTGCCGTCGATATTAAGTTGAGCGAGTATATAGGCGCTAATTTCATAAAGGTTAAGGATACACTTTCTGCTTTGCAGGCGCTGAGCGCAGCACATCGAAAAAAATTCGACATGCCGGTAATCGGCATCACAGGAAGCAATGGTAAAACCATTATAAAGGAATGGCTTTTTCAGCTTCTTAATAAGCAATACAAGATTGTACGCAGCCCCAAGAGCTACAACTCACAAATAGGGGTGCCCCTTTCTGTATGGCAGATGGATTCTTCAAGCAAACTGGCTATATTCGAGGCCGGCATATCCAAACCGGACGAGATGGAAAAGCTGCAGTCCATCATCAGGCCAAACATCGGCATCTTTACCAATATAGGTGAAGCACATAACGAGAATTTTATCAGCATCAACCAGAAGGTGGGTGAAAAACTCAAATTGTTTACCAAAGTTGATACGCTGATATATTGTGTCGATCATGCAGCCATTCAAGAGATACTGATCAGGTCACAGATACTGGAGACCGTCAATGCCTTCACATGGAGTAGAAAACTACCGGCCGACCTGCAGATTACTTCTGTAGTGAAAAACCAGTTGGAGCTCAGCAGTATCACAGGTATTTTTAAGGAGAAGGAATACACCATAGAAATTCCATTTGTGGATGAAGCTTCGATAGAGAATGCGATCCAATGTTGGGCTTGTTTGCTTTTTCTGGAGGTTGATCAGAATGTGATAAAGGAAGGCATGGCCGATTTGCAGTCTATCGCCATGCGGCTGGAGATGAAAGCCGGGATCAACCATTGTACTATCATCAACGACAGCTACAACTCCGACATCAATTCTTTAAGCATCGCCATTGATTTCCTGACCCAGCAGTCATCTCACAAGCAACGTACTGTAATACTGTCTGACATCCTACAGAGCGGGAAGGACTCCGAAGAGTTGTATGCCGATATAGCAGGCATCCTCAAACAAAAAAATATCAAGCGGTTGATCGGCATCGGGCCATCCATTTCCCGCCAGGCCGACGCCTTTGAGATGGATAAAACTTTCTATCCCTCCACGGAGGAGTTTATGCGGAAGTTCTCTTTCACTTCTTTCAGCAACGAGACCATCCTTCTGAAAGGGGCGAGGGTGTTTGAGTTTGAACAGATCAGCAAGGCCTTGCAGCAAAAATCGCACGAGACGGTGCTTGAGATCAACCTCAATGCTATGGTCAATAACCTGAACTATTTCAGGTCGCAGATCAGTCCCATCACCAAGATCATGGCCATGGTGAAAGCATTTTCCTATGGTAGCGGAAGCTACGAGATCGCCAATCTTCTGCAGTTCCACCGGGTGGATTACCTTACTGTGGCCTATGCCGATGAGGGTGTGGAGCTGAGGAAGGCAGGGATCATATTGCCTATCATGGTGATGAATCCGGAAGAACACAGTTTCGATGCCATGATACAACATAACCTGGAACCGGAGATTTACAATTTCCGTATTCTCGGGGTGCTCGAAAGGTCGATAAAGAAAAATATCCTCCCACGAAATAAACCAGTAAAGATTCATATCAAGTTTGAAACCGGCATGCACAGACTGGGATTTGAAGCATCGGATCTTGAGAAACTTTCTGAGAGGATACGGAATAACCGCAGGCTGTATGTGCAATCGGTTTTTTCACATCTTTCGGAGAGCAACGACCCGGGTAGTGATGACTTCAGCCGTGTGCAGATACAGCGTTTTACGGAAATGTGCGATCAATTCTGTGGCAGCGTTGATCATCCTGTGATACGACATATGATGAATTCGGCCGGCATCACCCGCTTCCCTGAAGGTCATTTTGATATGGTACGACTTGGTATCGGACTGTATGGTGTAGCAGCCAACCATGATGATACTGTAAAGCTTGAAAATGTGAGCACATTGAAGTCAACTATTTCACAGATCAAGCTGGTGAAAGCAGGCGAAAGAGTAGGCTATGGACCTTCCATCATCGATGCCGATACAGAAATTGCTGTTGTTCCCGTGGGCTATGCCGATGGGCTCGACAGAAGGCTTGGCAACGGAAATGCTTACCTCCTGGTCAGTGGACAAAAAGCTCCTACAGTGGGAAGCATCTGCATGGATATGTGCATGATCGATATCAGTGGCATAAAGGCGAAGGAAGGGGATCCTGTTATCATCTTTGGAGATGAACGTTTGATTACTGAGCTGGCCATGGACCTGGGCACCATCCCGTATGAGGTCATGACATCTGTCTCGGGAAGGGTCAAGCGCGTATATTATCAGGAATAAAATCTGAGCCTGTATTTTGAATGGCGAAACATGATATTTGATATCTTTAACACTGAAATCCTGACGATCACGGTATGAATAGAATCCTCTCTTTTTATAATAAGTACGAGCTCTGGATATTTGTGATTATCAGTTTGCTGTGTGCATCACACGTTTTCACTTTTTATGTATTCCCCACCCTTGATGGCCCTCATCATCTTTATAATGCCAATATGATCCTTGGGATCCTTGAAGGCAATCCGCTGGTACAGGATTACTATAAATTCAACACCTTACCAATTAGCAACCTGATAGGACATGGAAGCCTTGCCTTTTTTAACCTCTTCCTGCCTTCTGCGATGGCCCTGAACCTTATGATCTTTTTGTATATGATGGGAATGGCCTTTTCTTTCCGATACATGATGATTGCCATTAGTGGACGGTTCAGCCCGCTCAATTATTCCATCTTTCCTTTCATGCTCAATGGCAGCCTTACCCTCGGTTTGTTTAATTATTGTCTGAGTATTATTTTGCTTTTTATCCTGATAGGATACTGGATAAAAGTCCATAAGACCTTAACAACAAAGCAGTTGCTCATAGCAGGTTTGCTACTGACCCTGATGGTCTTCAGCCATCTGCTCTCTTTCGTGTTTTTCGGGCTTACAATTATCGTGTTGCTATTTTATGAAATGTTTTATGGCATTATCAAAGAAAAGAAGATACACTACAAAAGCCTCCTTGTTAAAATTTTGAAAATCACACTGATCACCATTCCTCCGGCTATTTTACTGGTGATATACTTCATGAGCATAAGTGATTTTCTGGGTAAGGTGACCAGGGTGGTAAATGACGATATGAGCCTGTTTGGGAACCTGTATTATATCCGGCCATTGGTCATATACCATGGGGGCCACGATGGAAATGCAAACATCCCATTGTTTTTTGGCTTGCTTGCTTTAACCGTCTTGTCAGGGATATTTTGGTACAGGAATGGAAAGAACGATAAGAAAACAGCTTTTAACAGCTCATTCATGCTGACAATGACACTCTTTTTTCTCTTGCTATTAATAGTTGTTCCACCGGGATTTTTTCTGCATACCATGCGTATTCGTTTATCGCTCTTCTTTTTCTTTTTCCTGATCATGTGGATGGGAAGCATTCGATTAACGGGATGGATTGAACTGCTGGGGGCCTTATTTTTCCTGTTCATTTTCACGGAACATCAGCTAAGGATCGGGCCCGTTAGAAGCCATCATGCCATAAATGCAAAGGATCTGCATAGTCTGGAAAAGCTAATGGAGCCAAATTCTGTCTTTCTACCCGTAAACGCGGGTACATTTTGGGGTGATGAGTTTATCCTGAACTATATCGGAAGCGATAAACCTATGATCAATCTGAAGAACCCGCAGGCATATGGCCCATTCCCTGTTATGTGGAATTATGGGAAAATGCCTTATACCACATTTGGTGGTTTCGACAGAAGCGAGATTGAGATATTTTATATGTCCGGCCCAAAGACAAATAAGGAGAGGGAAATTGATTATGTGATCATCCACCATCCTGAGAACCTGGAAATAAAAAGGGCGAATGGTGAATTCACGAACTTCTATAGAATACTTGATAGTAAGTTTGAGTTTGTTGCAAAATCACCCCGGGAACGGACATCCCTGTATAAACGAATAGGGAAATGATCTTCATATTCATTCCCGGGCAGCATTATTTCGCTTGTCGGAATGCTCAGGGCGACAATAAGCATTTGATTTATGCTTTAAATTTATATTTTTGACAATTCTTCGATAACGATATGACCATGAAACTTTCAATACTTATTCCAGTATATAATGAAGAGAGGACCATCCATCTTATCCTTGACAAAGTATTGGCTGTAAAGCTGGATGGGGGGTTTGAGAAAGAGATCATCATCGTGAATGATTGCTCATCCGACAATACAGCCGGCGTGGTGAAAGAATATATTGAGTCACATCCGGAGCATGAGATCAGCTTTTATGAGCAAGCGCTAAACATGGGTAAAGGGGCAGCGCTTCACAGGGGTATTGATGAGGCCAAAGGTGATTTCATCATTATTCAGGATGCTGACCTGGAGTACGATCCTGAGGATTACAATAAACTGCTGAAACCGGTAATAGAAGGGTATGCTGATGTAGTTTACGGATCACGATTTAAGGGTGGTACACCACACCGCATCCTGTTCTTCTGGCATTCAGCAGGGAATAAATTCCTGACTTTCCTTTCGAACATGTTTACCAACCTGAACCTGAGCGATATGGAAACCTGTTATAAGCTCTTCAGGGCGGAGTATATTAAAAAGATATACTTAAAGGAGAACAGGTTTGGTTTCGAACCCGAAGTCACCGCCAAGATCTCCCGCTACCCCGGGATAAGGATCTACGAAGTGGGCATTTCGTACTATGGCCGAACCTACGATGAAGGGAAAAAGATCGGTGCCAAAGATGGCTTCAGGGCTATCTGGTGCATTCTCAAATATAACATCTGGAATAAAAAAACTTTCAGATAAAAGATACTATGGAAGATTTTAAAAGAGTACTTGGCATTGTTTTCAATAATTATATTATAAAATATGCCATCCTTATTATCACTGTACTTATGCTGTTCTATACCTGGCAGCATGGAAGGTATAACGGGAACTATATCAATAGCGACGGCAAAGGGTACTATGCTTACCTCACGGCTACATTTATATACCATGACCTGGAATATGGTTTTATAGATCAGTATGAATCAAAGTATTATGCACCCGAAAGCTATGTAGATTTCAGAAGGGAGATAGATGGGGAAGTTGCCAACATCACTTTTGTTGGAGTGGCTTTGTTCTGGTTGCCATTTTTCCTGGCTGCACACCTGGGAAGTATGACCTTCGGGCTCCCCACCGATGGATATGCCCCACTGTATCAGTACGCCATCGGCTTTGCTGCTGTTTTTTATCTCATGCTGGCACTGTGGGGGATTAAAAAGTTTCTGGAGCTATATAGGGTAAATAAATACCATGTTGTGCTCGTGCAGATACTGATCCTATTTGCCACGCCAATATATTTTTATACAACTGTGGATGCCAGTTTCACCCACATTTATACCTTCTCGTCGATTGTATTATTTTTCTACTTTGCCAAGAAGTATATGCTGGATCGAAAGACGAAGCACTTGTATCTCACCGCTTTTATCCTGGGCCTGACCATTCTCATGCGGCCAACCAATATGATGATCCTTGCTGCCATACCCTTCCTGGCAGGTGATTGGAATAATCTGAAATCCACGGTGGAAGATCTATTCCGAAAATACAAGAAGTTGATAGTTGCTCTTGTTATTTTTCTGTCCGTGCTGGCTTTACAGCCACTCCTGTATTATTTGCAGGTAGGCCAGCTTTTTGTCTGGACATATACCGGCCTCGGGTTTAATTTCCTTGATCCCCATATGCTCGATGTGCTTTTCAGTTTCAGGAAAGGTTTGTTTATCTATACCCCGGTGCTCCTTTTTGCACTTCCTGGCTTTATATACCTGTATAGAAAGAGTAAGTATCAGGCATTCACACTATTAGGATATTGCCTGATTGTTCTTTACATCATTGCCTCTTGGAGGAACTGGTGGTACGGAATGAGCTTTGGCCACCGTGCTTTCCTCGATCATTATATCGTATTTGCATTGCTCCTTGGTCTTGCGCTGAGCGATGTCCGATACAAGATGTTCCGGTATATGATATATGTGGTCACTCCTTTTGTGATCTGGCTGAACATGATACAGGTGTACCAGTATAAAAATTGGATATTGTACTGGGACATGGATGAAGAAATGTACTGGCGGGTATTTCTGAAGACTGATAAGGAGTACCATGGATTGTTATGGCGCGAAGCAAAGATAAAAGCGCAAGAACAGGAAAAAAGAGTTTTCGAAAGCAGGTTTAAAAACCTCACTTTGCACAATACTTTTGTTGATAATTATGAGGGCCAGTTGCCCGAGATCAATGCCAATAATATTGAGCACAGCATCACACACTCCGGTAATACCGCGATTAGGCTGAACCTGAATAATGCATACAGCCCCGGCCTGAAAACCGAGGTCAGGAACCTGAGTGATACCAGCAAAGTATTCATCCGCGCTTCAGCATTTGTTTATGTGCCGGAAAATCCGGATTATAATCCTTACCACCTTGTATTCTCTATCGAAAATAAAGATGGTGCCTACGTGTATCAATCTGTTGATTCGAATCCGAAAGATATTAAGGTCGGCGAGTGGAATAGCATAGAATTGCTTGCAGAAGCCCGCGATATTAAATCCGTGAACGATATTGTAAAGGTCTATGTGTGGTATTCAGGTAAGCGTGAGATCATTGTTGACGACCTCAAGGTTGAATTTTACTAAAGACGGATGATTTTTTCATCCCTGGGCTTGAGGTAATCATCCCAATTATTGCCTATTATATCAAGGCTATATTCAAGTGCTTCCTTCAATGGAGTAGGCTTGAAATCCAGGTCTGCCTTTAAAGCGGAAGTGTCGAGATTTGAATCCTGCATTACCCCTTTAACATGCTCTGCTGTAAACAGGGGAACCTTTTGGAATTTTTGAAAGCCTTTTCCCATTAACTTCACGATGGAAGGAGGAACAGGAAGGAACATCTTTCTTTTCTTGCAGATCTGCAGGACGAGTGCTATGAAGTTGCGAAAGGAGACCACCTCATCTCCTGCAATCTGGTAAACCTTCTTATGGGCAACATCTTGATTGATTGACTTTACAATGTAGCTGGCAAAGTCTTTCACAAAAATAGGATGCTGGGTTTGCTTGCCGTAGCCCACCAGGGGGACAATAAATGGTAACCTGAATACATTTTTAAGTATACGATTGATGCCCAGGCCTTCAGGCCCCAGTATCATGGCCGGGATAAAGACAGTGTAATCGAGTGTGGATTTTTCCAGGAATTCCTGTCCTTTGAGCTTGGTTTCCCCGTAGGGTCCTTTAAATACTTTCAGGATCACGACGCTGCTGACCTGGATGAAGCGTTTGATCTTTTTTTTCTCGCAGAATTTGATCAGGTTCTCCACGCCTTTTGCATTCACTTCGTAGTTTTTATCATAGTCGGAACTGCCCAGTAATGCTGCAGCATTGACTACTGCATGTACTTGCCCGGAATCAACGGACTGGCCAAGCTGTTCATTGATATCTTTGGTGATATCACAAAACAAATAGTTGATATCGGGATGCTCAATAATGTTTGAAGCATAGTGATCAAACTTCAATGCACATACCTTATAACCATCAGCCAGTAATTGTTTGCAGATATATGTTCCGAGGTATCCGTTTGCTCCTGTTACTATGATTGTTTGATCCATTCCTGTCGTGGTTTTATAGTCAGCAAAAGTAAATGATTTGGATGAATATTAAGAGGGATCGAGCTTTTATTTCTGTGCAGCATTTTTTCTGGCCAGAAAGAGAAAGCTATAGCCCAGCAGGAAGGAAATGATACCACCACCAATTTGTGCGATCAGGAAGACGAGCCCTGAAAATGCCAGGATCAGGGGCTCTGCCATGGGTTTGAAAAGCACGAGGAATGTACCTTCACGGGTTCCGAGGCCCATAACGGTAATGGGGAGCATATTAAGCAGGCCCGCTACAGCCACTGCACCGGAGATATACAGGAAAGAAAGTGTAAACGATAATCCCACTGCAAGATAGTAGCAGGAAATGAAGTAACTCAAATTGCTGATCAGGGAAAGTGCTGCCACCGTAAATTGAACTTTATTACTCCTTTTTCTGAAAGCCAGGTTCAGATTCATGGATATGAAGGGGAGCTTATTCAGCACCTTTTGAACCATGGCTGTGGCTTTTGCAGATCGCATGAAGATGATTGCCAGGACCAGGATTGATATGCCTGCAATTATGATCAATGCACCGATGAGGGTGGAAGCATAAATGTTAATAGTATACACGAATGCCAGGCCGGCAATCAATACAAAAATGCCCAGGTCGAAGCCCCTTTCAACCAATACGCGGATGCCGGCTTCCATGATCTTGTTCTTCTCTTTCGCATGTCCTGCTTTAACGAGTTCACCCAACCTGCCGGGGGTGATCACCCCAATAGCATAGCTTTCGAAGAACTCACCAAAGCTTTGCATGATGATCCCTTTCTGGGTACTGCCATTGTTCAGGATGTGCCAGCGAAGCGCTTTGATGAATAGCAGGAGAACCTGAAAGATTATAGCATAAACCAGATACTCAGCTCTGACCTCTTTAATATGTTGCCAGAGCGCATTGAGATCGACGGTGGTTAGAATGTAAATGAAGAGCGCGATCCCCAATAGCCTGATGAGCAGGAACGGGCTTAACCATTTCGGTCTTTTTTGTTTCGAACGATGATGTTGGTCATTATTCATTGCCGCTTTCCAATTGGGAACGTTTAATTTTTTTTGTTGACCGCTTCCAGACATTTCTTGATTTCTCAAATACCTTTCCGACCGTCTTCGGGGGTATGCGTTCAATCAGAAACCTTGAGAAGCTTGTGCCTAATACGATGAAGAGGCTGTCGATAACGATCTCCATCATATACCTCTTGAAGGTGAAACCCTTCATCTCATAACCATAGTCCGGGTTTTTTTTCCCCATCCAGCGGCGGAATTTCATGCGGATGAAGGTGCCCCTTTTTTTAAGGTCGTAGCCATGGGAATGCATGGTAATGGCATCAGCTTCATCGATGGGGTCGAGGTTCAGGCGGCCTTCTTCCGTCATTTTTTCGACGATCTCCCGTCCTTTTGCTGAACGCGATAATACCATGGAAAATCCTTTTCCCCTCTCCTCATAAACAGGTGCCCATGCATCGCCACCGGAGATGTCGGTGAACTCATTGCTGAGATCGGTACAAAGCAAACCGTTTTTAACAATGTGGAACGGAATGAGGTAATTGGCATGGAACTTCGGAAGCTCCAGCACTCTTCCTCCTTCCAGTTCAACGCGCATGTTGCCGGGCCACTCACCATGTCTGAAAAATAATTTCCTTATCTTCCTGTAATCCTTTTCTCCGTATGATCGAAGAAAGCTTTTCACAGAAGAAAAGTGCAGGGTGTTCCCGTAAAACGGTCCCAGAAGATATTCGATATTCCTGACGGATGGATGATCATCTTCCTGTAGCAACCTGATCGACTGTACCTGTCCGGGCAAGCCGACAAATGCAAGCTTACCATTGAATGCTGCCATCTCGGGAAGGATCTCATTCGTTGTAGTGATGATGTATTTGCTTTGTGCAGCCTTTAAAATTTCCTCTTTTGTAGTGGCAATGAATGGCTTTGTCAGCCAGGGTTCATCGTCTGACATACCCACTACTACGGCACCATCGATCCTGCCTGTTTCCAGCAGCCAGATGAGTATGGATGACAGTATACCACCGCTGGCTCCAGCTCTTCTCACCGCTTCGTCGGTAGTATTACCTATGTATATTTTGTCGTAGGTGCCGGTAAATACATTATGGCTCCCTTCATCACCATAGATCCGCCTGTTTTGTGCCGGGAAATCAAATCCTTTGCCGCTGCAATATTTAAGCAGCTCAGCATTTTCGTTGGCATCAAGATCCCCGTTAAGCTGAGGCAGAAATTTCTTCGTCCGGTCGGAGAAAACGATCTTGCCATCCGACAGGCCCACGCAGGTTCCACATCGGTTGCACAGACCGCTTTTTACTACATCCTGTATGTTCTTAATCTTTCTCACACACAAAAAATTGTCTTATTCCCAGTTCTGCAATATACGTTCCCTGGCAGGAAGATATCAGCTTTTCCCCAAAGGTTTTGATAAATTTTGGTCCGACCGGGATCAGGAGGGTGCCTTTATGTTCAATGAGTTTCCAGTTTGTCAGCCTGAACCATTCTTTAACGGTTCGGGAAGGAGGGAACTTATGTGGCCCTTCACCATGCCCGCCAAAGAGAAAGGTGAACACCTGGTAGGGTATCTCGCTGGTGGCCGGGGGGCAACTTAAAACAAGTCTTGCGCCAGGCTTTGCAATTCGATGAAGCTCAAGCAGGAACTGAAGTGGTTGCTCAACATGCTCAAGGGTTTCGAGCGTCAGCACGTGATCGAAGGTAGCATCCTCGAAAGGAAGCTTTGAATAGGTGTCGATCTTTAGCTGTTCAACGTAAGGCCGGTATTTCTTTGCCTCTTCCATGAGGCCGGAGGAGATCTCGGTATTTACCACGCGCGTTCCCGGCATGGCCTTTACTATGTAATCATTGGCTTCGCAATCGCGGCTACTGATATTGATGATGCTTTGTCCTTTGTCAAGCTGCAAATAGTTAACACTCTGCATGAAACGTTGGTCATGGGTGTCTTTTAGCTTATCATTTTCCGCCACATAGATAGAGGCAACACTGTCCCAGTGGGCTTCCACATCCCTGTCGGTCCACTTATTCCTGAAGTCCGGAGGATAGTTTTTCATTCCTTAATGTTTGCGGTTAAGCAGTGATATCTGATCGGCGATAAGGCCTATGAAGAAGAGGATCATTCCAAGTGTAAGCAGGATAATGGCCCCGTTAGAAAACCTGCCGGCAATGACAAAGCCCCATACTCCGTAGATCATACCGGCGGTGCCGGTTACAAAACTGGCAGGGAGGAATATTTTCAGTGGGTTGAACAACATGATGATCCTGAGCAATAACATGATCGTCTTGGTGCCATCTTTAATGAATTTTACGCTGCTCTTTCTTCCAACTCTTTCCTCCACAACAATAGGGAAGGTTCCGATGTTGTATCCTTCTTTCATGAAAGCAAGGGTGGAAGTAGTGGAAAATGAAAACCCATTGGGCATAAAGTGCAGCATATCCCTGACCAGCGCTTTGTCGAAACCCCTGAATCCTGAATTATAGTCGGGAAGTTTCTGCTCAACCAGGAATTCCCCTATAATGCGGATCAGCTTCTTTCCGGCTTTCCTGTTTTTGACCTGAAAAGAATCTTCCGACCGGCATCCGATCACCATTTCATACTCATCGAGCATTTCTACCAGTTGATCCAGGTATTTTGGATTATGTTGCCCATCGCTATCCATAAAAACTACCTTGTCTGTGGTAGCTTTTCGGATCCCAGTTTTCAGGGCTGCACCATAACCTTTGTTTACCGTATGCCTGTATACCGTCACAGGGTATTTTTCGCAGACTTCTTTTGTCCGGTCAGTGGAGCCGTCATCCACCACAATGATCGCAAATTTCTCGTGATAATTTCCTGCCACCAGTTGTTCGAGTGTTCCTTCTATCCCGGTTTCTTCATTATAGGCCGGGATGATTACAGAAACTGCGTATTGAGGAGTTGTCATGGTGTTCAATTCAAGAAGATTTCAAATAAGTGTCAAAGATATGAATAATACTCATGGGAGGGGGTGAATGGCTAAAATTCAATGATGTCAATATCTTCTACTTCCTCTTCGCTTTCTTCACCATATTTATTGCAATCCAGCTCTACCGAAAGCTCTTTGAGTGGACGTTCGAAGTCTCCCTTGCTATAGTTCAGGCTGGGGTCGGCATAAACCTTCTCCATATACAAGGCCCATATTGGAAGAGACATGTTGGCTCCCTGCCCGAGGGTGATAGTACGGAAATGAGCACTGCGGTCTTCACAGCCTACCCATATCCCGGTTGAAAGCTCGGGTACAACACCCATGAACCACCCATCGGATTGGTTTTGTGTTGTTCCTGTTTTTCCGGCCACGGGATAATCAACGCCATAGGTATTCTTGAGCCTTCTCCCGGTACCTGATTCGACCACACCTTTCATCAGCTCCAGCATGAGGAAGGCTGTTTCTTCACTCATGGCTTCATTCCTTTCCGGAACAAAGGACTCGATCACATTTCCGTTTTTATCTTCAATACGGGTGATGAACAGAGGCTTCACATACATCCCTTTGCTGGCGAAGGTGTTCATGGCTCCAACCATTTCATACAGGCTGAGGTCGCATGACCCTAATGCGATAGAGGGCACAGGATCGATGCTGCTTTTTACGCCCATGTTTCTGGCCATCCTGATTACCGAGAGGGGTGAATACCTTCTCATCAGGAAGGCAGATATCCAGTTGTTTGAGTTGGCAAGAGCCCATTTCAGGGTCACCATTTCGCCCACGCGGTCGGATGATGAGTTCCTGGGTGCCCAGATATCCCCTGTCACGAGATCAACGGTATATTGTATGTTGGCTACCTCGTAACATGGAGAAAACTCCCCCTGTTGCATCGCCAGCGTGTAAAGGAATGGCTTAAAAGTAGATCCCACCTGCCGGCGGCCAAGTGTAGCATGATCGTATTTGAAATAGAGATAATCGATACCACCGACATATGCTTTTACCGCACCGGTATTAGGTTCCACCGAAAGTAAGCCTGCCTGAAGGATATGCTTATAATACCGAATAGAATCCATGGGAGTCATGACAGTATCCACGGCTCCGCCCCAGGAAAACACCTCCATTTCATATTCCGTGTTGAAAGCCAGCTCTATGGAATCAGCAGGGATGCCTGCCGCATTCATCTTACGATATCTTTCCGTGCGGCGCATCGACTGTTTCAGCAGCTTTTCCACCTGCTCTTCCACCACGTCTTTCTCAAAAACAAATGGTGCCCAGGTATAGCCTTCCCAGTGTTTATAAAAGCTCGGCTGCAGGTCCTGTCCCAGGTGCTCATGTACAGCCTCTTCAGCGTACTTCTGCATACGCGAGTCGATGGTGGTATATATGCGTAGCCCGTCTCTATAAAGGTTATATGGGGTTCCGTCAGGACGGTAATGATGCTGGCACCATTCCTTCATCTCTGACCGGAGGTATTCGCGAAAATAGCGCGCCATCCCGGAAGTATGGTCCTGCACATTGAAGCTCGACATGTCGATGGGTATCCTCGATACCGTATCATAAATGGAATCAGTGATAAAGCCATATTTGAGCATCTGTCCGAGCACCAGGTTCCGCCGCTCAAAGGCACGCTCGGGATTCCTGATGGGACTGTACCATGTAGGCGCATTTACCACTCCTACCAGCAAGGCAGATTCAAGAAGGTCGAGCGAATCAACGGACTTATTGAAGAAAGTCCGTGCAGCAGATTTAATGCCAAAGGCATGGTGGCCGTATGATACCGTGTTGAGGTACATGGCCATGATCTCTTCTTTGCTATAATTTTTTTCCAGCTTGATGGCCGTCACCCACTCCTTAAGCTTTCGTACCACCAGTTGCCATTTATTCAGATCGCCTCTGGGAAACAGGTTTTTCGCCAGCTGCTGTGTAAGGGTACTTCCACCGCCTCTGTGGTTTCCGCTAATGAGTCCGTAGGCAACGCGCCCGAGTGCTTTTACATCAACACCGGCATGGTTACGGAATCGGATGTCCTCAGTAGCCAGCAAAGCCTGTACTAGCTGGGGTGGCAGGTCCTTGAAATGTATATCGGAACGGTTCTCGATATAATACGTCCCGAGCATATATCCGTCGTCTGAATAAACTTCGGAGGCGAGGTTGCGTTCAGGGTTTTCCAGCTCCTCAAAAGAAGGCATATTGCCAAACCACCCCTGTGCGATGCCCAGGAAAATAACAAATGCCAGTACCAGGCTGCCAAAATACAATAGCCAGAACCTGAATATGTAACTGATCTTCCTGCGTTTCTTTTCTGACATTTCTGCCATGTAATTAGCTGTTTTTATATTTTTTATTGCGTTTCCTCAACACTGAATCCAATGTCTTCGATGCCCTGTAAGCGCTCTTCACGCATGGCCTGTTCCAGGTATATATGATAAATGCCGCGAAGCGGAAATCTGAGAGCTTGCTGAAGCATGATCTTATTGTCTTTGATCCTTCCTGAACCTGTTCCCAACCATTGTCCGTCCTTGCCAGCCAGGACACACTCGATGGTGTCGCGAGTGATATGACCGTTCGGGAACTCCGTGGTAACAAACAGGTAGAGGTTGCTGTAAGGATAATCTGTATTGTTCCTGATGTTGATGAAAAAATCATTTACGGAGAGACTGTCTTCTATCACCATCTCAAAATGACAGATAGAATCCCTGTGCCAACTGCCGTCCTCAATGGTCATATATTCATGGTATGCCACACCCCTGTCACAGGCCGTAAACCCGAGGGGTAAGAGGATGACAATTAAATAGATAAGCCTTAGCCTTCTCATAGTGATCAAAGCATTCACATACATAAAGGGAAAATCCATGAAATATTGTGTTTTAATCAAACCTTTTCAGGTCGCCCTGGTCGGCAGCATTCTCAAAATCAACTTTTTTATCTTTAACAGAAGAAAAATCTTCGAGTTTTTCCGGCAGGATACCCTTTTCATTCTTCTTGATGATGCTCTTCACCTTATCGAGCGAGAGGGCCATAATGTCTGATCTTTCATTAGCATATGAGTACCATACCACCCTTTTAAATACATCATTTTTATGATGGATGGCGTCACCCCTCTTAGTTTTGAGGACGACCTTGGGGTTCGGGAATTCTTTGAGGGCATCCTCATACATATCGTTCTCAAAGTTGAGGCAGCACTTCAGTTTTCCGCATTGGCCGGCGAGCTTCTGCGGGTTGAGAGAGAGCTGTTGCAGGCGTGCGCTGCTGGTACTGACCGATTTGAAACGCGACATCCATGTGGAGCAGCATAGTTCTCGGCCGCAGGATCCCATGCCACCCAGGCGACTGGCTTCCTGGCGAACACCGATCTGGCGCATCTCTATCCTGACCTTCATTTCATCTGCCAGTAGCTTGATAAGTTCACGGAAGTCGACGCGTTCTTCAGCGGTATAATAAAAGGTTGCCTTGGTACCGTCACCCTGGTATTCTACATCGTTGATCTTCATATCCAGCTTGAGGTTCCCGGCAAATTCACGTGTTTTAAATTTAGCCGGCTCCTCTTTATCTACAACGTGGATCCATTTCTCGATATCAGAAACCCGGGCCCTGCGATAAACCTTTTTCAGGTCTTCAGCGTCAGGATCGGCTTTTTTCTTTTTCATCTGCAGCCTGGCTGTCTCCCCGGTGAGGGAGATGATACCAATATCATGGCCTGGTGAGCCTTCCACAGCAACCACATCTCCGGTCTCCAGTTCAAGCTCAGCGGGAGCGTGAAAAAATTCCAGACGGCTATTCTTGAAACGGACCTCTACATTTGAAAAAACCGCACCGGCATCGGCATTGGGGATATCTGCAAGCCAGTCATAACTGTCCAACTTGCAACATCCATGACTGTGAATGGTGTCGTTCTTGTCGTATATGCAGGGGGCAGAGGAGCATCCCCTGCTTATAAAGTCGTTGTTGACGATATTTTCGTTCTTTTCATCCATGCTTGTGTGTATGAAGCATACAAAAATAGGAAAAACCTGCTTATCCTCCTAAGTTGCGGGATTGAGGAGCTGGGCCGCTTTGAGGGAGACATCCATGAAGATCACCGCTGCATTGCCGTTCCTTTCAACATGTTGTATTGCCTCTTCGAAAAGGTCGGCATAAGCCAGTGCATTTTTTTCATTGATAAATTTCGAAAAACTCATGGTGAACTTTTCTTCTTCCTGATCGGGGATGGTCAGCATATCCTGTCTCCCATAGCGCATGAGCAAACAATTTCGCGAAAGGTTCAGCCCAAAGCTGAGCAATTGCTTTTGTCCGGCCCGTGATTTGCGGGAGGTCTTGCTGACAAACTCAGATAAAGCTTTGTACTTGCGCTGATAACAGAGCAGCATCCACTCCCTGAACTCCGTGGAAGAGAAATCCCCGCTCAAGCTTTCTTCCAGGATATTGATGGCTTTATTTACATTCCCTCCGGAATTTTTCAGCACAGGAGTGATCTGATCAGCAGCATATCCAAACTGAACCGATAAGGTGTTGGCTATGGCTTTGTCATCAAGGGCAGGTATCTTTACCATCTGCGTCCTGGATAGGATGGTGCTGATTATCTTTTCCTGCTTTTCGGCTACCAGGATAAAGAGTGTTTTCTCCGGCGGCTCTTCCAGTATCTTCAGGATCTTGGGTGCAGCAGCGTGATATAAGAGCTCAGCCTGCCAGATGATCATCACCTTATACTTACCCTCGTAGCTTTTATAGCTCAGGGTTTTGATGATCTCATTGCATTCGTCGGTACCGATCACACCTTGCTTCTTTTCCGTTTCCATCTTGCTATACCACTCGATCAGCTCCGGGAAAAAGTGCTTCTCATGGAGGTATTCGCGCCACTTTTCAAGGTAATCCTTGCTGATAACCTTTTTGTTATCCCCCGATTTCTTCAGGATGATGGGATATGAAAAGTGAAGGTCGGGATGGGCCAGCTTGGCGAACTGCTGGCATGACGGACAAACTCCGCAGGAATCCGTGTCGGACCTGCTATTGCAGTTGATGTATTGAGCGTAGGCGATCGCCAAAGCCAGCTTTCCTGAACCTGCCGGTCCGAGGAATAACTGGGCATGACTTACCCTGTTTTCCTTCACGGTGCTCACAAGCTTTTGCTTGACAGCATCCTGCCCAATGATCTCTGCAAATTGCATA
>JAOZTN010000046.1:0-22719 GCA_029942245.1 Bacteroidales bacterium | reverse complement strand
GATGCGAATGGTGATGCGGTAGAGTAACTAGATTTGATACTCGAGACTTGATACTCGAAAGCAGACCTGGGGTTCTTTCGGAAAAGCAATTAACTTTGCACTTTAGCGTTTCTGAACAAAATAAAGCCTTTGTAATGAATGAATTTCTCGAAATATTAAAATACGTCCTTCCGTCGCTAATAGTTTTTGCTGTTGCTTACTTTCTGATCCGTTCTTTCCTCGACCATGAAGTGAAACAACTCAGGGAAGAGAAGAAGGACGGCACCCGAAAAGCGGTTATTCCCATGCGCTTCCAGGCATATGAAAGAATAGTCTTATTTATGGAACGCATCAGCCCGGCCAATATGGTGCTACGGGTGAACAAAGCCGGTATGAGCAAAGAGTTGTTGCATGCAGAACTGCTCCGCACCGTACGGGAAGAGTATGAACATAACCTGGCCCAGCAGATCTATATTTCAGACAAAGCGTGGGATCTTGTGAAAGGTGCAAAGGAAGAAGTCCTGAGTGATATCAATACAGCAGCTGCCGGCATGGGAGAGAAAAGCAGTGCCGTAGAATATGGCCAGCAGGTGATTGGTCAAAACCTGGAAAAAAAATCTCATGCCAGTGAGGTCGCATTAAAATTTCTCAAAGAAGAGATCAGGGAAATGTTTTAAAAGAGTTCCCGGTTCCCAGTTTCAAGTCTCTAGTTTCAAGTCTCCGCAACCCAATATCTGGTATCCGGCGTGAAAATTACTACCTTTGCTTCTCTTTTTAAAAATGTAAGAAGTATGGAAGCCTTATCGGAACGTATTAAGATGCTCTCAGAATCAGAAACCCTGGCTATGACCAGGAAGAGCCGTGAGCTGAGGGCAAAAGGTTATGATGTGATCAACCTCAGCATAGGGGAACCCGATTTCAATACGCCTGAGTTCATTAAAGATGCAGCCCATGCAGCCATCGATCAGAACAAAACACACTATCCACCGGTACCGGGATATCCAGAACTAAGGCAGGCCATTGCCGAGAAATTCAAAAGAGATAATGGTCTGGATTATTCCCCTGATCAGATCATCGTATCGGGCGGCGCTAAGCATTCTATCGCCAACGTGATGATGTGCCTGGTGAATAAAGGGGATGAGGTAATCGTCCCTGCTCCTTACTGGGTATCATATAAAGAGATTATCAAGCTGGCAGAGGGTACAGCTGTGGTCGTTGATGCCAGCCTGGAAAATGATTTTAAGGTCACAGCGGAACAGATTGAAGCAGCCATCACACCCAGGACAAAAGTATTGATATACAGTAGCCCGTGTAACCCCACAGGTTCTGTTTATTCTAAAGATGAGCTCGAAGCTATCGCCAGGGTCATTGCAGCACACGAGAACATTTATATTATCTCCGATGAGATATATGAGCTCATACGCTTTGAGGGCACTCATGAAAGTATCGCACAATTCGATTTTATAAAGGATCGTGTGATCACCATCAACGGTGTTTCTAAAGGTTTTGCCATGACCGGATGGCGTGTGGGATACCTCGCGGCCCCTCTTGAAATTGCCAGGGCATGTGATAAACTCCAGGGACAGGTAACATCAGCTACCTGCTCTATTTCACAGTATGCTTCCATTGCAGCTATGAATTGTGATCCTGCTACCAATAAGGATGTCAGGAAAATGGTGGCGACATTCGAAGAACGCCGCCAGCTTGTTTACGGACTGCTGGAGGAGGTTCCGGGGTTCAGGAATAACATGCCGGAAGGGGCCTTCTATTTCTTCCCGAATGTGACAGCGTATTATGGTAAGAAGTTCGGTGATGCGGAGATGAAGAACAGCAGCGACCTCTGCATGTACCTGCTCAACCATGCACATGTGGCCCTGGTGCCCGGCGACGCCTTCGGTAACCCGGATTGTATCAGGATATCCTATGCCACATCCAAGAAACTCCTAATCACGGCTATTACCAGGATCTCTGATGCCCTGGCAGAACTTAAATAAGCATCCGGCATGGGCAGTTATTCTCAGCTAGTTGAATCTTTTGGCGACAAACGAGTTATGGTCGTTGGTGATGTGATGGTGGATTCCTACCTCTGGGGTGTGGTCGACCGTATATCGCCGGAAGCACCTGTTCCGGTTGTGGACGTGAACCACCGTGAGGAAAGACTCGGTGGTGCTGCCAATGTAGCAGTGAATATTAGTGCGCTGGGAGCGGAGGCAGTCCTTTGCTCTGTGGTTGGCACTGAAATGAAAGCGGATGTTTTTCTGAATATTATGGAAAAGGAAGGCCTTTCGAGTGCCGGGATATACCGGAGTGACGACAGGATCACCACTACCAAGTTCAGGATCATCGGTAACAACAGCCAGCTATTGAGGGTAGATGAGGAGGTTACACACGACCTGAACCCGTTGGATGAAAAAGCATTTCTGGACTTATGCCTCCATCAGATCAAGGCCCGTAAGATAGATGTGATGATCATCCAGGATTACAATAAAGGCATACTCACTCCTGTAGTGATTGAAGGATTGATCGTGATGGCCCGTGAAAATGATATTCCTGTAGTAGTAGATCCCAAGAAGAAAAATTTTGACCTCTACAGAAACGTTAGGCTTTTTAAACCTAACCTCAAGGAGCTGAAAGAAGGCCTGAAAATTGATTTCAGGGAGCCCGATAAAGATATTCTGAATGATACTGTGAACCTTCTGCGTGATGAGATCAATGTCGACATTGCCCTGATCACCCTCTCGGAACACGGTATTTATATTTCGGCCAGGAAGGATCAGGTACTCGAAAGCCACCTGCTCCCCGCTCATATGAGAAATATTGCTGATGTTTCCGGTGCCGGTGATACGGTGGTGAGTGTAGCTTCTCTCTGCCTGGCGGCAGATGCTCCGCTGAAAATCATTGCTGAAGTCTCCAATCTGGCAGGTGGGATCGTATGTGAAAAGGTGGGTGTTGTGCCCATCGATCGCTCCCGCTTCATGGAGGAGTTAGGGAAACTTGGGGGGTAAAGGATAAATCAATAAGTTTGCAAAAATTATTATTCGCTGAAATAAACCTATAAAACACCCGTTAATTACATTATTAATACTGGGACTCTTTGAAGTTGATACGATACATAAGCATTTTTACCATTGCCTTGATCCTTCTGACTGCCGCTCCGGCACAGGCTCAGAAAAGAGGCGTGATGAACCTGCCAAACTATAATCATTCGAAGTATCATTTTGGGTTTATCCTTGCATTGAACCAGATGCACTTCACTGTGCAAATGAATGAAGGCTTTCAACGGGTTACCTATGATTCATTGCAGTCACCTGATATCTTTGCCGATTCACTTCACCTGCTGAATGTGGAATCTAAGCCAACAATTGGGTTTACCGTTGGTATCGTTGGAAACCTGAAGCTGGGTAAGTATTTCGACCTGCGGCTTATTCCATCACTTGCTTTTGGTGAGCGCTCCCTTGATTATTATATGGCGGCATTTGATGACGGACAACTCTCTTTTGTACAGATCAATAAGAGTGTTACCTCTGCACATATCGATATTCCCCTGCACGTGCGTTACCGATCCAAGCGGGTGCATAATTTTGGAGCCTATGTCCTGGGTGGCGCGAAATATGTGCTCGACCTGGCTGCCACACGTACCCAGAAGAAGGAAGAGGATAACGAGACCCTGGTAAAATTAAGAAAACACGATATTGCTGCCGAAATAGGGGCAGGCTTTGAATTCTACAATGCCTGGTTTAAGCTCGGGATAGAAGTTAAGATGTCGTATGGCCTGTTTAACCTGCTCCAGGATGAAGATAATATCTATACAGGCGGCATTGCAAGCCTCAAGTCCAAAGTCTGGCAGATCTCATTTACATTCGAATAGTTAGAGTGCCAGGTGCCAGATACATGGTGCCGGGCAATAAAAAAGCCGAAACTTTTCAGTCCCGGCTGTTTATCCTGTTGAATTGTTTACTAATTGTCGAAATCCTTTAAGCCTGCCATCAGCTTTTTGCGTGTAAAGAATATCCTGCTCTTTACCGTGCCTATGGAAATCTCAAGTTCTTCTGCGATCTCTTTATATTTGAAGCCCTGTGTATGCATTTCGAATGGCACCCTGTGGTCATCAGAAAGGGTGTCGATCTCACGTAGTATCTCTTTTTCAGCTATTTCAGATTCGGGTGAAATTGAAACATGAGCACTGGAATTATTAATATGATAAAGATTATCTGTAGTATCGATAATGGTACGTGCGCGCACATTGCGACGGTAATTATTGATGAAGATATTCTTCATAATAGTAAATAACCAGGCTTTCAGATTTGTTGAATCAACAAACTTATCCTTGAAGGTGAGTGCCTTTAAAAAGGTCTCCTGGAGCAGGTCCTGGGCATCATCCTCATTATTGGTCAACTTCTTGGCAAAATATTGGAGATGTTTCTGCATCCCGGTGAGTTTATAGTTGAAGTCTATCGTGGTCATGTTTTCCTGGTGTTTGTTTAATTACTTGATTGCAAAGTTAAACATATCCAATGACAAAAGTCAAGTTTTTGGATAAGTATTTTAGAATAAATCTAAATAAAAATAGTAAATAACTGAAAATCAGAGTAAAGGAATAAAGGTAAAAATGTACCTAAATAGAAGATAATTTGATAAAATAGGGTGTGAAGAGATGAGAAAAGGTATGAGTTTAGATCTTGCTCAGGACTTTATCGCGGAATTCGAGTACGGTAGGAAGCTTATGAATGGTCTTAGGAAGACTGTCACATATTTTATCTAGCTGTATACCGCCAACATATATTGCTTTTCCCTTAAAATGTGTCGAGAGCTCCTTCAGATAATCCCCCATCATAGAGGTTTCCACGGGGGTGGAAAAAGAGGTGACCAGCATATCGGGATCCACAAGTTTATCAATGGCTTCCACATCAAGCAGGGGTACGCCTTGCCCCAGAAAAATAGTTTTATGCCCTTTCTTTCGTATCAGGTAATTGTGTACAAGCAAACCAATATCGTGAAGCTCCCATTGCGGGAGGACCAGCAGGAAAGTCTTGCTGTTTTTGGACCTTTCTACCGGTAAACCGTCGATAGCTGCAAAAAGCTTTTGCCTGATCAGGTTTGATATAAAGTGCTCATGAACAGGGGTGATACTACCAATCTGCCATAGAATGCCAATCTTGTTCAAGAGTGGGTAGATGACATTGAACAGTGTATCTTCGAAGCCTATCTTAATGATGGAATTGTTTAATACATTCTCGAATTTGATCTCATCAAGGTCGATCATGGTAACGATAAGGTTCTCAATCTGCCCACTTCGCTCGGGCGATTGCACATTGTTAAGTTCAAGGATCTTCTGGCTCAGCTTCTTATTATCAAGTGTAGAGACTTTGGAAATCTTGTGACCATTATTTACCAGCACCGAAATGTTTAACAATCGCTTCAGGTCATCATCGCAATAATAACGGATATTGGTATCCGTGCGTTCAGGGTGGAGAATATTATAACGCTTCTCCCATATCCTGATCGTATGAGCTTTGATTCCTGAAATTCTTTCCAGGTCTTTTATGGAATACTGACTTGTCATTCGTTTGTTGTAGTGCTCATATAACAATTGTTTCACAAAAATGTTTAATGTTTATTAGTAAATTCGCAGCAAGCTTGATTATGGAAACAATACAAGATATCGTCATCGTTGGAGCAGGGAATGTTGGAACTCACCTGGCAGAGATCATGCTCGAAGCTGGTTTCACCATTTGCCAACTCGCTGAAAGAGGTGCGACAATTGTTCCCGGAAAGGACCTTTATATCATGGCCCTGCCGGATGCTGCGATGGAGGAGGCTCTCTCGGAAATGCCTTTAAAGGATGAAATGCTTGTTCATACTTCCGGATCTGTACCCATGGAGATCCTTAGCAGGTATTCAGAGAACACAGGTGTTTTCTATCCTTTGCAAACTTTTACGAAAGGCAGGCCGATTGACATGAAAGAGGTTCCCCTGCTGATTGAGGCCAACCGCATCGATAATGAAAACATATTAGTGGAAGCAGCGAAGAAAATCAGCAATAAGGTGATCGTAGCTGATTCTGACAGGAGGCTTTCCCTTCATATTGCGGCAGTATTTGCTTCGAATTTCAGCAACCATATGTATGACATTGCCCGCCATTTGATGGAGGAACAGGAGCTGGATTTTGATCTCCTGTCGCCCCTGATTATCGAAACGGCAGCCAAAGCAAGGGCACTTGGCCCCGACAAGGCTCAAACGGGCCCGGCCAAAAGAAATGACCGTGAGGTCATCAGGAAACACCTCGATATGCTCAAAGGGCATGAAGCGATCAAGGAACTGTACAAAAGAATTTCTGACAATATTTCAGAACAGGAAAAATAAAGCAGATGACGAATTATAAAGAACTCCTTAGAAATATCAGCACTTTTGTGTTCGATTATGATGGCGTGCTGACCGAAGGCATCGTGATGCTGACAGAAAAGGGCGAGCCTTTGCGTACAGCAAATGTCAGGGATGGCTATGCCTTGCAACTGGCAGTGAAGAAAGGATATCGTATTGCCGTGATATCAGGGGGTAAATCACCTTCCATGTCACACCGCCTGACTTCATTGGGTATTAAAGACGTATTTCTGGGGGTGGAACATAAGATAGACGTATTTGAGAAATACCTCGAAGAAAACAATATCAGTCGCGAGGAAGTGGTTTATATGGGAGATGACATCCCTGATTACCATGTGATGCAGCAGGCCGGTGTTGCTGCATGCCCGGCCGATGCCGCAGAGGAGATCAGATCCATATCGAAATATATTTCCCATTATGAAGGCGGGAGAGGCTGTGTAAGGGATATAATTGAACAAGTATTAAAACTGCAAAAAAACTGGATGGATGATGACGCATTCAAGTGGTAGACCAAATAAGCTCAGATGCTGGTTGTCGATGCTGCGCATTCCCAACCTGGCCATTATCGTTCTGACACAGTATTTGCTGGGGTATGGTATCATCCGGCCGGTGATGAACATGCAAAGGGTGGAACCACCCCTGGGACATCTGAACTTTCTCATACTGGTGCTGATCACCGTACTGATCGCAGCAGCAGGTTATATCATCAATGATCATTTTGATGTGAACACCGATCATAAAAATAAACCGGGCAAGAATATGCTTGAAGGCATGATCTCTGTCAGACTGGCTCTGAGGGCATATTATATATTTAATGGTATAGCCATCCTGGCCGGCTTCTACCTGTCGTGGATGGCCGGATCATTTCAGCTTGGACTTATCTTTCCGGCCATTATCGGGCTGCTGTGGTTTTACTCCTCACGATACCAGCGAATGCCCTTCTGGGGGAACCTGATCGTGGCCATACTCTCTGCCATGGTGGTGCTCATCGTATGGCTGTTCGAATTTTTTATGTTGCTCAATAGCGGCGATGAATTTGTGAGTGTGATGGGGCAGCTGTCTGCCATCAACAGCTATGTATGGGCATATGCACTTTTTGCTTTCCTGGTATCCCTCTTCAGGGAGATCTTAAAAGATATACAGGATATGGATGGAGACATGAAGATGGGCTTCAGGACCCTGCCCGTGCTCTGGGGGATCAATGCAGCAAGAATGATTGCCGGAATACTGATCCTGCTCACCGTAGTGGCCCTGGCCGGGGCACAATGGTACCTTTATTCCAAAGGCTTTACGCTTCCTTTCTGGTATCTCTTGCTGGCTGTACAGACCTTACTCCTGTACCTTTTTTACCAGGTGATCATATCACGCAAAACCGAGGCATACGCTTTCCTTGGAAATGCAGCCAAGATCATCATGCTGGCGGGCATATTATCGATGGAACTGATCTATATTAGCTTTTAAACATGTTGCTGAAAAACCTGGACAAATATGACATCATCCTGGCCTCAGGATCACCTCGCAGGCATGCCCTGCTTGCTGAGTTGGGAATTGATTTCACCATAGAAGCCATGCCGGTTGAAGAAACATATCCCCCTGAATTGAAAGGGGAAGAGATTGCCATCCATTTGAGTTGTTTGAAAGCTGATGCTTTCGAATCAGCCTTCTTTACAGAAAAGACCCTGCTGATCACTGCCGACACCATTGTCTGCCTCGATGGAAAGATTTTGGGAAAACCGGCTTCCCGTGAGGAGGCCATGGCCACATTATGGCAGCTTTCGGGGAAGATGCACCAGGTTATCACAGGCCTCAGCCTGAGAAGCATTCAGAAAGAGGTGAACTTTGCCGTGAGTACGGATGTTTACTTTAAAGAGCTTAAAGAGGAAGAGATCGCCTTCTATGTGGATCAGTACAGGCCATACGACAAGGCCGGTGCCTACGGCATTCAGGAGTGGATCGGATATGTCGGGATAGAAAAAGTCGATGGCTCTTTTTACAATGTAATGGGCTTGCCGGTACTGAAGCTATATGAAGAGTTGGGCAAGTTTTAGTAATTTTATACTGGGATCATAAAAATGAAAAAACCACACATACTGGTTACAAACGATGATGGGTATACAGCACCGGGAATTCTTAAGCTGGTCGCCATCATGCAGGAATTGGGCGACGTTACAGTCGTAGCTCCGGAGGAACCCATGTCGGGGGCCGGGCATGCCATTACCGTGCGCAATCCGCTCAGGCTGAAGAAAAGATCAGAAGAAAACGGACTTGAAGTATGGTCCTGCAGGGGCACACCCGTCGATTGCGTGAAACTCGGCGAACAGATCGTACTTCGTAAGAAGCCAGATCTGCTTGTTTCAGGGATCAACCATGGCTCAAATGCAGCAGTGAACATTGTTTACTCCGGAACCATGGGTGCCGTGCTGGAAAGTACCATTAGCGGCATACCATCCATCGGATTCTCCCTGTGTGACTATCGACATGATGCGGACTTCAGCAAGGTAGATAAATATATCAGGAAGATATGTATGGAAGTTCTTGAGAAAGGCTTGCCTGAGCGTACCTGCCTGAATGTGAATATCCCTGCTGTGAACGGAGCCGATATCAAGGGCATCAAAGTATGCAGCCAGGCCAATGCCCGCTGGGTGGAGGAGTATGATGAGCGTAAAGATCCTGCCAACAGGGACTATTACTGGCTTACCGGCAAGTTTGAACTGCTCGATGAAAGAAAAGAAACAGATGAAGCAGCGCTTCGCGACAATTATGTTTCGGTGGTACCGGTTCATTACGACCTGACAGCCCACCATGCGATGGAGCATCTTCATAAATTTGATCTGGATGTTTAACAGGAATTCAATGTGGTTCGGTATACTGATCGGCATACTCATGCCACTGGCCATCTATGGCTTGTTGTATGGAATACTATATCTCTATCAAGACCTGTCGGCTGCCCCCTTGCAGTTCGATGAATCCCTGCTTCAGCTTATCAGCCCGGTGATTAACCTCTTCTTTATCCGATATTATTTCGTTAACAAAAAATATGACGATACGGGGAAGGGCTTGTTGTTAGTGACTTTTGTATACGTGATTGCTTATTTTGTTATTAGATGAAATATTACATCATAGCCGGTGAAGCCTCTGGCGACCTGCATGCTTCCAAGTTGATGAATGGCTTGAAAAAGCAGGATGCGGATGCTGATTTTCGTTGCTGGGGAGGCGACCTGATGGAAGATGCAGGTGGAGTCCTGGTGAAGCATTACCGCGACCTCGCATTCATGGGCTTCGCGGAGGTGTTGATGAACATCAGGACCATTTTGCGGAATATGAAATTCTGCAAGCAGGACATCCTCGAATATAAGCCTGATGTACTCATACTGGTCGACTATCCCGGTTTCAACCTGCGGATGGCAGAGTTTGCTGCAAAGCAGGGGATCAGGGTATTCTATTACATCTCACCACAGGTGTGGGCATGGAAGCGCTCAAGAGTGCATAAGATCAAAAAGTATGTGGAACGGATGTACGTGATCCTGCCATTCGAAAAAGATTTTTATGCCAAATTCGATTATAACGTAGATTTTGTAGGCCATCCCTTGCTGGATGCAATTCAAAATGAAACAGATGATGAAAAAAACATCAGGATAGAGGCCGGACTTGATAGTAAAGCTGTCGTGGCTGTCCTGCCGGGAAGCCGCAAGCAGGAGATCAAAAAGATGCTGCCGGTGATGATGGAGATGACAAAACATTTTCCTGACCACCAGTTTGTGATTGCTGCCGCTCCTTCAGCTCCTGATAGCTATTATGATGCTGCTGACGGAATTGCAGGTGTGAAGATCATAAAAGGCAAGATGCATGCTATTTTGCGTATTGCGGATGCGGCCATGGTTACCTCCGGAACAGCTACACTGGAAACAGCCCTTTTCAAGGTTCCTGAGGTAGTCTGTTATAAGGGCGGATGGATCTCATATTACATAGCCAAAAGGCTAATAAAAGACATAAAATATATTTCCCTGGTTAACCTAATTATGGATCGCGAAGTAGTAAAAGAACTGATTCAGGGTGAATTTAATGCGGGCCGTCTCATAAGTGAGCTTACCCGATTGATATCTGATGATCAATACCGCTCACAAATGCTTTCCGACCTGGAAACCCTGCATAAAAAGCTAGGTGGCCCCGGCGCATCGGAAATGGCAGCACAGCTGATATACCAACGGCTACAGCAGTCTAAGTGATGAGTATTGAGTAATGAGTAATGAGTATCAAATATCGAGTATCGAAAATAACTCAACACCCAACACTCAACACCCACTGTGTCCGCCGAAGCGGAGCGAAGGTGGAACACTCAACACCCAACCCCGAACCCTCAACCCTTTAGTGTGACATTTTCTGATTTACCGTATTAATAGGTAGAAGGAATCTTTTCATCATCTATTAATGCTTACTCATGTGGAGCCGTATTCCCCTGCTGAGGTTGATCTTGCCCTATATTGCGGGTGTGCTTATGGCCTATGGACAAGGCCTGGAGGCAAACAATTATCTATTATGGATTGCTGCTATTCCGCTTATGGCCGGCGGGATATTTTATGGCATTTTATTTAGCTATCGCAGCAGGTGGTTATATGGCAGTTTCATCATTCTGTTCATGTTTCTCAGTGGGCTGTTTTTTACAGGCAAAAAAGAGTCTTCCAGGAAAATGATCCTTTCTGAGGTCCCGTCAGGAGAGCATATGTACCTGTGCAGCCTGGATGAGACCTTCGAAATGCGTGCACGCTCATGCAGGGGCAAAGTGAGGGTGATATCAGTATGCGACAGCCTGGGCTGGCATGAGATGCATGCTGATATGATGCTGTATACAGAACAGGATAGCAGCTTGCTGAGTGTGCCGGCGGGAACATATTTGTTAATATCTGCAGATCTCAGAGAGCTCAGGTCCCCTGCAAACCCGGCGGAGTTTGATTATAAGGAATACCTGGCCCGGAAAGGAATTTTCCACAGTGCATATCTCAAAAAGGGACAATGGCAGATCAGTGATCATGCTGCCGGTTTTGATTTGTTGCGTTTAGCGGATGGAATCAGGCAAAGCCTGTTGGCGAAGCTCCGTGCAAATGGTATCCGGGGAAAGTATTTTGGCATTTCTTCTGCTCTATTGCTGGGAGAAGACAGCCAGCTCGATGCCGACATACGTGATGTGTATGCCAGGGCAGGTGCCATGCATATCCTTTGTGTATCGGGCCTTCATGTTGGGGTCATCTTCCTGGTGCTTAATTTTATGTTTGGAATTTTGAAGAGGATAAGGGTAGGAAAACTCCTTTTGCCTGTTTTGCTTATGGCCTGCATCTGGTCCTACGCCCTTATTACCGGTCTTGCACCCCCGGTGGTCAGGGCTTCCTGTATGATTAGTTTTTTTATACTTGGCAATGCTCTGGGGAGGCATAAGAATGTGTACAACACCCTTGCTGCATCTGCCATATTAATGCTGTTGTTCGATCCATATGTCCTTTTCGGTGCAGGTTTCCAGCTGTCGTATACCGCAGTGCTGGGCATCATTTCTCTTCAAAAGCCCATCAGCAACTTGCTTTATTTCAGGTATAAGCTTACCAACAGCATCTGGTCTATCACCTCTGTGTCTATAGCTGCCCAACTGGGTACCTTTCCCGTGCTGCTCTACTATTTCCATCAGTTTCCACTGTATAGCCTGCTGACCAACCTTATTGTGATCCCTCTTTCTTCCTTGATCATATACGCAGGCATCCTTCTCTTTATGATGCCGGCATCCAGCATAGCAGCTGAAGCAGCCAGCTGGATCTTCCTGAAATTGATTGGGATCATGGATGCCGGAGTTAGCCTGGTAGATCGCATCCCATACGGCATGCTTGAAGGAATATATGTCGACCTGCCAATGGCAATACTGATTGGGTTGATCATATGTTGCTTTTCTGCTTTCCTGATCGGAAAACAAAAACTTTTTCTTATTGCGGGACTGATGTCGCTGATGGTATTTTCTGCTCATCGCCTTAACAGCAATTATCTCAGACAAGGCCAGAAGATCTTTATTGTATATTCTATCCGCGGACACTCAGCCTATGATATCATACAAGGGTCATCACACACTTTTATGGCTGACTCCTCAATCCTTGCATCTGAAGGAAAGCTTGATTACAGCATCAAGCCCTTCTGGCTCGAAAAAGGCCTGGATGCTCCACAAATCTGTCTTCTTCCTGATACTAAAATACCAAATATAACTGGCTCTCGTATTGTCATCTGGCAGGACAAATTTCCTCACTGCCATCCGCCCCGCGAAAGGCTCAAACTGGATTACCTCATACTCAGGGGAGATTGTCCTTTTGATCCGGAAGATGTATTTCAGTGGTTTGATCCAGGATTGGTGATCATCGACTCATCGGTACCGCCATGGGTGAAAGCCCCGGAAAGGGATTATAGATTTTGGGATGTGAGGAAAAACGGCGCTTTCCTGAAGGATTAGATCCTGGTGATTAATGATTAGTGGAGAATTAATTTCCTGCTTAGGCTTTGATTGTTTGAACTCAAGCGTATAAAGTATATTCCTTTTAGCTTATCATTATTCCATATAATAGAGTGCTTTCCTTTATTTTCCGGACCCATATTCAATATTTCTACCACCCTGCCGAATATATCAACGATACTCAATTGGATATGTGTTGCTTCTTCAAGTTCATATTGGATGGTAACCGCACCCTCCGATGGGTTTGGAAAAGGGGGCAGAAGAGATACTCGGATATCGGATTTCGAATATCGAATATCGGATATCGAAACGACTCCATTTTCCTGGTATGCGATCAATCCTGTATCTGCCGTGCCAATCCAGAGGTTGCCAAGTTCGTCTGCTGCCAGGGCCTGGATGTGCTCCGAAAGCAAGCCTGAATTTGTCGGAAGATAGGTGGTCCAGTCGGCACCATCGTACTTAATCAGGCCTTTGGAATGCCCGATCCAGGTGTTCCCGCTGTAGTCGAAGGTGATATCGAAGACATATCCGATGGCCGTATCAGGGATGCCGGTGATATTTTCGTCATAAACAGTCCAGGCACCTGCGAAATAATTACAAAACACTCCATCACTGCCTACCCATACGCTGTTTTCGTGATTGATGGCGATGGTGGATGTGAAATACATTTCCACCGGCATGGCCGTGCCCGTCCAGTCGCCGGTGTATTTAAATATCGTATTTCCGGTGCCTCCGGCCCAGACTGAGTTATCCGGGCCAACATCTACACTGCTCAGGTAATCGGGAAGGATGGAGTTTCCGGAGTGATGTTGCTCCCATACAGATCCGTTGTACATAAAGAGTCCCTGGCCACCGGTGGTAGCCCAGATATTCCCGTAAAGATCAGATTCAATGCTGAAAACAGGAACATTAACGCTAACAGGAAAAGGATGCTTTTCCCATATGCTGCCATCGAAGGAAGAAACTTCCCCGTGGTTGGTTCCAACCCATACCACATCATCTGCATCGATATGTACAGATCCTATGAAATTTGAGTTTAAGCTGCTGTTCAGTGAGTCGTATACGAACCATGTATAGCCATCGAATACTGCCAGTCCGCCATCGGTACATATGCCACCCCCGCAAACGGGTTCTGTGCCTATCCATTTCCTTCCTTCTGCATCTACTTCAATATCGGAAATATACCTTGATGGAATGGTACAGGTCCATGGGTCCCAGTACATCCATGCAGGATTCTGGGATCGTGTGATCCCGCTCACCATCAGGAGGCCTATCACTAATATTATGTATCTGACGACAGGTCTCTTCATAAATATTGTTTTGTTACGCTTTCCTGAAATCGAGGATCCTTCCACGGTTTCGGCGCTTGTCGGGAAAGCGCAGGGCGTAGAACAGCCTCACATAGTAGGAGAGGAGGCCTTTAAGCTCCCTTCTTTTTACCAGGTGCTGGATCTTATCAGTTTCATAGAGTTTGTTGGTGGTGATGATGTCACGGTCGACACTGAATCCGCCGCCCATCACAACACGTGGCCCGGCAAATTCAACCAGGGCACCTTCTTCACCAATGATGATATCTCCCTGGGTCACATAGCTGGCGTAAGCACCACCGGTGGTTGGACCGGTAACGATCGACAGGTATAATATGCCTTCGTTCTTGAGGTCGAGCAGTGCCATGTTCATCTTAGCCATCTGCGCCAGCGACATGGGGCCTTCGTTCATGCGGGCACCACCTGAGGAACAGACAGAAATAAATGGCTGCTTATGCTCCACGGCATAGTCGACGGCACGTTTGAATTTCTCACCAAATACGGCACCAAAGGAACCGCCAAAGAACCTCAGGTCGGAGATCACCAGCACAATGTCTTTTCCATTTATCCTGGCTGATCCTGTGACCAAACCTTCATTTGAAAAAGCCCTTTCCTTGGTTTTCTCCAGGCTTTCCCTGTAGTTGCCAAAGTTGTAGAAGTCGCCATTCAGCATCTTCTTGAACGACATATCGCCTTCGATCTCTTTAAAGGTGTTTTTGTCGCATATCTTTTCTATGTGTTCTTCCACACTCAGGTATTCACCCTTGCCACATTTAGGGCAGGCGTAGAAGTTATCAACGTAATCCTGCTTGGAGATAAACCCGCAACCACCCGCTACACGGAATATGTTTTTATCGGGATCCCATTGTTTTTCGCAGTTTACAAGCTCGGTATCTTCTATCCCTTCTTTTTCAAGGTGGGCTTTGATCAGGTGCATGATCTCGAAGTTTTCCTGCTCAATATGGATGGTCTTCACCTTGTCGGGGAACTTTCTTTTTGTCCTCCTCTTGGCCAGTTTATCCAGGTCATCGATAAATTCACCGTAGTGCAATACTTTTTCGCGCCTTTTAGCTTTAATCTTTTTGATCACCGACGGCTTAATGGATTTCTCTCCTCTTCTCGTTTTCGAGGTCCATTCGTTCAGGGTTTTTATCAGCGACTTCTTGATTACCTCGCAGGTATATTTATAATCAGTATGGGCCCCTTTTTCAGGCTCAGGGAGCACTTCATCAACCAGACCTATCTGCATAAGATGTTCTACGCCGGGGCGCAGGATTTCCAATGCATCAGGCAATACCTCTTCAATGTCTTCACCGGCCGTAAGCCTTCTGTGGAAAATGATCCTGCAGCAGCTTTCCGGTGCGATTACGGAGTAGATAGCATTTTTGAGCATGAAAGCCTTGTCAGCTACCTGCATGGCCAGGGCTCCGCCGCTGCCACCTTCGCCGATCACATAGCTCACGGTAGGGGTGTTGGCATCACAGAACCTGCTGATGGAGTCAGATATCAGGAAGGATTGGCCGTCCATTTCTGATTCCATGCTGGGATCACCGCCGTAGGTGTCGATAATGGAAACCACCGGCAGTTTGTTCTTCTCTGCCTGGGCCAGCATTTCCAGTCCAAAGCCGAAGCCTTCCGGTTTTACCATACCGGTAGCTTTGCTTTCTTTTCCTTTTCGTGGCTTTTCCTGCCCCAGTATGATGCAGTTGATACCGTTTACGCTACCGGTAGCGGCGATCAGTGACGGGTCAGGTGAGCCGTAATAAATAATATTTTCAAACACCCCTTCGATCACATCAGAGCTGCGGATGCGTTTGGGGTGTCGTACGAGGTCGTATCTTTCTTTATAGGATAATTGCGGAGAATGGTCAGTTTTTCTGGGCATGAGCAATCATTTAGTTCTTCAAAGTGACAATTTCGAGGTCATAAAGGTAGAAAACTTTAAATATGTTCGAAAATTTAAAATCCAAAACTAATTGTAACTTTGCATCGTTTAATAAAAGAATGCAAAAGATAATTGCCATATTCATGATGACTTTTGCCAGCCTGGTGCTGCTGGCGCATGCCGTGGTACCCCACCATCATCATAATGATAATATGGCGTGCTTTGTGCTTCCCCATGAAAGTGAGCATGATCATGACGGCTGCAATCATAACGATGCCGATCATCAGGAAAAGCATGATGCTGATCATAATAATGATTGCTGCTTGCTGAATGATGTTCTGGCCGTCATTCCTGACAATTATAAGCCGGAAGACCTGATGGTCGATTTTTCTTCGACGCAGATTCATGCAATTCAATTTCTATCCATGATCAAGCTTCCTGACTTTGATCAGGAATTTTTGATTTCCTTTAAAGATTTTCGACAAAGGCCATACCTGGATTATTCCTATCAGGTATTTTCAACTCATGGCTTTGGCTTGCGGGCTCCCCCTTACTGTTAATGTGAACGGAACAATTATTTTCCAGTCCGGCTGCAAATTTTACTTGCATCCTCAGCCCTGGATGCAATTTTTACTTTTATAACATTAACAGAAATGAAAAATATCATATTAGTTGCCGTATTATCCCTTTTTGTATTTGTTGCCTGCAACAATGTACAGTCTGGATCCCATACACATGATGATGGGACAGCCCATAGTGAATGTGACCATGACCATAGTGGGGATGCCAATCACGAACAGGAAGTCTTTGAAGTAGAAGCTGATTCTACCCATAAGTGTGCTCAGGATTCAATTGAAAAATGCTGCGATCATAAACATAATCATGATGGTGGCGAAGGCCACGAGCATTAATCATCATTTTCGTTTTTAAATACATTTAAGATGAAGAAACTACTTTTTCTGTCAGCCATGCTGGCAATACTCATTTCTGCATGTGGTCCTGCTACCTCCACTGATCCGAGTGCACATGTGCACGGAGACGTCAAATTGCAACTTGTCTCCTACAACCAGGACTTTGAGTTGTACGCTGAGGCAGATCCCTTCGTACTGGAACATGCATCAGAGGTGCTGGGTCATTTTACCTTCCTTGAGGACTTTAAGCCCCTCGGAAATGCCAGTATCACCATGAGCCTGATCATCGGAACCAAAGGGGTGCGGCAAACTGTCGAAATGCCTGTCAGGGACGGGATCTACCTGTTCAGCATCACTCCGGTTACATCAGGGAGAGGACAGCTGATCTTTGATATCCAAACTGATCAGGGAGAAAGCAGGCTCATTGTGGATGGTATTATTGTATATGATGAAGATCATGACGCCATCCATGAAGCTGAAAAAAATCTCATTGCTGATCCCAACGGAATCGTCTTTACCAAAGAACAGTCGTGGAGAATTGATTTTTCGACCACCGCAGTGACTGAACGGGATTTCGGACAGGTTATAAAGACCGGGGCATTGCTGCAGGCTGCCCAGGATGATAAGCAGAGTGTGGTAGCCCGCACAGGAGGTGTGGTCCTCTTTGAAGGCGAAAATATTTATGAAGGTACTGCTGTGGGTCGAGGCGATAAGCTGTTCAGCATCTCAGGAACCTCCCTGGCAGGAGATAATTCGCATGTACGCTTTGTGGAGGCAAAGAATAAATATGAAGAATCCCTGGCAAACTATGAACGCATGAAGACGCTGGTGGAAGAAAAGATCGTTACCCAGTCTGACTTCCTGGAAGCCAAGAGGGAGTATGAAAGTGCGAAGGTTATTTATGAAAGCCTTGCACAGAATTTTGAGGGAGGTGAACAGCTGGTGAAAAGCCCGGTCAGCGGTTTTGTGAACCACATCTATGTGACGAACGGCGAGTATGTGGAGGCGGGACAGAAACTTCTCGATATTGCTGAGAATAAAAAACTTGTATTGTTGGCCGATGTACAACAAAAGTATGCATCGGTACTACCCAATATCATTTCTGCCAATATCAGGAGCATTCAGGACCAGGAGACCTATACTCTGGAACAATTAAATGGCTCTCTTACTTCATACGGGAGAAGCGTGAACCATAACAACTACCTCATTCCGGTAAGTTTTGAGATTGAGAATACCATTGGCCTTGTCCCCGGAAGCTTTGTCGAACTTTATATTATTACCGCTACGGATCATCCGGTCCTCACAGTACCAAATAATGCATTGCTGGAAGAGCAGGGTAAAAAGTTCGTACTGGTACAGTTAACACCTGAGCTATTTGTAAAAAGAGAAGTGACTACCGACGCTACAGATGGTTTAAGAACAGAGATTCAACTTGGCCTCTCAGTCGGAGATAGGCTTGTATCAGAGGGAGCGATCCTGGTGAAATTGTCACAGGCGGCAGGTGCCCTGGATCCTCATGCGGGTCATGTACATTAATTTTGAGCATTATGTTAGATCGGATAATTAAGTTTTCTTTAAGCAATAAGCTCTTCATCATCCTGGGAGCGGTTTTGGTCATGATCGGGGGCATATACACAGCCCGCATCATGGATGTGGATGTCTTTCCCGACCTCACGGCCCCCACTGTGGTGGTTCTTACGGATGCACATAACATGGCAGCCGAAGAGGTGGAACGACAGGTGACCTTTCCAATAGAAACGGCAGTAAACGGGGCTACAGATGTGCGCCGTGTAAGGTCAGCATCATCACAGGGATTTTCCTTTGTCTGGGTTGAATTTGACTGGGGAACCGATATTTATAAGGCGCGCCAGATCGTAAGTGAAAAGCTGGTTATGCTTGCATCATCGATGCCTGCAGATGTAGAGCCTGCGCTGGCCCCACAGTCGAGTGTTATGGGTGAAATTCTATTCATCGGCCTGCAATCAGATTCTACCTCGATGATGGACCTCAGGACGATCGCAGAATGGAACCTCAAACCGGTAATCCTTGCCACCGGAGGTGTGTCGCAGGTAACCATTATTGGAGGTGATTATAAACAGTACCAGGTACTGGCCGATCCTTACTTGCTCAGGCAATATGGAGTGAGCCTGTCAAAACTGGCCGAGGTATGTAGAGGCCTAAGCAATAACTCCACCGGTGGTGTAGTTAGGCAGTACGGTAATGAGTATGTGGTCAGGGGCATCGCAAGAACCCACGACCTGGAAGAATTAAGCAACACATATATTCAGTCTATTGATGGCAAGCCCGTTCGTATCAGTGATGTGGCCGAAGTGGTCATTGGCAGTGCTGTGAAGATGGGACATGCTTCTCAAAATGCGAGCCCATCCGTTATCCTCTCAGTCTCGAAGCAGCCCAATATCAATACTGTAAATGTGACTGAGAAGATAGAGAAGAACCTTGAGGATCTAAGACAATCATTGCCACCGGATGTGATCATGACAACCGATATTTTCCGGCAGGCCGACTTCATAGGTGAGTCTGTCGACAATGTGGGCCGTGCACTGATCGAAGGAGCCATCTTTGTTGTGATCATCCTCTTTCTTTTCCTGGGCAGCTTCCGTACAACGATCATATCTGTTCTGGCGATACCTATCTCCCTCTTATCAGCCATCATGGTCCTGTATTTACTGGGCATGAATATCAATACCATGACTCTTGGCGGGCTGGCTATTGCCATCGGCTCGCTGGTTGATGATGCCATCATCGATGTGGAAAATGTATACAAAAGGCTGCGGCAAAATCATGCTAAAGATGAAAAAGACCGGGCCTCTGCTTTCCAGGTGGTATTCGAGGCTTCGAAAGAGATCAGGGCTTCTATCTTAAATGCCACCCTGATCATCATCGTTGCCTTTATTCCACTATTTTTCCTTTCAGGGATGGAAGGGCGGATGTTGAAACCACTCGGGATCGCCTATATCATTTCACTGTCAGTTTCACTGCTTGTGGCAATTACCATAACACCCTTACTGTGTAAATTGCTGCTGTCGAAGCCTTCCTACCTCGCAAAAAGGAAAAAGGATGGGTGGCTTGCGAGGAACCTTACTTCAAATTACCATCGCTCATTGAAGTGGTCTTTGAATCACAAAAAGATCATTCTCCCCTTTACCCTGGGACTGTTTATCCTCTCTCTTGTGCTCTTTGCAGGGATGGGACGAAGTTTCCTTCCGGAGTTCAACGAAGGGTCTCTTACCATCTCCGCCATCAGCAAAGCAGGGATTTCCCTGGATGAGAGCAATGAGCTGGGAAACCTGATAGAAACTGAACTCCTGAGCATTCCCGAGGTAACCAGCACAGCCCGAAGGACCGGCAGGGGAGAGCTGGATGAGCATTCACAAACGACCAACAGTGCTGAGATCGATGTCAACTTCGTCCTCGATGACAGGTCGCGGGAAGTATTCCTGATGGATGTCAGGGCAAAGCTGGCAGGTGTGCCGGGGATTGCTGCAACGGTAGGCCAGCCGCTGGGACACAGGATCGACCATATGCTATCAGGTACAAGAGCCAACATTGCGATCAAGCTGTTTGGTACCGACCTGAACAAAATGTTTATGTTAGGAAACCGTATCCAGAACAGTATTTCGGATATCGAGGGCCTGGTAGATGTGAGCCTGGAACAACAAACAGAGATACCACAAATCCAGATCAGGGCCAAGAGGGAGATGCTTGCCGTATATGGCATAACCATTGAGAAGTTTAATGAGTTTGTTGAGCTGGCCTTTGCGCAGGAAAAGATGTCGGATATATTTGAAGGTCAGCAGCGCTACGACCTCGTCCTGAGATTGAATGAGGATTATACACAGACGCTGGAAGGATTGAGATCGGCACTTATTGAAACCGATGACGGCAGGCAGGTTCCACTGGAACAGATTGCTGAGATCGTTTCAGTGAGTGGGCCAAACTCGATCAGCAGGGAGAACGTACAGAGAAAGATCGTGATCTCTGCCAATGTAGCCGGCAGCGACCTCCGGACGGTAGTAAATAATATTCAGGAAAACATTGATGAGAATATCGTGCTGCCCGAAGGGTACAGGATTGAATATGGCGGGCAGTTTGAGAGTGAGGAGAAGGCCTCACAGACCCTCTTGCTTACCTCTATACTGGCCATTTTTGTGATCTTCTTATTACTATACCAGGAGTTCAGGAATTCAAAACTTGCCGGCATCATACTGCTCAACCTGCCCCTGGCGCTGATCGGAGGTGTATTTGCGGTATATTTTACTTCCGGTGTGGTCAGTATACCGGTCATCATTGGCTTCATCACCCTATTTGGTATCGCTACCCGGAACGGGATACTGCTGGTGTCGCGGTACCGGCACATGCAGCAGGCAGGCAAGAGCCTCGATGAGACCATCCTTACAGGTTCGGCCGACAGGCTGTATCCTATCCTGATGACGGCGCTTACCGCAGCCCTTGCGCTCATCCCCCTGGCCATGAATGGAGAAGCCACCGGGAATGAGATTCAGAGCCCTATGGCCATTGTGATCCTGGGCGGGCTACTGACCTCTACCTTACTCAATATTTATGTTGTACCCATAGTATATAGCATGTTAGCGGATCGTGGAATCCTGAAACAAAAAAGCTTATGAAACCAATCATTTTTTATATCCTGTTAATTGTATGTGCCTCAGCTAGCATACATGCTCAGCAAGGATTTGCATCCATACTTGATGAGATAGAAAAGAACAGCACCAGCCTTCATGCCTTGAAAAAGCATGCTGAAGCTGAACAACTGAGCAGCCGAACCGGCATCTTTCTTCAAAACCCTGAAGTGGGATTTAACTACTTATGGGGCAGTCCTACAGCCATTGGTAATCGGACAGACTTTAATGTCACCCAGTCGTTCGACTTTCCTTCTGCATATAAGTATAAGAGCAATATTTCTGATTTGCTGATGAGTCAGTCTGAACTGGAATACCAGTATGAGAGGATCAATCTTTTGTATGAGGCCAGGCTCATCTGCATAGAGCTGGTGTATTACAATGCCCTCTTAGAGGAAAACCGTATCCGCCTGGATTATGCTGAGAATATTGCAGAGGCAGTAGCAAAGATGTATGAGGAAGGAGGCATCAGCATCCTGGATCATAACAAGGCACAGCTCAACCTGGCCAATGCCGCGAATGATCATGCAATGCTGCAGGCTGAGGCCAACAACCTGCTGGCGGAGCTCGCAAGGCTCAATGGTGGCCGGGAGATCAGCATGGACCTGCAGCAATATCCTCCTGTGTTGCTCCCAACAGATTTTGACATCTGGTATAAAGAAGCAGAGCAGAAAAATCCTCTCCTGCAATACATGAACAGGGAGGTAGAGATCAGTGAGAATGAGGAAAAGCTTTCAAGGGCGATGAGTCTGCCAAAATTTTCGGCAGGCTATATGAGCGAAAAAGTAGTAGGGGAGAAGTACCAGGGCCTGAGTGTTGGCATGTCAATCCCTCTGTGGGAAAATAAGAATACCGTAAAGGCTGCCAGGGCGCAAACGGCTGCCAACATGGCCATGGCCAGTGACTCTCAACTTCAGTTGTATAGTATGCTGAAGAATCAGTACAGGAAAGCCCTGGACCTGAAGCAGATTTCAGAAGCATATTCTGCCTCACTGATTGCATCAAATACTACGGACTTGTTGAAGCAGGCCTATGATCTGGGACAGATCTCCCTGATAGAGTACCTGGTGGAGGTTCAGTTTTATTATGAGACCATGGTAAAGGCACTCAATACCCGGCG
>JAOZTN010000045.1:0-23214 GCA_029942245.1 Bacteroidales bacterium | reverse complement strand
ACCTGCTTCCCGGCGTATTTATAAACCATAATATTCATCATCTTCAACCGAATGTAATCCTCATGGAAGAAGCGATAACCTTTATTGGGTCCATTGAAGCCTCCTGCCCCTGAATCCTTTATCATATACCACCTGGTATCACCGCTATCAAGGTATCCAACGATATGTATGCAGTGGTCATCGGTGGTAGTGCCATTGGTCAGGCGCATCTCGCGGGATGCCTCGTTGATATATGATGGCGGGATATCGAAGTCGGGAACGATCGCAACCTCACTCCAGCTGTCGATCCCAGGCTCGCTGATATCACCGCAAATGCATACGGTATAGGCACTATCGAGTGCATCATCGATCACCAGAAGGAAGTCATCAATCCTGACATTATAGTAATCATCACAATGCCACCAGTTGTCTGCTTCTACCAGCTCACCTTGCTGATCATAGGTTTGCGACATGGTCGACATGAAACTGAAATAATCGTCCGGGTTGATCTTCAATACTTTTTTCGTGAAAGTCAGGGGAGAATAGTGTTCCCCGCCAAAAATTACACTTTGCGGCGGTGCTCCCATATGCTGGTCCAGGATACTTCGAATGGTGGAGACGACCATAACGGTGTTCCAGGCATTACTTTTCTTAACTCCTGCCAGGTAATCGCTCATTTCCTTCACCATATGCCCATGGTTGTGGAACTTCTTGTCATCAGGCAATCCAGGATATTCGGTCTCCGGAACAATTCCATATTTTTTCATAATACGCAGCACACTCGTTGCTTCCGATCCCTGTGCAAAGTATATGTCGCCCCGATTCTCAACAAAGGCCCTGGCCCGCTCAACATATTCCCAGTAAACGATATACATTTCTGAAAGCCTGATCTCCTGCTCACTGCTTCTGTATACCTCTGATTCGAGGAAGGAAATGGTAGCAAAGCACCAGCAGGTACCTGTCGATCCCTGCGAATGGGGTGCAGAATGCCAGTAGCTTGTATATTCTCCCGGGTCGGTAGGATAGTCTTCTGCCGAAAGAGAGGCAGCAAAGAATTCCCTTGGAGCATGCTCAGTCTTGTCCTTTGCATCAGGAAGGATCTCCTTATGGTAAAACCCGGGTTCGTACGTTTTATAAACAGCTTTTTCAGGCTCCTGTGCGTAAACAGTTACCATCATCATCGCTATAAGTAATAAGGTCAGTCTCTTCATGTTTATTGGATTGAAAAACAAAAGTAAGATTTTATTTAGGATTTCCCCGTCCCCCGCACCCCGTCCCCCGTACCTTTTTACTATCTTTACATGGCATGAAAAACTTCCATGTTTATCGTTCTTCGGCAGGATCTGGTAAGACATATACCCTGGTAAAAGAGTATCTGAAGCTGGCTCTGGACAAGAATTCGGATGCATTTAAACATATCCTGGCTATTACCTTTACCAATAAGGCGGCTAATGAGATGCGTGAAAGGATCCTGCTTAATCTTACGGAGATCGCCGATCCGGATTCCCATCCCGAGAGTAATGCGGTTAAGATCATGCTGCCACAACTGGAGGCGGAAACCGGCCTGGAGCGTAGCCTGATTGTTCATTATGCAGGCAGAGTGCTTACAAATATTCTGCACAATTACCAGGATTTCGCAGTCAGTACCATCGACAGTTTTATTCACCGTATCGTGCGGACTTTTGCTTTTGATCTCCACTTACCACTAAATTTTGAGGTCGAGGTACAGGCTGATACCCTCGTTGCCCAGGCCGTTGACTTACTTTTGAGCCGGGTGGGTGTCGATGACGGACCAACGAAAGCGCTGGCAGGATTTACCGAGTCCCGCATCTATGATGAGAAAGGCTGGAATATTGAACGTGACCTGAAGAAGTTCGCCGGACGCCTGCTATATGATGATATCGTTAAGTTTCTCCCGGCGCTGCAGAAGATGGATAGTGAAGAAATACTAAAGGTAAGCGGGAAGCTGAATAATAAATGCAGGAAGTTTGAGAATGACCTTTCCGGAAAGGCAGGAGAATTGATGTCGTTCTGGAGTGATCAGGGCATAGACCCTACAGATCTTGCATATGGCACGAGGGGACTCTATAGCTATGTAAATAAACTGAGTGTAAGGAACTTCGATGGCTTAAATAGTGATTCAAGGGTAAAAGATGCCCTGGAAGATGATAAATGGTATTCGAAAAGCCTGGCAAACGAACGCAAGGTACTGGTCGACAGTCATATGGATGAGATGGGTGGTATGCTGGGTGAAATACATACTTATGCAGAAGAGAATAAAGAAGAATACACATTTTATTCTATTCTCAAAAAGAATATCTACCAGCTAGCTGTGCTGAATGAGATCCTTTTAGTGGTAGACCAGATCAGGGAAAACGATGGTGTGATCCATATCTCTGAGTTCGATAAACGGATTGCCAGTGTGGTGAACAATGAACCCATTCCTTTCATTTATGAGCGCCTGGGTGAGAAATATCAGCATTTTCTTATCGATGAGTTTCAGGATACTTCTGTGCTGGAATGGCAAAATATTTTGCCCCTCATAGAAAATGCCCTGGCACAGCAACAGTTTAATATGGTTGTGGGTGATGGAAAACAGGCCATCTACCGCTTCAAGGGTGGTGAGGTTGAACAACTCGACAGCCTTCCGAAAATTTTTGAAAAGCCCGACACACCGGAAATGCACATGAGGGAGGCCAGTCTTGAGCGAAATTTCGATCCGAAAACCCTTGAATTTAATTTTCGCTCCCACGAGGAGATCATTAATTTCAATAACGCATTTTACCGCTTCTGCTCCGGATTGCTTCCAGATGGCCTTAAGAAGATCTATGCTGATTGTGAGCAAAAGATATTGAAAAGAAAGCCCGGGGGAGAGGTGCAGATAAATTTCATCGATAATGATGGGGTGAAGGCAGAAAAAGAACCGATATATTTTAATAAAATCCTCCAACTGGTTAAAGACCTCCAGGAAAATAAAGCCTATGATTACAGGGATATAGCCATCTTGTGCCGTTCCAATAATGAAGCGAGCAAGATAGCCAGAACACTGCTTACACATGGCATAGATGTAGTCTCTGCCGAATCTTTATTACTCTCATCTTCACCAGAGGTGAATTTTCTGCTGCACTGTCTCGACTTTCTCGCCAATAGCAAGGATAAGATCGCCCTGGCAGGGATACTGTCATATTTGGCAGGAAAACAGGATGCTGAGCCCCTGAGCAGGCTTCTGCAGGATATCTCACCGGGACGGGGTGAGGATGATCAGTCTTTGGAAAGGATACTGGGAAAGCATGGAATGAACTTCAATCCCGGGGAACTGCTCCAAATGGGCCTTTATGAACGTGTTGAAGCAATACTGCGATCTTTCCGTCTCCATGAAACGGTAGACCCTTATGTTATCTTCTTTTTGGATGTTGTTCACGATTTTTCCATGAACAAACGATTTGTTCCTGAGGATTTTATGGAATTCTGGAGGGAAAACAGGCACCGCTTTTCTATTGTTGTCCCTGCCGCGATGGATGCAGTAAAAGTAATGACCATACATAAGGCTAAGGGCCTTGAATTTCCTGTGGTGATATATCCTTTTGCCAATGGCAAGGCAGAGATCAAAAATGAGCAGAAATGGGTAGAGATCCGGGACAAAGAATTGCCGGATCTGAAGACTGCCTTGCTTCCGATCACAAAGAGCCTGAAAGATACATGCTTTAAGCATGTTTATGATCGGGAACTGGAAATGCAGCAACTTGATTTGCTGAACATATTATATGTCGCAACCACTAGGCCAACAGAACGGCTTATCCTGATGTGTGACAAGCCAAAAGAGGCAGCGGAAGAAATCAAGAACATTCCGGGCTTGCTCAGGGCCTATCTTGAAGACAATGAGTTATGGGATGAAACGAAGCTTGATTACGTGATAGGTGATCCGGGCCCAATTCCTGCTGTGGCTAAAAAGCAGGTCAGAGCCATCCACCCACAGGAATTTATTTCCGGTAACTGGCGTGAAAAGATTATTCTCAGCGGGCATGCTGCGGATTACTGGGACCTGGATGATGATGCCAGAAACCTGGAATGGGGCAACCTGGTACACCAGGTCATGGGCGATGTGGATACCATTTCTGACCTGGAACCATCTATTCAGACAGAAATCAATAAAGGAAATGTTTCAGAATCAAAAGGCGCGGAATTACTTGATATCCTTAGCCGCATTATAAGCAACGAAGAGGTAAAAGAATTCTTCGACGGGCATTATAAACTGAAGAATGAATGTGGGATCATGACATCTTCCGGTGATGAATACAGGCCGGATCGTTTGATGATCATGGAAGGCCGTACCGTGGTGTTAGATTATAAAACGGGCAAGGAAGAAGGTAAGCACCTCAGGCAGATCGAGCGTTATGCAGCATTACTGGAAGAGATAGGCTATAAAAATATAGAGAAGTACTTATTATATATTGGTGAAGATTACTTTCTGAAAAAAGCCTGAAATGTCCGTTATTGAACGCAACTTGTACATGGGCGTACACAAGCACCAGGTGATGATATAATATACTGCTGAAACAAAAGTACTTATACACTTTGGCACTAATTTGGAGCAGTAAAGGCAAAAATTTAAACTAATTGATACAATGATGAGAAAAATTACAATTCTGATGATCCTCATGACCTTTGTTGTGGGTTTGTTTGCACAGGAAGAAGCAAGACTTCTTCGTTTCCCGGCCATCCATGGTGACCAGGTGGTCTTTACCTATGCCGGAGATCTGTACACCGTTCAAAAGGATGGTGGTGTGGCCAGGAAACTGACCAACGATGCCGATGGCTATGAAATGTTTGCCCGTTTTTCACCGGATGGGAGCAATATCGCGTTCACCGGGCAGTATGATGGTAACACGGAAGTATATGTGATGCCTTCCGGCGGTGGCGTGCCCTTCAGGGCAACCTACACTGCAACACTGGGTAGGGATGATATTTCTGACCGCATGGGGCCGAACAATATTGTCATGACATGGAAGGATGATGATCAGATCATATATCGCTCAAGAAAGCAGTCATTCAACTCCTTCAAGGGACAATTATTTCTTGCATCGAAGGTAGGTGGCCTGTCGGAAGAACTTCCACTGCCTGCAGGAGGATTCTGTACTTATTCACCCGACGGGAGTAAGTTGGCATATAATAGGGTTTTTCGTGAGTTCCGTACCTGGAAATATTACAAAGGCGGGATGGCTGATGACATCTGGATCTACGACTTCGAGACCAGGACCATCGAAAATATTACCGATAACGACAACCAGGACATCTTCCCTATGTGGCATGGCACTAAGGTCTATTATCTCTCTGATCGTGACCGCACCATGAACCTTTTCGTATATGATACAGAAAACGGAAACACGGAGAAGCTGACTGATTATACGCTGTATGATATCAAGTTCCCCTCATTGGGTGATGAAGCCATTATATATGAAAATGGAGGTTTCCTCTATACTTTTGACCTGAATACCGGCCTGATCAATAAGGTAAATGTGATCATTGCAGAAGATTTGGCCTCCGGTAGAAATGAATTGAAAGATGCCGGAAAACAGATTTCTTCATTTGCAGTATCACCTGATGGCAAGCGTATTGTTGTTGGTGCGAGGGGCGATGTTTACACCATACCGGTAAAATCAGGTATCACTCGCAACCTGACTGCTTCCTGCGGAGTGAACGATCGCAACGTTGAATGGTCACCCGACGGGAAATATATTTCCTACATTTCTGATATTACAGGAGAAGGTGAGATCTATATCATCAATCAGGATGGAACAGGTGAGCCGGAACAGCTTACAGATAATTCAGATACTTATAAATACAATCCGATCTGGTCACCCGACAGCAAGAAACTTCTCTGGGGTGATAAAAAACTTCGTTTGCAGTATATGGATGTTGAATCAGGGATTGTTACCCTGGTCGATGAATCAACTGCCTGGGAAATGAGAAATTATAACTGGTCACCGGATAACAGGTATATCACTTATACACTGCCGGAAACCCTGGGGGTGACTAAAGTTTGGATTTATGATACCGAAACTGCAGAAAAATATGTAATAACCGACGATTGGTACAATTGCGGCAGCCCTTCTTTCAGTGACGATGGCAAGTACCTTTTCTTTACTTCTAACCGTGATTTTAATCCGATATACAGTCGTACCGAGTGGAACCATGCATACCGTGATATGGGAAGCATCTATTTTGTGACCTTACAGAAAGATACTCCTAATCCTTTTGAACCTGAGAATGATGAAGTTGAGATCAAATCAGATGAGGAGGAAGATGAGAAAAAAGAAGAAAATGCTGAAGAAGATGATGGCAATATCGATATCGATTTCGATGGTATCGTAAATCGGATCATCGACCTTCCGATTAGTGCCGGAAACTACTGGAATATCAACATGGTAGGGAATAATGTATATTATACCTATTTCGATTCAGGCGGTACTGGTGCTGAAACGAAGTATTACAACCTGAAGAAAAAGAAAGAAACATCTCTTGGCAATATGGGAGTCTTCGTGATTTCAGCCGATAAGAAAAAGGTGCTGGTTTCACAAAAAGGAAAATATGCTGTGATAGACCTTCCTATGGCAAAACCAAAACTCGATAAGTTCATCGATATGTCAGATGTGAAAGCATGGGTTGATTTACGTGCAGAGTGGAACCAGATCTATAAAGATGCCTGGAGGCAGATGCGCGATTTCTTCTATGCACCCAACATGCATGGCCTCGACTGGCCAGCGATCTATGATAAGTATGCCGTATTGCTCCCTTATGTCAATAACAGAAATGACCTGAACTACATCATAGGGGAGATGATCGGAGAGATCAATATCGGCCACTCCTATATAAGCGGTGGCGACAAGCCAAAGCCGAAGAGGATACAGACCGGTTTGCTTGGTGCAAAACTCAGCCGTGATAAATCAGGATATTATAAGATCGATGAGATCCTTGATGGCGAAAACTGGGTATCAGGTACACGTTCTCCTCTCACCGAAGTGGGTGTTGACGTGAACGAGGGCGATTATATCATTGCTGTGAATGGCGCCCCTACTGCCGATATGGTTGATATTTATGCTTCCCTGGTCGGGAAAGGCGGCAAACAGCTTGAATTGACCGTTAATGCTGATCCAAAAGTCAGTGGAGCTCACAAGGTCATTGTAAAACCCATTACCGATGAATCGGGACTGTATTATTACACCTGGGTACATGAAAATATTCGCAAAGTAAGCGAAGCCACCAACGGAGAAGTTGGCTATATCCATATTCCTGACATGAGTGCAGCGGGGCTGAACGAGTTTGTGAAATATTTCTATCCTCAGCTAAATAAAAAAGGCCTCATCATCGATGATCGCGGCAATGGAGGCGGAAATGTTTCACCTATGATCATCGAAAGGCTTCAGAGGGTACTTGTGCTGAATTCAATGTCGAGGAATGCACAGCCCGGAACCAGGCCTGCACAGGTGTTTGTAGGGCCCAAGGTGATGCTGATCGATAATTACTCAGCTTCAGATGGCGACCTTTTCCCATATCAGTTCAAAGCACTTGAACTTGGAACCATTATCGGTGTTCGTACCTGGGGTGGGGTAGTAGGCATCCGCGGACCGATCCCATTTATGGATGGCGGATCACTGATGCGTCCTGAGTTTGCACCTTTTGGCATCGACGGCGAAGGCTGGGTGATAGAAGGTATAGGTGTTGAACCACACATCTGGGTGGAAAACGATCCGGCCAAGGAATATGCTGGTGAAGACGAGCAGCTCAATAAAGCCATCGAGGTGGTGCTGGAGCAAATGGAAACATTCGATTATAAGAATGAGCTTCCAATTCCAGCGTATCCGGATAAAACCAGATAAATCAGGAATTAATAATGATTAAATCCTGGTGATTAGTAAAGATTGGTATTGAAGAAATTCGAGTAATTCAACACTCATAACTCTTCATTACCAATCTTCATTCATAATTAATCATTTGGATATCATCATTTAATAATACTAAGCCCTGCCAGAAATGGGGGGGCTTTTTTATAGAAGATAGAAGAATGAAGAAGTGGATTGTTGAAGGAGAATGAGAACGGAAAAGGAATAAGTACTTCTTCAAATATAAGCTATTCTCACCCCAGGAGTTGTAGTTCATTTTCCCCGGACAGTAGTAATTTTTAATTCGAAATTATCTCAACACCCAACACCCACTGCGTTTGCCGAAGATATATCGAAGGCGGAACACTCAACACTTATCCGTATCTTTATCATACCATGCGCATCAAAACTATACTTGCATTTGTAGGATTTGCCATTGCCTGCCTTTTTAGTCAATCCCAGACCATCATCCCCGGAGGCTATGTTTCAGGAGTATGGGAAGCCGCCAATAGCCCGTATATCATACAGGGAGAGATAACCGTCCATCGCGATTCTGCCCTGACTGTTGAAGAAGGGACAGTAATATCATTTTATGACAGCGCCTTTTTAAAAGTAGAAGGTTATTTGAAAGCTGTCGGGACGGCAACAGATTCCATCATATTTAGAAGTGCCCAAAATTCCTGGCTGGGAATAAGGTTTCAGCAAACTGATACGGCATACAATGATAACCTGCTGTTTTATTATTGCGTATTTCGGGATGCAATTGGCTCTCCAACCCATCCGGATGGAGGCGCTGTATCAATACACAATCGCGATGACATTAGCATCTTTTTTTCCAGTTTTATAAAAAACACAGCCATGCACAATGGCGGAGGGATGTACCTTGAAAATGCTGATATCCAGATAAAAAACCTTGAATTTATTGGAAATACTACCAGCTTTTCACCAGAAACATACAAGGGTGGAGCGCTTTATATTATTGATTCACAGATGATTCTCGAAAATATATTTTTTGAAGGTAATGAATCTGTGGTAGCAGGGGCAATATATAGTGACAATACTTCTCTGGAAATTCGGAACAGCTCATTTGTTCGGAATACGAGCCAGGGTGGGGGCGGTGCGCTGGTATGCCATAACTCCGGAATATATGGAATCAGAAATTGTTTGTTCGAACGAAATAGCGCTGGAGGAAGTGGTGGAGCAATCGCCATTCTGGAAAGGATCAATGCACATATCACTGATTGCATTTTTATTGATAATTCTGCCTCTTCCGAGCAGTATATCGCAGCTGGTGGTGGTGTATTTATAACGATAAACAATAACGAAGCAAATTTTACAAACTGCAAGTTTTCTTCTAACCTTTCCAGCCATTACGGTGGAGCCGTGCATGCAGCCTCATATACAAATTATGTTAATTGCCTCTTCACAAACAACGAAGCAGGATCTGGTCCTGATCATGGAGGAGGGGCTGTGTTCTCATATGGTTCTATTAATAACCTTATGAATTGTACTTTTTCAGGTAATAGGGGAGCGGAAGGAAGCACAATTATGGGCCTTGATGCCGAAATTGGGCTGATAAATTCTATCATCTGGGATGACACAATTAGCTCTGTATCAAAGATATTCCTTTCAAGTTATGATGATCCAACATCCATTCATGTCACAACATCAGATATTGAAGGAGGGAAAGGTGCAATAAGAGGATTCGGCGATTATCATATCGATTGGAGTAGTGGAAATATAGAGGAACCTCCCTTATTTGAAATACCTGGTATCGACTTTTCCTTGTCGAATGAATCTCCTTGCATCGACACCGGTCGCCTGGATACTCTGCAGTTGCTTATCCCGGCTACAGATCTGGCCGGTAACCCACGACTATACAGGGGTGAAATAGATATGGGGTGTTATGAGAACCAAACAGCATTTTCTGTCCCTGAGTTTCAGATTGATCAGGAGATAATTATTTATCCAAATCCCGCCAGGGAATATTTTTATATCAGGAATGATTCGAAGGAGGTATTCAAGGGCAAATTGATACTGGCTGATCGTACCGGCAGGCATGTATCGGAAGAATCGGTAAATATTGACAGACACGGAATTAGCAGACAAACAGTCAGTAGCTTATCTGCAGGGCTCTATTATTTGATCTTAGCCTCTGATAAGAAAATAATTACAAAAAAGTTGATTATTCAATAGTTGTATTTTCTTCTCAAAAGACTTCTGCAACTCCCTTCAAAAATCTCCTTTTCCAATCCACTTCTTCAATTCACTTCTTCTATCTTCTATCTTTTTTTTGTCTTGTAAGACAAAAAAAAACAGCTCCTTTTGGAACTGTTTTATATTAAGATTATTAAGTTTAGGCCTCTGTTGTAGGGCTTCCAAGGTTGAAAGGAGGCATCATTTCGCCACCGCCTTCCGGTACCACAATCGTTCCGAACATTGATTCGTACTTGGCTATATTATCCTGGAGCGCCCTGTGCAACCTCTTCGCGTGATGAGGGGTCAATATGATTCTTGACTTAACCTTGGCTTTAGGCACACCCGGCATCCACTTGATGAAATCAATTATGAATTCCGAGTTGGAGTGACCTATCATAAACATATTGGCATAAGTACCCTCGGCCATCTCATCGCCTAACTCAATATTTATCTGATTCTTCTTAGGTTGTTCTGACATAATTGTAAGATTAATCTTATTCAGTTTCAGTAACTACTACAGCGTCATCTTCCTTGGCATCCATCAGTGCTTCGTACTCCTCTTTCGATCCCACGATGATATCCTGGTATCTCCTGAGGCCTGTACCGGCAGGGATCAGGTGTCCGACAAGTACGTTCTCTTTCAATCCGAGAAGGTTGTCGGCTTTGGCCTGAGTGGCTGCCTGTGTAAGTACTTTGGTTGTTTCCTGGAAGGATGCTGCTGAAAGGAAGCTGTTAGTTTGCAGTGAAGCCTTGGTGATTCCCTGCAGCACCTGGCGTGCAGTGGCCGGTTGAGCATCCCTGGAATCTACAACCTGTTTATCCTTTCTCTTGAGCATGGAGTTCTCATCCCTGAGTTTCCTGGCAGACATGATCTGTCCGGACTTTATCGTTTCTGAATCACCACATTCGATAACTACCTTCTTACCGAAGATCTCGTCATTCTCATCCTGGAAGGCAGTCTTATTAACAAGTTCTCCTTCAAGGAATTTGGTGTCACCCGGATCAGCAACTTCTACTTTACGCATCATCTGACGGACGATAGTCTCGAAGTGCTTATCGTTGATCTTCACACCCTGAAGACGGTAAACCTCCTGTACCTCATTCACGATATACTCCTGAACCTTCATCGGCCCCTTAATGGCGAGGATGTCGGCAGGTGTCATCGCACCTTCTGAAAGTGGAGTACCGGCTTTTACAAAGTCATTCTCCTGTGCAAGTATCTGCTTTGATGTTGGGATGAGGTAACGTTTCTCTTCACCTGTTTTTGAAGTGATGATGATCTCACGATTACCACGCTTCAGCTTCTTCCCAAATGATACAACACCGTCGATTTCCGATACTTTTGCGGGATCTGAAGGATTCCTGGCTTCGAAAAGCTCTGTTACCCTTGGCAGACCACCGGTGATATCACCAGATTTTCCAACGGCACGCGGGATTTTTACCAGCGGCTCACCGGCCTTGATCTTATGCCCTTCCTCCACGATGATGTGTGCACCTACTGGAATATCGTAGGTCTTCACCACCTGTTTCTTGGCATCAAGGATCTTGATGGTCGGGTTTTTGGCTTTCTGACGTGATTCAATGATCACTTTGTCGATATAACCGGTCTGCTCATCAGATTCGACACGGTATGTTCTACCTTCAAGAATATTCTCATATTCAATGGTTCCGCTAACCTCTGAGAGGATTACGGCATTGTATGGATCCCATGATGCGATCAGGTCAGCTTTCTTCACCTTGATATTGGATTTGCGGTGCAGCGTTGATCCGTAAGGGATATTCGCTGAGGCAAGCGTGATGCCTGTCTCTTCATCCATGATTCTCATTTCAGCTGAACGGCCGATAACGATTTGTGTCTTCTCACCTTCTGCATTTGTATAATCAACTGATCTGAGCTCATCGATATACATCTTGCCATCGAATTTAGCTTCAATTTTAGAAGAAATCGCAATGTTGGAAGCAGTACCCCCAACGTGGAATGTACGCAGTGTCAGCTGTGTTCCCGGCTCACCAATCGACTGAGCGGCGATCACACCAACGGCTTCACCGGCCTGGACAAGCTGTCCGGAGGCAAGGTTACGACCATAACATTTTGCACATACACCTTTCTTCGCCTCACAGGTCAATACCGACCTGATCTCAACAGTTTCAATAGGCGATTCTTCTATAGCCCTGGCCACAGTTTCCGTGATTTCTTCACCGAGGCCAATGATCAATTCATCGCTCAGCGGATTGAAGATATCATGGAGTGTTACACGGCCAAGTATGCGATCATAGAGTGTTTCTACAACCTCTTCATTCTTCTTCAAGGCAGATGTTGTCAGCCCCCTGAGTGTACCGCAGTCTGTTTCAGAAATGATCACATCCTGGGCAACATCTACAAGCCTACGTGTCAGGTAACCGGCATCAGCAGTTTTAAGCGCTGTATCCGCCAGACCTTTACGGGCACCGTGAGTAGAAATAAAGTACTCAAGTACTGAAAGCCCTTCCTTAAAGTTTGAAAGAATAGGGTTTTCGATGATCTCACCACCGGTAGCACCGGACTTCTGTGGCTTAGCCATCAGCCCCCTCATACCTGAAAGCTGACGAATCTGCTCCTTGGAACCCCTCGCACCTGAGTCGAGCATCATATAAACTGGGTTGAAACCCTGGTCGTCCTTGGAGAGGATATCCATCAGGATATGGGTAAGCTTGGAATTGGTATGTGTCCAGATATCAATGATCTGGTTATAACGTTCATTGTTAGTGATGAAACCCATATTATAGTTGTTCACCACTTCATCAACCTCAGCATTTGCATCGGCGATGAGTTCCTTCTTAGCTTCCGGAATGAGTACATCACCCAGGTTAAATGACAATCCACCTTTGAACGCCATGCGGAACCCGGTATTCTTGATATCATCAAGAAATTTCGCAGTGGCTGCAGTTCCTGTGTGGATCAGCACGTCACCAATAATATCTCTCAGCGCTTTTTTGGTCAGCAGCTGGTTGATATATGGATAGCCTTCGGGAACATTCTGGTTGAACAGTACGCGTCCAACAGTAGTTTCAATGGTTTCCTCCACATATTCACCATCTTTGAAATTGTTGATGACCACGTGAATGATCGCATGGAGGTCGGCTTTTTTCTCATTGTAGGCAATAATTACCTCTTCAGGAGAATAGAACCTTTTACCTTCACCCTGAACAGCTTGCTCTTTGGTACCTCTCCTGGCTTTCGTCAGGTAATACAACCCAAGTACCATATCCTGTGAAGGAACAGTAATTGGAGCACCATTCGCGGGGTTCAAAATATTGTGTGATGCCAGCATGAGGATCTGTGCCTCTAAGATGGCAGCATTGCCGAGCGGTACGTGAACAGCCATCTGGTCACCGTCGAAGTCAGCATTGAACGCTGTACAAACGAGTGGGTGCAATTGAATGGCTTTACCTTCTATAAGCTTGGGCTGGAATGCCTGAATACCCAAACGGTGAAGGGTAGGGGCACGGTTTAGCATAATCGGGTGTCCTTTGAGGATGTTTTCCAGGATATCCCAAACTACGGGATCTTTCCTGTCGACGATCTTCTTGGCAGACTTCACGGTTTTCACGATACCTCTCTCAAGAAGTTTCCTGATTATAAAAGGCTTGAACAGTTCAGCTGCCATAGCCTTTGGAATACCACATTCGTTCAGGCTAAGCTCCGGACCAACAACGATCACAGAACGGCCTGAATAGTCGACACGTTTACCGAGAAGGTTCTGACGGAAACGGCCTTGCTTGCCTTTAAGGCTGTCAGACAGTGACTTGAGCGCCCTATTTGAGTCAGTCTTAACAGCATTGGCTTTCCTTGAGTTATCGAAAAGAGAATCAACAGCTTCCTGGAGCATACGTTTTTCATTACGCATGATCACATCAGGAGCTTTTATCTCGATCAGTCTTTTCAGCCTGTTGTTCCTGATGATTACCCTGCGGTAAAGATCATTCAGGTCGGATGTGGCAAAACGGCCACCATCCAGGGGAACAAGCGGACGCAGCTCAGGTGGTATCACCGGAACTACTTTTACGATCATCCATTCTGGTCTGTTTTCAATCCTGTTCCTTGAATCCCTGAAGGCTTCAAACACCTGGAGCCTTTTCAAAGCGTCTGCTTTACGCTGCTGTGATGTCTCTGTGTTTGCTTTATGCCTCAGATCAAAGGAAACCTGGTCAAGGTCTATCCTGGCGAGGAGATCATGGATAGCCTCAGCACCCATCTTGGCAATGAACTTATTAGGATCACTGTCATCGAGGTACTGGTTATCTGCCGGAAGGCCTTCAACAATGTCGAAATATTCTTCTTCCGTCAGGAAATCCATTAAGCCGACGCCATCAGCTTCTTTAAGACCCGGTTGGATAACTACATAACGCTCGTAATAAATAATGGTATCGAGCTTTTTGGTCTGCAGTCCGAGGAGTGCACCAATCTTGTTGGGCAAGGATTTAAAAAACCAGATATGGGCAACGGGTACCACAAGTTGAATGTGTCCCGTTCGTTCCCTTCTAACTTTCTTTTCAGTTACTTCAACACCACAACGGTCACAAATGATCCCTTTGTAACGAATCCTTTTGTATTTTCCGCAGTGACATTCCCAGTCTTTTACCGGGCCGAATATCCTCTCACAAAACAGGCCGTCGCGCTCTGGCTTGTAGGTCCTGTAGTTGATGGTTTCCGGCTTAAGTACTTCGCCGTATGACCTTTCGAGGATGGATTCAGGTGAAGCAAGACTAACTAAAATCTTGGAGAAATCGCTTGTAATTTTGCTGTCTTTTCTGAACGCCATATATATATAATATTATTGTAAACAATTAAATACTAACACTTAAAAGTCGAATGCACCTATTCAAAGGTGACGTTCAGGCCGAGGCCTCTGAGTTCGTGTATCAGAACGTTGAATGATTCAGGAATACCCGGGATCGGCATATTTTCACCTTTAACTATGGCTTCATACGCTTTTGCCCTTCCCTGAACATCATCTGATTTCACTGTCAGAATCTCCTGTAGCACGTTGGCAGCACCAAATGCTTCAAGGGCCCAGACCTCCATTTCACCAAAACGCTGCCCACCAAATTGTGCTTTACCACCAAGTGGCTGTTGCGTAATGAGGGAGTAGGGTCCGATAGACCTGGCATGCATCTTATCATCCACCATATGGTGCAGTTTCAGCATGTATATATATCCAACTGTTGTGGGCTGGTCGAACCTTTCACCGGTCTCGCCGTCATGCAGCCATACTTTTCCGTTTTCAGGGATGCCTGATTTCTTAACAAGTTCGGTGATCTGCTCTATGCTGGCACCATCAAAGATCGGTGTTGCATATCGCTCACCAAGCTTCATACCGGCCCATCCAAGTACAGTTTCGTAGATCTGTCCAAGGTTCATACGTGAAGGTACGCCCAATGGGTTGAGGACGATGTCGACAGGTGTTCCATCTTCCAGGAACGGCATATCTTCCTGCCTTACTATCTTAGCAACGATACCTTTGTTACCGTGACGCCCTGACATCTTATCACCAACCTTCAGTTTACGTTTCTTCACAACGAATACCTTGGCCATCTGAACAATACCGTTTGGAAGCTCATCACCAACAGTGGCAACAAATTTCTTACGGTTATGCTCACCAAGGATCTCCTTGTACTTAACATTAAAGTTGTTGATCACTTGTATGATCAGCTCGTTCTTTGCTTTATCAGTGGTCCATTTGCTTGGGTTCACTGTAATATAATCGATAGCCGATAGGGCTTTCTGTGTGAATTTAGACTTCTTAGGAATCTGTACTTCCTTGAAATTGTTAGTTACCCCCTGAGAGGTCTTTCCACTTACAAGAACAGTAAGTTTCTCGATAAGCCTTAATTTAAGCTCAGCAACTTCCTTATTAAAGGCATCCTGCAGTGCAGCGATTACATCTTTCTCTTTAGCTTTCGACTTCCTGTCTTTTACTGACCTGGAGAACAGCTTGTTATCGATCACAACACCCTGCATGGCAGGAGGTGCTTTCAAGGATGCATTCTTTACATCACCTGCTTTATCACCAAAGATCGCACGCAGCAGTTTTTCTTCCGGGGTAGGATCACTTTCACCTTTCGGGGTGATCTTACCGATCAGAATATCACCTTCAGATACTTCAGCACCAACTCTGATCAATCCATTCTCGTCAAGATCTTTGGTTGCTTCCGCACTAACATTCGGAATATCGTTTGTAAGCTCTTCCACACCACGTTTTGTATCCCTTACTTCAAGGGTAAACTCTTCAATGTGTATAGAGGTAAAGATATCTTCGCGAACAACACGTTCGGAAATCACAATAGCATCCTCGAAGTTATATCCTTTCCAGGGCATAAAGGCTACCATCATGTTACGTCCAAGGGCAAGCTCGCCATTTTGAGTAGCATAACCTTCGCAAAGCACCTGTCCTTTCTTCACCTTATCGCCTTTTTTCACGATAGGGCTGAGGGTTACGCTGGTGTTCTGGTTAGTACGCATGAACTTGGTAAGGCGATATTTCCTGACGTCATCATTAAAGCTGACCAGTTTTTCCTCATCCATTCTGGAATAGCGGATCACAATCTCATCCGCATCAACATATTCCACGATGCCTTCGCCTTCGGCGTTGACCAGAACACGTGAATCCTGGGCTACATCTACTTCAATACCTGTTCCTACCAGTGGTATTTCAGGTTTCATCAGTGGTACAGCCTGGCGCATCATATTAGATCCCATCAAAGCCCTGTTCGCATCATCATGTTCCAGGAATGGAATAAGTGATGCAGCAATGGATGCGATCTGGTTAGGTGCACTGTCGATAAGGTCAACTTCAGTTTTATCGATAATAGGATAATCTGCCTGGTAGCGGACTTTCACTTTATCTCTGACAAAAGAACCATCATCCTTCAGCAAAGTACTTGCCTGGGCGATAATCTTTTCTTCTTCTTCTTCGGCAGAAAGGTAAATGGGTGACTCATTAAGGTTCACCTTACCATTTTCTACCTTCCTGTATGGGGTTTCAATGAAACCAAGTTTGTTGATCTTGGCATATACACAGAGTGAGGAGATTAGCCCGATATTTGGACCCTCAGGGGTTTCGATGGTACACAAACGCCCGTAGTGGGTATAGTGTACATCCCTGACCTCAAATCCTGCTCTTTCCCTTGACAGACCACCAGGTCCAAGTGCGGAAACCCTACGCTTGTGCGTAATCTCCGACAGTGGGTTGGTCTGGTCCATAAACTGGGAAAGCTGGTTTGTGCCAAAGAATGAATTGATCACCGAAGAAAGTGTTTTGGCATTGATCAGGTCAGTAGGGGTGAAGACCTCATTGTCTCTCACATTCATCCTTTCCCTGATGGTACGTGCCATACGTGCAAGGCCGACACCGAATTGTGAGTACAATTGCTCACCTACGGTCCTGACCCTACGATTACTCAGGTGGTCGATATCATCAACATCTGTCTTTGCATTTGCAAGCATGATCAGGTGCTTGATGATGGAAATAATATCCTCCTTGGTCAATACCTTGATATCGCTAGCAGTTTCCAGATTCAGCTTTTTGTTGATCCTGTAACGCCCTACATCACCAAGGTCGTATCGCTTATCAGAGAAGAAGAGCTTGTCAATAATGCCTCTTGCTGTTTCTTCATCAGGTGGCTCAGCATTACGCAATTGCCTGTAAATGAATTCAACAGCCTCTTTCTCTGAGTTGGCGGTATCTTTTTGTAATGTATTGAAAATAATACTGTAATCACCGGTTGAAATGTCTTCCCTGTGGAGGAGGACGGTCTTAATGCCGGCATCAACAATCATGTCGATATGTTCAGCTTCAAGCTCAGTTTCACGATCGATGATCACCTCTGTCCTTTCGATGGAAACAACTTCGCCTGTATCTTCATCGACGAAATCTTCAATCCATGAGCGCAAAACCCTTGCAGCGAGCCTTCTTCCGAGTATACGTTTAAGGCCTGCCTTGCTGACTTTGATCTCTTCAGCCAGGTCAAAGATCTCAAGGATATCCTTATCGCTTTCGTAACCGATTGCACGAAGCAGCGTTGTAACGGGTAATTTCTTCTTTCTGTCGATGTAGGCGTACATCACATTGTTGATATCAGTGGTGAATTCCATCCAGGATCCTTTAAAAGGAATGATCCTCGCGGAATACAGCTGGCTACCATTTGCATGCAGGGTAGTCCCAAAAAATACGCCTGGTGAGCGGTGCAGCTGTGATACTACAACACGCTCAGCACCATTGACCACGAAGGTACCTTTTGGGGTCAGATAAGGTATCATCCCCAGGTACACATCCTGTACAATGGTTTCAAAATCTTCATGCTCAGGATCAGTGCAATAGAGTTTCAGTTTTGCCTTCAGGGGCACACTATAAGTTAATCCACGCGCAATGCATTCCTCGATGGAATACCTGGGTGGGTCAACGAAATAGTCTAGAAATTCTAATACAAAGTTGTTCCTGGCATCAGAAATAGGAAAGTTTTCGCTGAATACTTTGTACAATCCTTCGTTTACACGATTTTCCGGATTGGTGTCAAGTTGGAAGAAATCCTGGAACGACTTAAGTTGGATCTCAAGAAGGTCAGGGTATTCAGTTCGTATCTGCGAACTTCCAAAGTTGATTTTTTTGAATTTTTCTACAGCCAAGGTTATAAGGTTTTAATCCCGATTACTCGGGATGAAGTCAAGAAAATATTTTAAAGAACAAAATGCGAAATTGACCTGCTTCCTGGAACCTAGTCCCGGAAGAGGTCAATTTCGATATAAGAAGAAACCTTATTTAACTTCAACCTCTGCTCCGGCTTCCTCTAATTGTTTTTGTAAAGCTTCAGCTTCATCTTTAGTTACGCCTTCTTTGATCGCTTTAGGAGCTGCATCTACAAGCTCTTTAGCTTCTTTCAGGCCAAGGCTGGTCAGTTCTTTAACCAGTTTTACAACAGCAAGTTTAGACTGCCCCGCAGCTTTGATGATAACATCAAATGCGGTTTGTTCTTCGCCACCTGCAGCACCATCAGCACCACCGGCGCCTGGAGCAGCAACTACTGCAGCAGCTGCAGCTGGCTCAATGCCATATTCCTCCTTAAGGATCTCTGCCAGCTCATTTACTTCTTTTACAGTTAAATTTACCAATTCTTCTGCAAATTTTTTCAGATCTGCCATTTTATTACTCTTTTTTAATGATTGTTATTTTTCTAAAATTGTATACAATAATTATTCAGATTTCTCTGAAAGTGTTTTCACAACACCGGAAAGGATGTTTCCTCCGCTCTGCAATGCAGACATAACGTTGCTGACAGGTGATTGCAGTAATCCAATAATATCGCCAACAAGCTCATTTTTGGATTTAATTGCAACCAGGAAGTCTAGCTGATCGTCACCTACGTAGGTCATTTCCTCGATATATGCGCCTTTCAGGATCGGGCGTCCAGTTGTTTTTCTGAACTCCTTGATCAGCTTGGCAGGTGCATTTCCGGCTTCTGCAAACATGATAGACGTGGGGCCTTTAAGAATGTCATAAAGTCCTTCCAGGTCCTTTTCGGTCTTTTCCATTGCTTTTTTGAGCAATGTGTTTTTAACGACCGTGAGGGTCACTTCACGCTTGAAGCATAATCTACGAAGCGCTGAAGTATCTTCGGCGTTCAATTCTGAAGTATCAGCAATGTAAAAGTTATTGTTGTTACTCAGCCGATCAGCCAATGCTTCAACCACTTGGTTTTTTTCTTCTTTTTTCATAGTTATTAGCTTCTTTGCAAAAGATTAAGTAGCAATAGATTTCGGTTCGATCTGAATACCCGGACTCATGGTACTGGAGAGCACAACACTCCTCAAATATGTACCTTTTGAGGACGATGGTTTCAGCTTAACGATGGTTTGAAGGATCTCCTTCACATTCTCGAGCAGTTTGTCTTCTTCAAATGAAGTTTTTCCTACTGCTGCGTGAATGATACCGAATTTGTCGACTTTAAAGTCGATTTTACCGGCTTTCACCTCACTAACAGCCTTCGCGATATCCATTGTCACAGTTCCTGTTTTCGGATTTGGCATCAATCCTCTTGGGCCCAATACTTTACCAAGGGGTCCAACTTTACCCATAACGCTCGGCATGGTTACTACCACGTCGAACTCGATCCAGCCTTTTTTGATCTTTTCGATGAAATCATCGAGACCAACAAGGTCGGCACCGGCAGCCTTTGCTTCTTCCTCCTTATCGGGGGTACAAAGTACCAATACTCTAACCTCTTTACCTGTACCGTTGGGCAAGGTTACGATTCCCCTGACCATTTGATTGGCCTTTCGTGGGTCGACACCAAGTCTTACACTTACATCAACAGAAGCATCGAAGTTTACATCGGTAATTTCCTTGACAAGCTTTACAGCTTCTTCAACGGAATAGATACCGTCTCTGTCAAACTTTTCGTCTGCTGTTTTCTGTTTCTTTGTTAGTTTAGCCATTTTTCGCTTAACTCGTTTAGATAGTTTTTACTACGACCTGACTTAGCAAGCCAACTACTTTTTCTGATCAAAAGGAGCAGATCCTTTAATTTTAAGACCCATACTTCTTGCAGTTCCTGCAACCATCCTCATTGCTGATTCAACTTCGAAAGCATTCAGATCAACCATTTTAGCTTCAGCAATTGCACGAACCTGATCCCAGGTCACGCTTGCCACTTTAGTACGGTTAGGTTCCGGAGAACCTTTTTTGATCTTTGCTGCATCGAGTAATTGAACGGCAACAGGAGGAGTTTTAATGATAAAATCAAATGATTTATCTTTATAAACCGTAATGATGACTGGCAATACCTTTCCTGCCTGGTCCTGGGTTCTCGCGTTGAACTGCTTACAGAACTCCATGATGTTGATGCCTTTTGCACCAAGCGCTGGACCAATGGGAGGTGAAGGGTTTGCCGCGCCCCCTCTGATTTGTAGCTTGATAAGTCCGCTAACTTCTTTTGCCATTTTGAATGTACTCTTAATGGATTAACAAAACAGGTCTACTCTTTTTCAACCTGCATAAAACCGAGTTCCAAAGGTGTTTTTCGACCGAAGATCTTCACCATCACTTTCAACTTCTTCTTCTCTTCGTTGATCTCCTCAATAATGCCGCTAAAGCTGTTGAAAGGGCCGTCGATGACCTTTACGGTTTCTCCGACGATGAAGGGGATATTAACCTCTTCACCCAGTTCAGCAAGTTCATCAACTTTACCGAGTATCCTATTTACCTCTACCGGTCTGATAGGATCCGGTTCTCCTTTGGTTCCCAGAAACCCAAGGACGTTGGGAATGTTCCGGATAATATGCGGAATTTCCCCCGTGAGTGCTGCTTCAATAAGTACATAACCAGGGAAATAATTTCTTTCCTTACTGATTTTCTTTCCTTTCCTAACCTGATATACCTTCTCCGTAGGAATCAGTATTTGAGAAATATAGTCCTGTAAATTTAGACGATCAATTTCGTGTTCAAGGTATTCTTTTACCTTTTTCTCTTTTCCACTAATCGCCCGTACTACGTACCACTTTTTTAATTGCTCACTCATTCGTGTCAGTGGGATTGGTTATTATCAAACGATATTAATTACGCTAGCTCGTTCAGTCATACTCTAAAAAAGAGTGTAGAACTGTTCGAGTAAAGTCTGAAATGAGATATCCATCATATAAACGATAAATGCGATTATGAGGGAAGCAATGGATACAACGATTGCAGAATTCTGCAATTCACTCCAGGATGGCCATGATACCTTGTGAATCAATTCATCATAGCTATCTTCAATGTACGCCTGAAATTTGAACTTAGCCATTTGTTTTAATGTTTTTAGCACGGGTGGTAGGACTCGAACCCACAACCAATGGTTTTGGAGACCACTACTCTACCAGTTGAGCTACACCCGTATGATCGAGATACGACGAAGCACCCCTGTTAAACGGGGTGCAATTGGTCATATCTCAATATATTTTATTACTCAATAATATCAGTTACCTGTCCGGCACCTACTGTACGACCACCTTCACGGATAGCAAAACGCAGACCTTTGTCCATCGCTACTGCTGCGATCAGATGAACTTCAATAGTAAGGTTGTCGCCAGGCATAACCATTTCAACACCGTCGGGGAGCATGATCTCACCGGTTACATCAGTTGTTCTGAAGTAGAATTGAGGACGATACTTGTTGTGGAATGGAGTGTGACGTCCACCTTCTTCTTTCTTCAGGATATAAACCTCAGCTTTTATTTTGGTGTGTGGTGTAATTGATCCGGGGGTAGCAATTACCATACCGCGTGAAATCTCATTCTTGTCGATACCACGGAGGAGAAGACCAGCATTGTCACCAGCTTCACCACGGTCGAGGATCTTACGGAACATCTCAACACCAGTAACAACTGATTTCAGCTTTTCAGCACCCATACCTACGATGTCAACAGGGTCACCTGAGTTGATAACACCAGTTTCAATCCTACCGGTAGCAACGGTACCACGACCTGTGATTGAGAATACATCCTCAACGGGCATCAGGAATGGTTTATCCACGTCACGTGGTGGCAGTGGGATCCATGTATCACAAGCATCCATGAGCTCCATGATTTTTTCTGACCATTTTTCCTCTTTGTTCAATGCACCAAGTGCAGAACCTTGGATAACAGGAGTGTTGTCGCCATCGAATTCGTAGAATGAGAGCAGTTCCCTGATTTCCATTTCAACAAGTTCCAGAAGTTCTTCGTCGTCAACCATGTCAACTTTGTTCATGAAAACAACGATCTTAGGTACACCTACCTGACGTGCAAGCAGGATATGCTCACGAGTCTGGGGCATTGGGCCGTCAGTGGCAGCTACAACAAGGATAGCTCCATCCATCTGGGCAGCACCGGTAACCATATTCTTAACGTAGTCAGCGTGACCAGGACAGTCAACGTGTGCATAGTGCCTGTTGTCAGTCTCGTACTCAACGTGAGCAGTGTTAATGGTAATACCTCTTTCTTTTTCTTCCGGGGCATTGTCAATCTCGTCGAAAGATTTGAATGCCGCCAGACCTTTGTCCTGCAGGTTCAGTGTGATGGCTGCAGTAAGGGTTGTTTTCCCGTGGTCAACGTGACCAATGGTACCAATGTTAACATGTGGTTTGGAACGATCAAATTTTTCTTTAG
>JAOZTN010000044.1:0-23243 GCA_029942245.1 Bacteroidales bacterium | reverse complement strand
TTGCTTATTAAACAATGCCAGAGGAGCAATGTTCAGTTCGTTTTCTGAGTACAAATATACACAAATATACAGGGAGCTAAGTCATATAGTGCTAAATCATGCTCAATCCAAAAAATTCTGCTTCGGTAAAATAAATCACACAATTATTCGTCATAAAGTAAGGCTATGATATATACAGTACAGGACAGTATCCCTGATTGGGTGAATCGGCGAATGGCTGACGGGGGTTCGACCTAAAGTGCTACGGGTGGTATATGCAGGGAATTGTGATGACGGATGTGGCTCCTTCTGCAATCCTCACCCTTTCACTGGCTATCTACTTCTCTTTCCCCGGCCCCGATAATATGCGCAGGTCTTTCTTCAGCCTGAATCTGTACACTACATTGAAACGAAACATCCCGGTATTGTAGCCTAACCATGTTTGTGGCACCGGCGACTGGTTTCTGATCAGGATGCCCAGATAGGACACACCCACAAAAACCCGCTCGCTGTTATATCCAATGGCTACCCTTCCCGTCAGGTTTCCTGCCACAGTAAAACCTGAGCGGTCTCCCTCATCCTCCTCGCTGGTATACACCCAGGACCCACCTCCCGACAGCCCCCCTACAAGCATCATGGTTAGAAAAAAGTGCTTCTTCACAACAAAGGTATGAGCATAGCCGGCAATCGGGCCACCGTTGATGATACGGTACTGACTGAAGTGCAATCCATCGAAAAAAGCAGTATCGCCATCCGTAGGAGGAATCAGCGAAGTATCGCCTTTTATATCTGCAAAAAATATATTTGCACCAACAAGAAAAGAGCCTGCGCTTTTTTTCTGCCATTCGTTCTGAAGGAAAGGAGCACGCAGCGAGAATTTTCTGTGATTAAAAATATATTGGCCATTGAAACCGATACTGATAGATTGTATATCCGGTCTTATAGGCAAGGTATCGATGGTGGGCCAATCGGTATACCAGTCATTCGGGTCAGTCTGATGGTAGCCTTTATAATATTGAAAATAAAGATCCAGGGTAAGCGGCCTGAGGTAGATGTGTGTCTGCAAATCCAGGTAGTCCGTTTCCCCGTATTTGTGATCATCATTATTGATAAAAGGAAGATTGAAGCCAATATTCAGTCCCAGGACACCATAATTTGCTCCAAAACCAACGATAAGAGGTTCGTTAGGATGATATACGATCTGCTTATTATTCTTTTCATCACCCAGGGTGAGTCCTGCTGATTTTATAGAGGCATATAAGCGGCTGGTTAGATAATCAAGATAAGACTCAACATAACTCGTGTCAGTATCCCCTGCAAGTTTTTTAAAGATTCCTTGTGCCCGGGCATCAGAGAACTGCAGTAGTATAACGAAGATGATTATAAAACGGAAGATCTGGGCCATGGGCCTGAATAGGATTGGTTAAAACTTATGCAACATCTCTTCTTTAGTGTAACTGAAATGTACATCCCTGAACAGATTAATATTCAGTGAGAAGTAAAAGATCCTGACATCGATATTCTCATAGGGATACACTGTTACACCATCCTGGTTCACTTCTGAATAATCCTGATTAAAGAAATTTGTGAGATAATATTTAAACTTTAGGCTGAGGCCATATTTGAATGCAACTCCGACAAAAACAGTATTGTAGAAAGCCGGTGTCCTTTTGGTGAACCATACATTAAATTTATCGTCCTTGCGTTCATTGTTAAAGGTCTTCTCCTTGTAATTTGTTGGGAATTCGATCTCATAACCCGCAAAAATGTGAGCTTTCCCCATCGATCCTAACTTTAATCCGATTGGAATACCAATGTTATAATTCCTGTATTTCTTTTTCACGCCCAGTTCCTGGTTATTATAGATAAATCCTACATTGCGAAGGGCAATACCTGTCATCAACCCGAAAGACTTACTAAAATCATAATTATAGGTTCCCTGGAGGTGCAGCCACCCGCTAAAGCGCATCACATTGCCCTGATCATCACCATTATTGTCGATAGACGCAAATGAAAATATGAATTCGGTGCCGCTAGTAAAATATGATCTGGAATTTTTCTGGGCCTGGCTGCTGAGAGGAATGCTCAGACATAAAACAAGGCCTATAAGTAAGATTTTCTTCATTAATTTGTACTTAAAGTTTAACTAAATCTTGTCCGGGTTAGGGATCAAATGATCTGCCTACACAAATGTATGAAATAAATTAGATGTCATGCCTGTGACTATTTATGATTAAATTTGTTTTATAAATAAAAAAATCTTTGAACTTGATTATCCTCGTGGCAGCGTCTCCGCTGAGTAGCTATGGCGCTCGCGGAAGCCTCGAGGAATAATTTAATTAAAGCAAATGTTGCAGAGGCTTCTATTCATAATATTTGTGTTGATCCTATCAATCAGCAGCTCAGCACAATTTGGTTCATTTGGTGTAACCGATGCCCGTAGCCTGGGCATGGGGAATACATATAACGCAACTACCTTCGACCTTTATGCCATCGGGAAAAATCCGGGATTACTTGCCAATAAGGGAGGAGAGCATAAAGTTGCTATAATCTTTCCAAATCTTACGGCACAGCAATATGGCATTTCTGAAGCCTTAAGTACTTTTGACTACTACACAACTACCAAGATGCGCGAAAGTGGCCTGGTTAGCCTGAATAAAGAGAGACTTGAGCTGGCTATTAATAATAATGGGCTCATATTCCTTGATATGCTACTCAGTTTTTTCTCTGCCTCCTATCATCCCAGCGAACGAATCGGGAGCTTTGCATTCTCCATGTCAGACTATATGACAGGCTATCTGAAAATCCCTACTGTTATCCTGGATGTTAACTATGGCGTTGAAGTTCCTGATGGAGGTTTTTCTCTGGAAAATTTTGCGTTTAAATCGTGGTGGATCAGAACCTATGCTATATCTTATAGCAGGTACATTTATAAAGATAAAAGCCTCTATCGGAATAATCCGGGGCTGATAAAAAATATCTCAGCAGGAATCACTTCAAAATATGTGATGACCTATGCATATACCGATATAGGGCTGTCGGCACAGCTGAATTACTCTACGGCAACCCAAACTTTAAGTGGTGACTATCAGGCAAATGCTACTTACTCATTTTCTGAAGACCTCGGCATAGCAAATACTTTTCACCAAGGTAATACAAACCCGGACCCCCCTCCCGGTTTTATGAAACTGAAACCCGCTGGCAAGGGCTATGGTTTTGATATTGGAGCAGGCGCTGAACTTCGCAAAGGATGGATCCTTGGCCTGGCCGTCACCGACCTGGGCAGCATCAAATGGTCAGGGCGGGCCACAACATCAGATTTTGATGGGTATATTGATGTTAGCGGGGTAATAGAATATGAAGATATCGATTCCCTGTCACATAATATCAGCCTGGTCAGAGAAAAAAGTGAATCTTTTAAAACTCCAATGCCTACGGCGATCAGGTTGGGTGTAGCATTAAAATTCGAGGAAATGTTCAAACGCTTCCCGGGCGAACTCATGGTAGGTTTCGATTATAACCAGGGCCTGAACAATCAGCCATCAAATTTTACTGCACCCCGTTTTTCCATAGGTTTTCAATACAGATATAAGCCCCAGTGGCCCATTTTGATCGGGGGGTATACTTATGATTTCCTCGATGTTGGCAGGGGAGCACTTGGCCTGGGATATGATACCTGGTTTGTGGATGTGTATGTTAGCACCATCGACATTTTTTCCATAGTTACGGGGGGCGCCAGATTCTCTGCTTCACTGGTTGCACGGTGGAAGCTTTTTTCAGGGCACCAGAAAAATAAAGGCCCAGATTGTATATAAAACCCCTCTGTCCCGCCATAGCGGTACATCTCCCCTGAAAGTCAGGGGAGCTTAATAGGAAACCTCGCGGCAAGCCACGAGGAATAATTTAATTTAAAATCTTAAACCAACTCAACACCCACCGCGTCCGCCGTAGCGAAGCGAAGGAGGAAAACTCAACACTCAACCCTATCTGGTTTGCAAAACCAGATATTATCATCTATTTTTGATACCGTTGAAAAAAACAAATTATGGAATTTCGAACCAGCATTGAACGGCATTTATACAAATATCGATATGCATACCTCCTGGCCACTACCATGTTTCAGGTTTTCCTGGTATCATTTTTTCCCGGACGGGGTAATCTTCTCCTGAACGAAATTACTTTTTCGATCTTCATGCTTGCCAACATCAACTTGGTCAGACATGATAAAAAACTCACGCTGATCCTGATTTTTTTCGCTATTGTTAGCATCATAATGGTGTGGATACCTACTCAATCAAAGGTAGGGCATCGGGTTTTTGCTGCTGAACATGTGATCGTTATTCTATTCCTATCAACGATTATTTACTTGATCATCAAACAAATAATTAACAGTAAAGACGTTAGCTCGAATATGATCCTTGGGGTCATCACCATTTATGTGCTGTTTGGGATGATCGCGGGTGAGTGCAATCAGCTGATCTATTTCTTCAATAATGATGCATTTGTAGGAAACCTGGATGCCACAGATAGTGCTGATCTGAGGTATTACAGTTATGTGACCATGACCACACTGGGATATGGGGATATTACCCCTGATTCAGAGTTGGCCAGGGCCGGGGCAGTATTCTTTTCGCTTGTTGGACAAATTTACCTTGCGGTAGTCATTGCTCTTATTGTCGGTAAATATGTTTCTCATTCCGACAGGCAAAAAGCAAAAAAGGAATAAGCGTACAAATAATATTATTTCTATCTCATATTCAGCAATTTGCATGTCTAGCATATCCTTTGTAATTTTGCTGACGATATCAATAAACCCAATTCATTAATTTTTGAAATATGCAGATTCTTAAGAAGCCTGTTCTCATTGTAATCCTTATGGTTTTTGTTCTCGCCTCAAGCTGTAACAAAGGCAGCGATGAAAGCCCAATCAACCTTTTTTCAGTTGAAGATGACATTGAATTTGGTAAATCTGTTGAAGAAGAGATTGCTGCTAACCCCCAGGATTTTCCTATTCTCGATGAGGCCACATATCCGGAAGCTTATCAGCACCTGGAACGTATCCGCGATTCTATACTGAATACAGGCTTGTTATATTATGAAGACAAGTTTGAATGGAAGGTCAGGATCATCCGTAACGACACCATGCTAAATGCCTTTGCCACTCCGGGTGGCTATATGTATTTCTATACCGGCCTCATCAAATACCTTGATGATGAATCACAATTTGCCGGGGTAATGGCCCATGAGATGTCACATGCCGACCTTCGGCACAGTACTTCCATGCTCACTAAGACTTACGGAGTACAAATGCTCTTATCTATATTGCTGGGTCAGGCAAACAGCCAACTGGCCGATATCGTTGCCAACCTGGCATATGGCCTGGGAGAATTGGCATACAGCCGCACTATGGAGTACCAGGCGGATGAAAAAGCGGTGGAATACCTGTACCAGACATCTTATGATGCCAGGGGTATTGCCGGATTTTTTCTGAAGCTGGACGAGGCTCCTCAAACGCCCCAGTTCCTGAGTACACACCCTGCACCTGAAAACCGTATCGAAAAGATCAACGAGAAATGGACCGAACTCGGTGGTAAGGAAGGGAATACTTATGTGGAGAGCTATGAGGCGTTTAAGGCGAGTCTTCCTTAATGGATTTCAGCTACAAGGCTTGATTATCAGCCATCCACTATCTTCAATCTATAATTCTTAGAATTTTTCTGCTGGTTTCAATATTTGCTTATCTTTAAAAATAAAAAAAGATGGGCATCGAAAAAGACAACTATAAGCTAGCTGCCGGTATTGCCATTGGGGCAATCGGGGGCATTCTTTTAGGCAATTACTTATGGGGTAAAGATGGCATCCACAACCCGCTGTCGAAACACCTGGGTACGCTGAGTAAGGTGCTGGAGGAAATTGAAGGCATCGACACAGAAGAAGTTGAAGACCTGAAAGAAAGAATCCATAATATTTTGGAAACAATCGAATCGAGCTATGGAATCACTAAAAAATAATATCGACAATCTTTCGGATGAGACCCAGAAACTCATCAATGACTATCTGAAGCTTTTTTCGATACGCCAATCCGAAAAGCTCACTCTCTTTCTGGGGGTATTATCTACAGCTTTTATTCTCACATTACTGCTGATGGTTGTGGTTATCCTGATATCTTTTGCCCTGGCGGGGTTTCTGAATCAGCTGCTGGGATCCCAATACTGGGGAACCGCCATCGTCATTGGCTTGTTTCTGCTTTTTGTTGGGTTTCTTGTTTACCGTATTGTCAAGACACAAACACCCCTGCTTTCCAATTTATTTGCAAAAATTATTATTTCAGCTTTTGACCTTGAAATTAAACAGGGAAAAAATGTTCAGGGGCTCAGGTCAGAGATTGATTCACTCAAAACTAAGATTGAAACAGACAAAGGCAATATCAAGACCAATGTTCAAATGTTCCGCTATGTAATGATGGAAGGCTTGTTCAGGGAGTTATTTGGTTTGTTGAAACCAAAGAAGAAGAAAAAGAAGAAGTCAGAAGTCTGAAGAATGAAGTCTGAAGTCTGAAGAATGATATGTAATAAAAAAATCTTTGAAATTGATTATCCTCGCGGCAAGCCACGAGGAATTATTTAATTAAATCCCGCTTTATGAAACGTGAATCATTGCTCCCAAGACCCACCTCCGCATCGATCTTTTACGCGCTGGCTTCGCTCACACTGGTGATTGTTGGGCTGATGTATTTTTCAAGTCTTCTTACCCCTTTCGTGATAGCCATTCTTATAACATTTATTATCAATGGCTTGAAAAGCAAGCTGGGAAGTATCCGGATTAAAGGAAAGAAACTACCCGGATTAATCAGAAGTATACTGGCATTTATAGTCATTTTTGTAGTAATGTACGCCATCGCAGAATTACTCATCGTCAACGTTGAAGGCATTGTGGCTTCCATGCCCGACTATATTGCCAATCTGCATGAATCATACAGTAAAGCAACTTCATTTATCAGTGATCCCAAGTATACCGAATATATTCAAAAATGGTTGCGCGGCCTCGACCTGGCATCTATGGCAACATCAGCAGTGAATTCCCTGTCGGGAATATTAGCCAACTCCGCAGTAGTACTGGTCTATGTGGTCTTTTTACTTATGGCAGGTGAAGCGGGCCGTAAAAAACTGGATAAATTATTTCCCGTAAAAAGGACTGAATACACCAAGTTTATAAAGAACATGCGTAGCATCAGCGATTCCGTTCGTTACTATATTTCTTCCATGGCTTTGATCAGCCTGGTTACAGGAGCTATCAGTTATGTGATCCTGCTGGTCATGGGAGTTGAATACGCTTTCTTGTGGTCATTCCTTGTATTCATCCTCAATTTCATTCCTTATATCGGACCATTGGTCTCATCACTTTTGCCGGCTATATTTGCTGTAATTATTTCAGGCCATCTGATGCAGTTCATTTTTGTCTTTGCAGCCATGGAAGGCGTCCAGATCATTATCGGAAATTTCATTCAGCCAATGGTCATGGGTAAAGGCACCAACCTGAGTGCGGTGGTGGTGATTATTTCCCTTGCTTTATGGGGAATGATATGGGGAATTACGGGAATGATCCTGGCGGTACCCATCATGGCGGTTATTGTGATTATTTGCTCACAAATTCCTTCTGCCCAATGGATTGCTATTTTATTATCTGAAAAAGGAGATATCACAGAAGGTGAAGAAAAATAAACGAATATCTATAAAGCCCTTCATCATCCTGCTATGCCTGATGATGTTCTCCGGCATGGCAAAATCCACGGGCGGGGGATATGAATTCAGCGGAACCATGATGAACTTGGGGGTCAGGTATTGATATTGTCGGGAACCCTGCTTTTGAGGAAGGTTATGATTATGCCAAGAATTCGTCGCTATATGTTTTCTTTGAACTGCCGATTGGAGCAGAACGAAAGGTCATACCACCCCGGGAAAAGAATCATACTGCCATGCAATTCATTAAAATCATTCTTCTGGCCATCGCCCTCGAACTTTTTAGCTGCCTTGGGCTGATATCATCGAAGCAGGATATTGCCCGGCAGAAAGTACAGCTTAAAAATGTGAATGAAACGACTATCAGCATTCACAAAGAAAGGGCTGCAGCATGCAAAGATTCCCTGGTGGTTAGCATCAACACTTTGTATCCCTAAAACGGGGAGCACTCCAGTGCACGTGGCATATTCCCCATACGCCGGTTGCCGAAATTATTCCCCCCGGAATTGCCAAACAGGCGCATTTCATCCATCTCAAAGATTAGCGTTAGCTCATGAGAACCACCTGTAGCGCGGGTAATCTCTGTCAGCATGATGTCATAGCTGTACATCAGTTTCATCCTTACATTGTCTCCCATATTGGCGTTTAGTCCAAGCAATACCACCAGGGCATCGTTATCCAGGAACTGGAATTCGCTGTTCCTGTACCACACCCCGACATAGAGTGGATGCTTATAAATATTGAGCCCTATCGACCATGAATCAAGTCCCGCCTGGGTCATGTATATAAGGGCAGGATTATACTTAAAGCCCCCGCGTTCATTCCGATATCTGGCCCTGTCGCCCTGCTGAAACTGAAAGTCTGCAGAAGCAACCACTTTAATGGGAAGCTTGGATTCCATATTAATGAATGACTCATTGGGTTCAAACACATGATGAATAGCAAAACCAAAGGTTCCAATTACCTCATTCTCCTTCCCGGCATCAGCCGCGAAGCGAAAGATACCCCCAACGGCAAAGTCGGGATAGCTTACCTTGTTGGAACTGGGAGGGACAAATTCAGATGGCCGCACATTGCCATAGCTCTCATCCAGCTGATCGCTGAATACCAGGCGGGTCCAGTCGATGTATTTTTGTACAAAAGAGGCTGAAATACCCAGCTGCGATACCATACTTTTCATGATGGGAATGCGCACCGAAAGGTTGAGGCCGAATGAATTGCGCTTGATCAGGCCTCCGCCTTCATTCGATGAGTCAAACATCAATCCCATCCCCCCGGAACCAGGTATCCCCCTGGCAGCAATATCCATGTTAAAGTTCATGGCCTTGAAATCCTGGGGCATTTTCACCCATTGCCGCCTGTAGGCAAACTTGGCCCGCATTCCCTTTGCCAGGCCGGTATAGGCAGGGTTATAATACAGGGGAAGGTTGGTGAATTGCGAGAACTGATGATCCTGGCTCTGCAAAGCAGGCATAATAAAGAGGAAGACAATCAGTGACAAGAGGCTTATTTTTAGCTTAGCAGTGCTTCCTGTGATATATTTCGCTGATGCTTTCATATCTGTAGTTTTTCTGATCATGATTATCGTACTAAGGTTACATTGCCCTGGGTGGTTCCTGAGCTGCCTTCATTGTTACCAACCGATGTGCCTTCCCAGAAGGTGCCATCACGGAAAACAGCCCTTGCTCGCCAGATGTAAACATCTGTCGGAAGCAGCTTCCCATCATAGGTGCCATCCCAGGCATCCACAGGTCTTCCATCCTCATCAAGACGGTCGCTTTCCCAGAGCAGGTTGCCCCATGAATCGTGTACGGCGATATAAAACTCAGACAGGTTCTTTCCTTTTGGCTTAAATACCTTCACCTCCGGATTGCTGCTGGCCGGAGCCAGGGCATTGGGTATGAACAGGCTCTTATAAATGAAGTCATACTCCAGCATAGCCGTATCCGGGCAACCCACATCATTCCAAACTACCAGAGTGATCATGTATTCGCCTTCATCTTCATACAGATGATCAACAGGCGGGTTATTATCCCATACTTCGTAGCCATCGCCAAAGTCCCAGAGATAGTTTTCTGCTCCGCTCGAAAGATCTTCCAGCAATACCGATCCCGGCACATCTTCATAATTCCGGATCAGGCTAAAGTTTGCTGTCGGCGAATTCATGATTGTAACATCGATCAAAGCAGTGTCGATACAACCATTTTGATTCTCCACAATCAGGCTCACCGTATTGGAGCCCTGCTGAGCGTAAAGCCATGATGGATTTTGAGCACTTGAAGTATCTGCTATCTGGACCGGATCATTGAAGTTCCATTTCCAGGAGGTGATCTCTGAATCGAAGCCCTCCGAAAGGTCAGTAAAATGAACAAATTCTCCCTCACATGGACCTGAATATTCGAAATCAGCCATAGGAATATGATCAACCCACACTTCCTGGGTAACAGAGTCCATACATCCATACTGGTTAACTACCACCAGACTGACATTATAAGTACCTGCTGTATCGAATTTGAAAAGTGGATTCCTGAACACAGATGTGTCTCCAACATTCCCGGTATTAAAGTCCCAGCTCCATTGTGTGATCACTGCCCCATTCTGTTCTGTTTCATCAATGAACTTTGTTGGATCACCGAAACATACAGTTTGATTACTGAAAGTCGGTTGAGGTGTACGACTGATTTGTATGTTCTGCGCAAAAGTATCAGCAACTACAACACCATTGAAAACAGCACTCACGATAAGTTGTACATAATAATCACCGGAGGTGCCGTAATAGTGATTGACAGTATCTGCTTTTGCAGTGTAAAGCGTGTCCGTACCATCGCCGAAACTCCATTGCCACTGCTCGATCAGGAAATCAACCGAAGAATGATCTGCAAAGGAAATAGTACTCCTTTCACAGGTAGCATTATTCAGCACAAAGAAGGCTGCATTCAGACATGGTTCACGCTCTACCTCATGGGTGACCGTATTTATACAACCAAGTGCATTGGTCACGCTCAGAGCCACTGTATACACACCTTCATCCTCATAAAAATGAGATGTATGCCCCGGAGGGGATGTGAGCAGTTCCGGCGGTGAGCCATCACCAAAGTCCCAATGCCAGCTTACAATGCCACTAGCATTTCCGAACGAGAGGTCAGTAAAATAAATGGTGCTGTCGCACAGGTTTCCTGTGAAGCTAAATTCGGGCACAGGCAGTGCATCCACCTGTACCTCTTTATATACCGTGGTCTCGCATCCATGTATGTCTGTAGCAATAAGGTTTACGGTATAATATCCTGCATCCTGGTATATATGCTGGGGTGTTGCCAGGCTGGAAGTATTGTTGGGACCCGAGGCCGGTTCACCAAAATTCCAGCTGTATGTGAAGAGTGAATCAGGCAAAGGCTGCAGAATAGCAGCTGAGAAATGCATAGGATTCAGGTAACAGGTCTGTGAGTTAATCACCTCCACTTCGAGCCCTGCCGGAACAAATACTTCCTTCATGATCATGTCACTGCATCCATTCGCATCCGTTACCTTCAAACTTACCAGGTATGTAGTATCCGTCAGGAGGAAGATATAATATGGATCCGGTACATACGCAAATGAACCGGGTTCCATCTCCCACTCCCATTCAATGATGGGTGATTGCATCACTGTGGATGAGTCGTTGAAGTAAACCAGGCCCTGATCGCAAGGATTCACATTATAAGTGAAGTTCGATGTTGGATTTGATGATGCCGCTACGGGGATTACAATAGAGTCACGGCATCCGTGATCAGTGCTTACCAGAAGCTTCACATCATAGTTATTCATCCCCGTAAACACATGAACAGGATGTTGCAATGTTGAATAGTTGGCCATCCCGGAGCCCGGGTCACCGAAGTCCCAGAACCAGGCAACGATCAGGTCGCCATTCTGGGTATAGGATAGGTCAGAAAAATAGGCTGTATCACTGGCGCAGGCTGCATCATACTTAAAGAGTGCTGTCGGGTTATCCCTTACCTCCACCTCATGCATAATGGTATTGGAGCATCCTGCAAAATCCCAGATACTTAAAGTGACCTGGTAGATCCCTGCCTCCGCGTACATATGTGAGGGACACATCAGTGTGGATGTCGGGCTTCCATCACCAAAGTCCCACTGATAAAGCTGTACGGCAGTGGTATCAGTTACTGCAGGGTCGATAAAGAAATAGGTCAGCAAATTCAGGCATGAGTCCTCTGCAAAAAAGTCGACGGGCTCACCTCCGCTCACAAACACCTGCTGCATAATGGAATCTACACAGCCTCCCACATTGGTAATCAACAATGACACATCATAGGTGCCTGTATCGGCATAAATATGCTCAGGATTTTGGAGACTTGATGTATTATTAATCCCTGACTGAGGATCACCAAAATCCCAGTACCAGGAAGAAATAAGCAGTCCGCCACCACCACTGGAATTATCCCAGAATTGTGTGGGCAAATCATTGCAGGTCGGATCATAATCGAAAAGAGCAATCGGGGCGGCATCTATCATCACATATTCAAAATACTCCCCATAACAGCCATCAGCACTCATTACAGTTAATGTAACAGGATAGGTTCCCTCAGAAAGATAGCTATGGCTCACATTGGGGTCATCTGGGAAATAGATGGTAGTATCATATCCATCACCAAAGTCCCAGAACCATTCAATCAGGTAGCTATCAGGTACTGATGAGAGGTCTTCAAAATATACCAGGCTTCCGGCGCAGTTGACCTGGCTAACGTCATAATGAGCAATTGGCCCGGTATTCACCAAAATCTGCTCTGTGTGGCTGGTGGTACAAACACCTGTATCCTGTATGGTCAACGTTACATTATAGTAGCCACTGTTCTGATACATATGTGATGGCGTAGCTATGTTCGCATAATTTCCATCACCAAAGTCCCAGTGCCAGCTTGTCACTGAACTCACGGCCATTCCGCTTGAGTCGGGATAGAAATATGTGAGGGTATCTTCACAAAGACCATCCCACAGAAATGCCACATCGGGTGAATCATTTACATACAATGATTTTACGATGGTATCGGTACAGTTGGTGAAATTCACTACAATCAGCAAAACATCATATACACCACCTTCACTGAAGATATGCACCGGGTTCTGCTGAATAGAAGTATTATTGATTCCCGACATCGGGTCATCGAATTCCCAGTACCAACTGAGGATGTTCCCCTGCCCATTCGGGAAAGAGGCATCGCTAAAGTATACCGTTTCACCCTGGCAAGGATTTGCCGACCAATGGAAATTGGCAGTAGGCTTGGCCAGGATATCTACCTCGCGGGTAAACGTATGAGAGCAGCCATTGGTGTTGATCACCGTAAGAGTAGCTCCATAGGTTCCTGTACCGGCATAGGTATGGAATACGTTGGGATCGTCAGGGAAATGGATGGTATCCAATGGTGAGCCATCATCGAAATCCCATATCCAGGTTTCGATATAGCCCCAGGTTGTCGATGAAAGATCATCGAAAAATACACTGTCGCCATTACAGGTGGGTTCACTGATATCGAAGAAGGCCAGCGGTGCTTCATCGACCGTCACCTCCTTGCTTACAGTATTTTCACACATGGAAGTATCCGTAATGGTGAGTGTGACCTCATAAATGCCATAGGACGGGAAGAGGTGTGCCGGATTCTTCAGGTTCGACCAGGTTCCGTCACCAAAGTTCCATAGATAGGTAGTGGTGGTGTTCACATTCACCACGGTATCATTTATATAAAACTGTGTAAGCTGTCCTACACATGAACTGTCCCAGTAGAAATCTGCCGGGGGTTTGGGCCTTACATCTAATATTCGTGTAATGGTATCACGGCAGGAGTTGTCATTCCATACAATGAGGGTCACATCGAAGAGTCCGGGGCCGGTAAACATATGCTCAGGATTCTGCAATTGTGAATTATTCGTTGATCCGGAAAGCGGATCGCCGAAATCCCACCACCAATTGATCACCTGTCCGCCACCATTCTGGTCCGACATGTCGGTAAACTGCACAAGAAGATCTTCACAGGCAGTGGTATATTCAAAGTCAGCGGAAGGATCCGGCAGTATGTTGATAGGCTTAGAGGTAATGCCTACACATTCTCCGACATTGGTCACTGTTAGTGTAACCAGTTTCTGGCCTGGAGTGGTATAGATGTGCTCTATATTCGGGTTGGCGGGGTGGTATATGGTATCACGCTGTCCATCGCCAAAGTCCCAGATCCACATGATGATCACCTCATACACTGTTTGTGAGAGATCGATAAAGAGTACGGGCTCACCCACACAATGCTCGTTGGTAAACGTAAAATCGGCAATAGGTGGAGGTTCAACCCAGATCTGCTGGGTGATGGTATGTGAGCATCCGGTTATATTTGTTACTGTCAGGCTCACGGTATAGGTCCCTTCCAGCGAAAAAGTATGGGTGGGATTCTGGACAAAGGCAAAATTCGCCATCCCCGACAGCGGATCACCAAAGTTCCAGTACCAGGCAACTATGTCGGATGCCGGCAATGAAAGGTCGGTGAAATATGTGGGAGAGCCCACGCAGGTGGAATCCACTTCAAAGCCGGCCATGGGAGCATCCAGGATATCGATGGTTTGTATAACTACGTCTTCACAGCCTCCCATATCGGTTACTGTGAGGGTTACAGTGTATGTTCCCGAGCTCATATATATATGCCAGGGGTTCTGAAGATTGCTGGTATCTCCGTCGCCAAACTCCCAATACCAGGAAACTACGGGCATTACCGATGCCGAAGTCAAATCGGTAAATTGTGTTGGCTGACCTGCACATGCATTCGTCAGTGAGAAGGATGCATCAGGACCGTCAAACACCCCAATGTTTTCTATATGGGTATCGTAACAGCCATTGGTATCATAAGCTACAAGCGAAACTGTATAGCTGCCCATTGCAGCATAGGTATGCACAGGATTTTGCAGGTTGGAGGTATTTCCATCACCAAAGTCCCAGGCCCATGAAACTACGGGACCGAAGCCCGAAGTAAACGACAGGTCGGTAAAATGAATGTCTTCCCCGAAGCAGGTAGAGGTAAATTCAAAGTCAGCAGTGGGTGGAAAATTGACCTCAATGTTTTGTACTGTATTTGCAATACAGCCGGCTGAAGTAGTCACCGTCAGCGTCACGAAATAGGTGCCCGGAGCAGTATAAACATGAATAGGATCCTGAACAGAAGAACTTGTCCCGTCACCAAAATCCCAGGCCCATGAAACAATAACATCGCCTGTCACCCACGAAAGATCTGTGAACTGGGCAGAGGAGTTTACGCAGCTGTTGTCAACAATAAAATCTGCAACAGGCTTGTAAACATCCAGTGATTGCCAGGTTGTATCGGTACATCCCAGTGCATCGGTCACGACCAGCATCACATCATACGTTCCTGAATTAATAAACACATGCATGGGATGCTGCTGGGTAGAGAAATTATTCCATCCCGAAGCCGGGTCACCAAACTCCCAATACCAGGAAATAATGGTATCCCCTGCTCCTATCGACATATCGGTAAAATACACCGTATCGCAGGATGTGCTCTGATGGTCGAACCCGGCAATTGGGCCGGGATTCACATATACTGGAAGAATCACAGCATTGAAGCAGTCATTGGTATCGTATACCATCAGGCTTACATTATATGTTCCGGGGACAGCATAAGAATGAACCGGGTTCTGGTTAATGGTATCCGTGGTACCATCACCAAAGTCCCAGTGCCAGGATGTGATCACATTGCCACCTACAAACCATGACAGATCGGTAAAGTAGGTGGAATCGGGGAAACAGTTTGGCGTACTATATGTGAAGTCAGGTTCCGGCAGCTCATTCACGGTAATGGGCTTAACGACATTGTCGATACAGCCATTTTCTGTTTCTACGGTAAGAGAAACCCAGTAAACACCGGCGCTGCTATACACATGTGAAGGGTATTGGAGTATGGAAGAATTCCCGTCGCCAAAGTCCCAGTGCCATGAAATGATGTTCTCTCCAATGGCATAAGAAAGGTTATCGAAGAAAGTGATAAAGCCCACGCAGGTGCTGTCGGCTTCAAAGTCGGCAACCGGACCGGGAGTAACGGTAATGATTTGTGTAGACTGATTAGTACAGCCCTCCGCATTTTCAACCCACAGGGTAACGAAATAGTCACCTGCAACAGAATATTCATGGGTCGGGTTTTGCAATGTGGAGTAATTCAGTAACCCTGATGCAGGATCACCAAAGTCCCAGTACCAGGCAACTATGTCAGCCCCTGATCCATTTGAATAATCCGTAAAGTGAGTGATGTTGTTCACACAGGACATATTGTATTCGAAGAGTGCTGTTGGCCTGGCATAAACCACTACCATGCGGGTTTGATAATCACTGCACCCAACAGAATCAGTTACAGTCAGAGTCACATGATATTGCCCTGCATTATTATATACGTGAAACACACTGTCCTGGAAGGAAGTGTATGTGCTTGTGGCCCCATCGCCGAAGTCCCAATGCCAGTTTTGCAGGGGTGCAACTCCCGGCAGGGAGATATCGAGGAATATGGTTGAATCATCATCGCAGGCATGCTCAAAGTTAAAGCCTACGGTAGGGTTTGGATGTATATTGATCTGTTGTACAATAGTATCATAACAGCCATTGGTATTTGATACAATAAGGCTCACATCATACACGCCGGCAAACACATATATATGAGACGGGTTTTGCAAGCTTGAGATATCCAATGTGCCTGAACCCGGATCACCAAAGTTCCAATACCAGGATGAGATCTGGCCAATGGTGGTGGTCGACAGATCAAAGAAGTTTGTCGGTACCCCCATGCAACCGGGACTTAAACTAAAGTCAGCCACCGGTTGCGGATAAATGAGGATGCTTTGCGCGAGGGTATCCGAACACCCCAGTGAATTGGTCACGACCAGGGTAATATCATAAAGACCAGAACTTGCATATACGTGGTTCGGATGCTGCAGTGTTGAAGAGCTGCCATCGCCAAAGAGCCATTCCCAGCTTGTCAAAAATCCCATAGACGGGGTCGAGATGTCGATAAAGAATGTAGTATCATTGGCACATGGAGAAGCATTCACAATAAAATCAGCCGTGGGCGACGACAATACCATGATCATCATGGTAGTATCATCAACACAGCCATCCGAATTGGTTACTGTCAGGTTGATCGAATAATTTCCTCCACCGGGAAAAACATGCTGTGGATGCTGCAGGTTGGAAGTGTATCCATCACCAAAGTCCCAGTACCATCCAACAAGACTATCGGCATTGGCTACTGATAAGTCGGTAAAGCTTACCAGGCTGGCCTCACAGGCAGGAGCGCTATTAGTAAATGCCGCCTCAGGAGTGGCATCAACGCCGGCAATATGTGCAATGGTATCATAACAGCCCGTTGTGCTTCCGATAATCAGTATTACATTATAAAATCCCGGAGATGAATAAAAGTGGATAGGGTTCTGCTGCGAAGAAGTATTTCCGTCGCCGAAGTCCCAGAGCCAGCTATTGATCACCCCAAAAGAGGCCGTTGAAAGATCTGTAAAGTGAGAAGGCTCTCCCAGGCATACAGTATCGGTCTGGAACGCGGCCGTGGGACCTGGATATACCACAACAGCTTTTGTGATCGAGTCAACACAGCCGTTGGTGTTCTCTATTGTGAGCTGAACCTGGTATGTACCGGATACCATATAAAAATGTACCGGGTGTTGTATGTTAGATGTATTTCCATCACCGAAGTCCCAGTGCCAGGAATTAATTCCGATGGCAGTGGTATCGGTCAGGTCAGTAAAGTATGTAAAGTCAGTAGTGCAGGAGGTAGAATCCGAAAAATCAGGGAAAGGAAGGGCATGGACCCGCACCTGTAGGCTGCTGGCTTCAACACATCCGCTTGTATCTTCTACCTGCACATTTACAAGGTATAATCCCGGCAGGGAATACAGGTGGACAGGATCAGAAACGGTATCGGTATGTCCATCGCCAAAGTCATAAAAATAGCTCACAATTACCGCCAAGGGGTTTGATACTGAGTCGTTGAAATGTGTGGGGTTGCCAATACAACTGGAGTCGGCCTCTACGGTGAGCCCAAGAGTAGGATTCACAAAAACGCCCTGCGTAATAGTATCGGTACAGCCATTGGAATTTTGCGCGACCAGGGTAACGGTGTATGTGGTATCCACGGTACCATAGGTATGCGTTGGATGCTGCAGGTTAGAGAAATAACCATCCCCGAAATCCCAGTCATAAGCCACCAATACATTACCGTTGGCATTCGACAGGTTCAGGAAGTTCACGATGTTGCTGGCACAAGGGTTCTGGTATATAAAATCAGCTGTTGGGCTTGGAGTAACATTCACGATAACGCTATCGATGGCAGTACATCCCCGCTGGTCGGCAATGAGCACCGTATAAGTTGTTGTCACAGCCGGGATAGCCACAGGCGATTGTGCCGTTGGGTCACTCAGCGAAGCTGATGGCGACCAGAGATATGAGGCCACCGGTAATGTTCCTCCGGTCACGGCAGCATTTAACTGAACGCTGTCGCCGGAACATATCAGGGAAGATGTGGTGCTCACAACAAGCAATAATTCGGGATTCTCAATGATGGTCACGCTGTCGATGGTCTGACAGGCATGCTGGTCAGTAACCGTAACTATATAGGTTCCGGCAGAAAGGTTATAAATAGAATCGGTAGTCGCTCCGCTGCCTCCGCTCCAGAGGTATAAATATGGCGGAACTCCTCCGGTTACGAATACTGTTGCCCAGCCATCGGTGGTTCCAAAACAAATGGTGTCAGAAAATACGAATGTGAGCGCCAGTGTATCCGGCAGGAAAACGGAGTCGATCGCCTGGCAACCATTGGCATCTGAAACAGTATCGGTATACCATCCTGAAGATAGTCCTGTGATCGGGTTTCCATTCATTCCATTCGACCAGGAATGGGAATAGGGCACGCTGCCTCCGCTCACATGTGCAGTAATCTCACCGTCGGAGCAGCCGGCACAAGTTGGTGTCAGGGGAGTGAATCCTGTTATCTGTAATAAAGGCGGTTCTATAATGGTAACAAGGATGCCATTGGTTTCGCATCCGTTGGCATCTCTTACCCGTACAATATAATTGCCGGGGCCGAGCGCGGTAAAATTGGAAAAGGTGAAATATGTAAAGCCGTTATCGATGGAATAATCGAGCAGTCCCACGCCACCACCGGCCATTATGTTGATGCTGCCATCATTCATACTAAAGCAGCTGACATCGGTATGGGTCACACTAACATTCACCCCCGGTGGATCTACTATGGTAATCACTGCTGTGCTAAGATTACAGCCATTTGTATCGCTTACGTTCACTGTATAGGCATTCGCCGACAATCCATTAAAAAGACCGGTGCTGTTTGAGATGCCCCCCGGATTCAGTGTATAGGTCAGGCTGCCTGAGCCACCATGGGCCCATAGCTGTATCCAGCCATCGTCATACCCATGACATGTGATATCGTCATATTGGGTGGAATCGATCAGAAGCTCGAGAGGGTTGGTCAGCGTAAAGATGCTACTGGTATCGGAAGGGCAGCCATTGGCATCCTCCACGATCACATAATATGTTCCCGGAGAGAGTCCGCTGAACAGTCCTGTACCATTTTGTGTCAATGGCGGGAAGAGAGTGTAAACATAGGGCAGGTTTCCACCGCCGGCAATTACCTCGATGATGCCGTCATTGGCATTATAACATGTAATGGGAGTTATGTTTTCATTGGTTATCAGTATCTCTCCCGGATTCACGATCGTTATGTTTCCTGTCGAATCAGAACATCCGTTGATATCTGTTACCCTGACATAATAGTTTCCTTCCCCGAGGCCTGTAAAAAGCCCGGAAGAATTAATGATCACCGAAGGAAGCAAGGTATAAAAAAGGCCTCCTGCGCCGCCGGAAGCGATCACAGTGATGCTCCCATCCAGGGTATCGTGGCAGCTCATATTTGTAAAGGCCACAGTATTAATAAGGATGGCGGCGGGGCTGATGATTATGATGTCGGGTGTAGTCTCTGAACATCCATTATCATCACTTACAGTCACGGTGTAGGTCCCTCCACTCAAGCCGGAAAATATCCCGGTAGTGTTGCTCGCACCACCGGGATTCAGGGTATAGGTAAGGGTTCCTGTTCCTCCCTGCGCCCATACCTGTATTAAACCATCATTTGCATTGTGACATCTGATGTCCGTGCTTTGCAGGGAGTCGATAATGACTGGCGGCGGATTTGTAATCGTAACGAAGAAACTTGTATCCGCCGGGCAGCCATTAATATCGTTTACAACCACCCTGTAATTACCTGCCGACAGGCTGGTGAAAATGCCGGAACTGTTGGTAGTACCAGGGGGTATTAGCGTATAGTTAAGGGGATTGGTTCCACCCGAAGCAAAAGTTGTTATTGTACCATCATTATCGTTGTGACAGATGATATCGGTAAATTGTATAGAGTCGATGTGTATGGTATCCGGCTCTGTCATGTATATGGTATCCGTTTCATCCCAGCATCCGATGGCATCCTGGGCAAGAACCCAATATGTGCCCGGCGAAAGGTTGTTGAAAAAACCACTGGTATTGGTGATGTTTCCGGGAAAGAGAGTATAGGTAAAGCTCGGGGTACCACCTGCAAGCAGAACAGTGATAGCCCCGTTATCGTCACCATAACATGTAATGGAATCAACAATTACATCATCGATGAACAGCCCGCCAACATAAACATCATGTATCATAGTAGAGTCACATCCATATTCGCTGGTAACGGTAAGGCTGACAGTATAGATTCCGGTATCGGGGTATATATGGTTTGGATTCTGGAGAATAGAATTTGTTCCATCACCAAAATCCCAGAACCAGTCAGTGATAACGATGGCCGGATTGCTCAGGAATGATGAATCGTCGTAGGCCCAGGAGAGGCTGGTAAAGTGGGTCTCATTGCCGAGGCAAACTGTATCGAAAACGAAGTCGGCATGCACACCGGTGATATGTATCGTGATGGTGGTATCTGTTCCGCCACAAAGTGGATTATCGGCAAGCAGGTTCACATGATAAGTTCCCGGATAGGCATAGCTATGGCAGGGTTCGGCAGCATTGGAACTATTGCCATCGCCAAAGTCCCATGTATAAAACACTGCTGAATCGCAACTGCTCGAATAGCCGTGATAGGTATAGTTCAGGAAGCAAAACGGATCGGCATAACAGCCATAATTACTGGTGTCGATGGAAGTGAAGCTGGCGATGGGTGACTCAAAAATAGTCATGTACTGTATGGTGGAGGTCCAGATGCCACAGGCATTCTCGGCGGTAACAGAAGGGATGTAGCCGTCGGGAGAAGAAGCAAGTGGATTTGCACAATGGGATTGAGTATAAACATGCTCAATGGTATCGTTAATATAGGGCTGGTTATAATCCCAGCTCACAGTAGTACCATCATCGAAATTCCAGGTATAGGTGGTCCCTAGTGAATTGCCGGTATAACCATGCAACACAAAGCGGGCAGTATAAGGGGCGCATCCAGAGTTGGATCCAACGCCGCTAATCCCAACAGAAGGATTCACCTGGTTGGCGACAACATAAGTAGTATCTGATACACATCCATTAATTCCGTATGCAGTAATGGTCAGGGGAAATTCGCCCAGGCTCATATACACATGAGAAAGTGGAAAATCAGCCCCGGAAAGGTTCAAGGTATCCGTACCATCCCCCCAGGAAATATCAAGGTGGGTGATACAGGCCATGTTGGGTGTGATGTTGTTCACCTGTAGTGTATCTATTGGGTTGGCCGGGTTTACCGAATAGCAGTTCTGAAAGTTATTTCCCGACATATCCATTAGTAATGGCCTGGGGATACGCTGTGTAGAGACCAGGCCATTATCGGTATCGGTACATCCTATACCATCCGTAACTGTAAGCTGGACATTATACGATTGTGTCAGGTCGCAGGCAGCATTGTTATATGAACTATAGGTATAATTGGTGGTGGGCAGGAAAAGTCCGTTAACAGTGTTTCCATCGCCAAAGTCCCAGGAATAGTTCAGGCTTGTCCCGGTGCTTGTGCTGGCATCGAAGGTTATTGGAGTTGAGGAACATTGTCCGTCAGGGCCAAAGGTGAAGCTGGCTGCAGGTGGATTCGGAAAAACCAGGGTATCGGTATAAATAAGCCCACTGCAATACTGATCGCTGATGGTAAGGCTAACCACATAGCTCGCCCCAAGTGCAAAGCTATGGGTGGGATTTACAGCCGTTGAGGTAAATCCATCACCAAAATCCCATAAACGGGTAATCAGCCCTGTTCCCGTAGAATTATCGAAAAACTGCACCAGGTCGCAATTGGTCTGGTCGTAGGTGAAGTCGACCGTTGCAGGAGGAAAAACAGCGATGGCAAAGAAATAAGTATTGGAACAACCATAATCATCGGTTACCGTGAGGGACACGTTCTTGGCACCGCCGGTCAGGTAAATGTGTACGGGGTTCATGACCGTTGAGATCTGTCCGTCGCCAAAAGTCCAGAACCATGCAGGATTGGCCCCGGCATAGGTAGAATTATTGGCAAACGTGATCTCTCCGCAACCGCTTTGCGAATAAGAAAAATTCGCTACCGGCAGTGCGGTGGTTTCCACATTCTGTATAATAGAATCATAGCATCCCGAGGTGTCGTATACATATAGTATCACCTGATAAATGCCTGCACCAGGATAGGTATGCGAAGGGTTGGTTGCCGTGCTGGTAGTGGCATCACCAAAGTGCCATTGATAGTAATCTATCTGCCCGGGAGGATTTACCGTTGAGTTATTAGCAAAGTTGATCCTGAAATCTTCGGAGCATGATTTCTCGAATACGAAGTCCGGTACAACCGGACATTGTCCAATCGACCTGAGTGGCGTTGCCAGCAGAAGGATCGCAGAGATGAACAATATTGAACGTCGTGCGTAAAGATTTGCCATATGACCTGATTTTGTTTATTTTTTGTCTTAATACCCTGTAATTCAAGGGCGCAGTAAGCGCATACGAAAAAACACGTGTTGGCATTCCGTAATAAATGCTGCAATTTTAGTTCGGCTTGATCGAGATAATTTTTAAAGGTCGGGCTGGTAAAAGGAAGTTAAGGTACAGCTCATCTGATGCAAATAAAATGAGGTGAAAAACTAGTTGTGGAAATTAATTTAGAACCTTTTTAAATAATCCCGTCACCCATATTCCCCTCCATAAAACAGCGTATATACCTAGAAACCAGAGCTTAGGTGGTATCCGGGAAAGCAGGGGAAAATTAAAAAATTTCGAATGCCTGAAAAACATTAAATTTTTGACTCAAAAATTCTTACTTATTGAAATGATAAGGGATGTATGCAAAGAATGTGGAGAAAGAAATAGTGTAAGTGCGTATAAGATGATACTATTGGGGTAAGAGCATACCCTTATTGGCTTTAAGCGATGTAAACAGATGGATACTTATTCAGCAATTCGCAGCAGACCGCAGCTTCTCAGGCTTATTTATTCCAATCCAG
>JAOZTN010000043.1:0-24285 GCA_029942245.1 Bacteroidales bacterium | reverse complement strand
TAATACATAATACCTCGTACTCTATTCAACAACTATTTCATCAACAAACAACCAGGCCGGATTCCCGGCACCGGGATGCCATTCGGGGCATGTAGCACGGTTTTTCCCAATAACCTTAATATAGCGTACATTCATGCCGGCGGTCATCACTGAAAAGTCGTGTGTAATGCCACCATCATTGCGTTCATCGATCTTATTTATCTCCCTGCCTACAGTTTTGTAGTCTTTCCCATTAGCTGATACGCTGAATTCAACCCACTCCGGCATAAAGATCCAGCTATTCTGATCCTGAAGAAAACCTGCCTTGATAATGTTCACCCTTTGTGTTTGGCCCAGGTCAACAAGTATATCCACATCCACTCCGTTAAAGCCCTGCCATGATCCGGTCTGGAAGTTATCTGTGCCCCTGATCAGGTCGATGAGTGCAATTTCACCTCCGGCAGAATATTGAGCATCATAGGCTGTACTATAACTCACATTACGGCCTTCCGGCATCAGGCTGAAGATGCCTTCAATAAATTTGCTGGGGATCTTTCCCTCGGAGTGCGACAACAGTGTAACCTTCGTATTCCTATCAATAGTAAATGGCTCATCATATACTGCGGTCCCTTTGACCGGTTTATTTCCCTGGAGGGAATAGAGGATCACAGCTTCATCGTCGAGGCACCCCATTCCGATCTCCATGGTAGTGGCGAAAGTACGTGACGGCGCAATGATATATGGAGCCGGACTGATCAAATGTTCTGTAATCGCGGTTTGCGGCCTCTCCCCTTCAGCAACGCCCCATTGCTCGTTAGGCTCAGGGCCCATTTCAAATATATAATGTCCTCCATTCATCATGTCGGCATGCAGCAGGAAAGATTTCTTCAGGGCTTCGCCATTGAGGCTTGCTGATTGTATGTATACATTCTCTTCAGAATTATTCCCGGCCTCGATAATGCATTCTTTTCCATTCTCCAGGTGGATGGTCACCTTATCAAATAACGGGCTGCCGGTTACATAATAATCCGTTCCCGGGGTCACCGGATAGAATCCCATGGCACTCAGCACGTACCATGCCGACATTTGTCCGCAATCTTCGTTTCCACACAGGCCATCGGGCTTTTCACTATACTGTTCGGCCATGATCTTTCTGACAAGGGCCTGTGTCTTCCATGGCTCACCGGAAAAGTTATAGAGGTAAGCCATATGGTGGCTGGGCTCATTGCCATGCGCATACTGGCCGATTAAACCGGTGATATCGCTCTGGTGTCTGCCACTCATTTCCATGCTGGCACTAAACATCTCATCCAGCTTTTGTGTAAAGCCCTGATCTCCGCCATAGAGATTCATCAGTCCCGACACATCCTGTGGAACAAAGAAGTTATACTGCCAGGTGTTCGCCTCAGTAAGCATAAAGTTCACTTCCGCAGGGTCAAAAGGTGTGACCCACATGCCATTCATGCGGCCGCGCATAAAACCTGTTTCCGAATCAAAAAGGTTCTTGTAATACTGTGCCCTTTGAATATAATTGACATATTTTTCTTCATGCCCCAGTTCTTTTCCCATCATGGCAATACACCAGTCGTCGTAGGCATATTCCAGGGTTTTCGATACTGAAGACCCATCTTTCCCGGCAGGGATGTAACCATAATCACGATAATATGACAGTCCTTCACGATCCTGCATGCTGCTTTTTATCATGGCCTCAAATGCAAGATCCACATCATACCCACGAATACCTTTCATGTAGGCGTCGGTGATGACAGGGATGGAATGGTAACCGATCATACACCAGGTTTCGTTGGCTGCCAGTTCCCACACCGGGAGCAAGCCTCCCTTTTCATACATATCGAGCATGGTTTTTATGAGATCATTGGTCCTCTCCTGCTGTATGATTGTAAACAATGGATGCAGTGCCCTGAAAGTGTCCCAGAGAGAAAATACCGTATACATTTCATGATCAGATTGATGTACCTGCAGGTCATGAGCCCGGTAACGGCCATCTACATCAGAGTATAGGTAAGGCGCCAGAAAAGAATGGTATAAAGCCGTGTAAAAAGTGACTTTCTGCTCATCGGTTCCGCCTTCTACCTCAATTTTACCAAGTTCATCATCCCATGAATCAAATGCCTTTTGTCTCATTCCGTCAAAATCCCATCCGGGTATTTCGCTGAGTACATTCTTTTTGGCTCCCTCAGCATCTACTGCAGAGATCCCTACTTTAACAAGAAGATTTTCAGTTTCATCATCGAAAGTCAGCAGACATTTCAGATCCTCTATAGAAGAAAAGGTTTTCCCTTCCAGGCTTTCCTCTTCTCCAAATACTCCAATATCGCTGAAAGGAGCTGAAAACTCAGCGTAGAAATATACATATTGATCATTCGACCAGCCTTTGGTGCGTTTAAGTCCACTGATGCTGTGATCATCGATTATATTTAGTTCCAGTCCCAGTATCTTATCAGAGGTAGCACCTTCAAACAGGTCGAGCAGGACATGCTTTTCGCCAGATCCGAACTCATATTTATGAAGGCCACTTCGTCTCCCCACCGTTAGCTCAACCTCCACTTCCATATCGTTGAACTCAACAGCATAATAGCCGGCCTCTGCAATCTCGTCATCATGCGAAAAGCCAGATGAGGGCAGTTCGCCCCTCTCCAGCATAGCTGCGAGTTCATCCGTATTTCCCGTAACAGGCATCAGCCTGATATCGCCATAATCACCAACTCCTGTACCGCTCAGATGCGTATGGCTAAAACCATAAATGGTATCATCACTGTAGTGGTAGCCTGAGCATCCGTCCCAATTGTCTTTTCTAGTATCCGGGCTCAGTTGCACCATTCCGAAAGGAAGCATGGCGCCCGGGTAAGTGTGGCCGTGACCAGCTGTTCCTATCATGGGATTGACGTAATCAGCTGGCGACCCTGCTTTTTCCTGTTGACAGGAAACAATAAACAGTCCTGCTAAAACCAATAATACTATGTTGCGCATGCTATTGAATTATTTTACAATTGGTTTGATCTTTAATAGAAAGTTATATGCCCTGGCCGGGTAGCGATATTTTTCGATAGGCCATGCTCCCCAGCTGTTGTTTCCACCAACGCCCATCTGGAAGTGGTCGAGGTTGACCCCTACCATGCCTCTTTTGGGAACATCCACACTGTGCATATTAGTCTCACGATTTTCCTGTTCTATATCTTCCGGGCGATAGTGCTGTACCGTAAATTCGAAGTGACCCGCAGAAGAAAATTCCAATCCATAGCCTTCCGCATTGGTCAGCGACATCCAGCGTACATCACATTTATTTCCATTTTCCTGCGGACGGATATAAGACACATGCTGGTCTTCGACCTTGCCATTATACAATCCCACAAAGGCAGCCGTTTTACGGTCGATATAGTTTTCGAATGGCCCGCGTCCAAACCACTCAACATGATCGTATGCCTCTGGCATTTCCATATAAAATCCAAATCGCGGCATATCGGGTAGCATGCTGTCACCGGGATGCAGTGTAGCCTGCAGGCTCACCTCCCCATACATATCGATGCTATACAAAATGCTATAGCTGGAATAAACATCCGGCAGGGAATAATCTACCTTGATCCTCAGTTGCCTGGAATCTGACTCGAGCACCTCAAAGCTTTCCATCACCCTGTTTTCTGATGCCTTCTTCCACACGCCAAGCCGTTTTAGCATCCCGAAACCATGGTCATTATCGGTAGGCTCACGCCAGAAATATGGCTGCGGGGCATCCAGGATCATGTTTTTTCCGCGGTAGGAATAATCTGTCAGGGCACCTGTGCTTTTATCCAGGGTCACGCTGAAATTCTCGCCTGACACTTTCAGCATGTCACCATCCACGATCTTTTGCAATCCATGTGGCGGGCCCGGTGCAGGCATGATACGAACAGGCTGGAAGGGCATTCTGATCTGTTCCGATGCCATGATATGGCCTTTGGGGATCAAACCCTTATCATCACGGGCAGCCATATAAATGTTGAAGAAATACTCTACGCCGGGCTCAGTGAAGATCTCATTCTGCGGAATCTCGAAGGTGATGGTTTCGCCGGGAGCACATTCCAGCTGTGTTATCCTCCCTTTCGAAAACGGTCTTCCATCTCCCAGAACCGTATAATAGAAGTCGAATTCATTGAGGTTGGTGAAATTATACTCATTGTATATCCGGATTTTATTTGAAAACTCCGGATCCTGTTCAAAAATCACTGACTGATAAACTTTCTTCACTTCATAGAGGCCGGGATGTATGCTTCGGTCAGCATTTATCAGGCCATTGGCACAGAAGTTCCAATCAGAATAAGTACCCTCAGGTCCGAAATCACCACCATAGGCCCAGTATTCATTTCCTTCATCATCAGTTTGTAACAGGCCCTGATCTACCCAGTCCCAGATACTTCCGCCCTGCAGTTTATCATACTTACGGATCAGATTCCAGTAATCCACCAGGTTGCCTGTACTGTTTCCCATTGAATGTGCATATTCACACATGATCAGGGTTCGCGGATCGTCTCCTTTAGCCCACTTTTCGAGGTATGCCAGTCCGGGATACATGGGGCAATAAATATCGGTATGAGCATTGGTGGTGGCACGTTCATAGTGCACCGGCCTGGATGCATCCCGATCATGAATCCAGTCTGTCCCTGCAACGAAATTCACACCATCGCCCGCCTCATTCCCCATCGACCATATGATCACGGAGGGGTGGTTTTTATCGCGCTCCACCATGCGTCGTATGCGGTCGAGGTGGGCTTCCATCCACTCGGGCTTGTTTCCCAGGGTCCTGTCGGGATGATAACCGATACCATGCGATTCGATATTGGCCTCATCTATCACATACATTCCGTATTCATCACAGAGTTGATACCACAAGGGATCATTGGGATAATGACTGGTGCGAACGGTATTGATATTATTGGTTTTCATAAGGAACAAGTCCTTACGCATGCTTTCCTCATCCACTACATGGCCAGTCTTTTCATCATGCTCATGGCGGTCGACACCTTTGATAAGGACATATTCGCCATTGACATAAAGGAGGCCTTCCTTTAGTTCTACTTTCCTGAAACCGGTCTTACAGCTCAAGGTCTCCAGGAGATTGCCTTTTTTATCCTTTATCTTCAGTACTGCTGTGTAGAGATTTGGTTTTTCCTCCGACCATTGCTTCACACCGGGAATAAGCTCCTGATCAAAGCTTATGGAGGTATTATAATGTTCTTTCCCAAGTGAGAACAGGATATCTCTGCTTACGATAAGCTTCCCCTCGGCATCATAAAGTGAATATGCCGCAGTGAAATTTTTTGCCTTTTTCTTTTCATTGTATTTCTTAATATCCAGGTCCACATTTAGTATTCCGTTCTCATAAGAATCATCGAGAGAAGCATCGACCCAGAAATCACGGATATGCACTTCAGGTGCCGACCAGAGATAAACATCTCTTTCAATTCCACTGATCCTCCAGAAGTCCTGGCATTCGAGATAGGTACCATCTGACCAGCGGTACACTTCCATGGCGAGCAGGTTTTCGCCTTCTTTGAGGTATGGGGTGATATTAAATTCAGCAGGTAATTTACTGCCCTGGCTATAGCCAACTTTTTCACCATTGATCCACAAGTACATGGCAGATTTCACGGCACCAAAATGGATAAATACCTCGCGTCCGTCCCAGTTTTCCGGAATGCTGAACCAGCTTCTGTATGATCCTACCGGGTTATAGTTGTGCGGGACCTGGGGCGGCTGTGGATCCTCAGTAAACTCATAAGGGATATTCACATAGATGGGAGTTCCGTAGCCCTGCAACTCCCAGTTTGATGGGACAGGTATAGTAAGCCAGCTTTCATCGATAAAAGCAGGTTCGAAAAAACCTTCGGGTTTGTCGGCCGGTTTGTATACCCATTTGAATTTCCAGTCGCCGTTAAGCAACTTATAATATGGGCTTTCTGATGGATCTCCTTTCAGCGCCTGCTCCACAGTGCTGTATGGAATGAGGGTGGCATGAGGATCTTCCTTGTTTATTGAAATGACTGCAGGATTTTCCCAGTCATACACTTGAACATTCTGTGCAAAATTACACAAGGTCGTAGCCATGATCAGGCTCAATATGATTATGTTTTTCTTCATCAATCAGGATTTTAGTTTATCAAGCGTATTTTCTGATGATCTCTTGCAGATCATCTTCTTGTTCTTCGATTTGTTTCAGGAGCACAAACTGGTTCCTGCACCTTTCGATGTTGTGGTTTTCGCGGCTGGTTTTAAAATAGTGGTCACCTTCGAGGAAATCAGTCAGGAAGCGGACACCTATCATGAGAAGCATCATCTTTCCACCAAAAAGCAGCTGTTCCTTTTCCGCTTCGTTCAGGCTGTCTTTCAATTCGGAGAGATAACCTTCAGTCAGGGCATCGAAAATTTCGGTCCGGAAAATAACTTTAGCCGGATCAGGTTCATCCTCTTCTACCGGGCTGGTAAAAGTGCGTACCATATCTCCATAGTCGTAAAGTACGGTACCGGGCATCACGGTGTCGAGATCAACCACGCAAATAAAGTCTTTGCCTTCTTTATTGAATAGCACATTGTTCAATTTGGTGTCGTTGTGGGTCACCCGTATGGGGATGCTGCCATCCTGCAGGAGATTATCCAGTTCAGTGGCGTAGTACATCCTTTCACGTGCAAATGCAATTTCCTTCGAAGCAATTCCTGCCCTCGAAAATGCATCTTTATCGATGGCTTGCTTTAATTGATCGAGACGCTTCCCCAGGTGGTGAAAATTCGGTATGGTTGGGATATAGTTTGCCGGATCTTCTTTGTTCATGATGGATTGAAAACGTCCAAAGGCAGCAGCCCCTTCCCTGGCAATGGCAGTGCTTTCACAAATATTGTACGACCGGCTTTCGGGAACAAAATCCATCATGCGCCAGTAGTTACCATCCTTATCGAGATAAAAGTATTTCTTGTTCCTGTTCCGGATGATGCGGGGGTAGGAATTACGCTCCTTTCCAAAATGCGTATTCATGGCCTGGTTGACCAGGATCAGGTTCTCGATAAGTCCTTCCGGGTCGCGGAATACATGTTGGTTGATCCTTTGAAGAAAGAAGGAACATGTATTTCTGACATCGATGGTATAGGAATCATTGATATGCCCCCTCAGAAATTCATTGATGACGCATGAATCGGGATGCAGTCCGTAATATTTCAGTATCTCTGTAAAGTTATAGTCTTTCATTAGCTATTCCATAGGTCGGACGGATATTCATCCAGGGCAATCAGCTTGTTGATCCGCTCAATTGTTTCCGGTTTATCTTCCTGATAAGTTACACCAAACCACTCAAAGGCAGTTTCCAGCATTTTAACGCTCATGAGGCCTTCATTCACCAGATCGTTAATCCTTCCCGGCAGGTAATACTCCGACTTGAGGTTGACAATATTTGATTCTAAAAAGCTTTTAAATCCTGTTTGCAGGTATTCCATCACCATGGGCTTGAAGCCCCAGATATTCATTGAGATCAAGGCTTTTCCATCCAGTTCGCTGAAGCCCTGCTCTGTTTCATATCCGATGGTGCCCTGTCTTTTCTCAATATTGGTGATCTCTGTAATGCGCATCAGAAGGTGCTGATCATCAAATTCGCTTACACCCCGCGATACTGTACCGTGTTCCGACAGCGTATGCAGAAGGTGATATCCCACCATGCAGGAAGCATTATCGGCCGTTTCTCCGATCAGAAAATCATGTATGAGGGTATAAGCCTCCCTGCCATAAAAATCGTCTGCGTTAATAACTGCAAAGGGTGTATTGATCACTTTCCTGGCTGCCAGTACGGCCTGCCCCGTCCCCCAGGGTTTTGTTCGTTCGGAAGGTGCTTTGAACCCGGCAGGAAGGTCTTCGGTATCCTGTATTACGAATTCATATTCCACCTTCCCCATCAGTTTGGGTTCCCAGACCTCCCGGAAGTCAGCTTCAATCTTTTTGTTAACTACAAATACGATCTTGTCGAAACCTGCCCTGATGGCATCGAATATGGAGTAGTCGATGATGCTTTCCCCTGATGGCCCGATACCATCCATTTGTTTGATCCCGCCATAGCGGCTTCCGAGACCTGCGGCCAGTATAAGGAGTGATGTTTTCATGATTAAGCTTTTTTTATGCGTTTACCGATCTTATGCCCACTCACGGCAAAGAAAAGGATGAATATATAGCATGGCAGCATGATCCAGTATGCCTGAGTCGGCCCTACACTTTCCACATCGGAGAGATATCCATAGAGCAAGGGCAGCAAGGCTCCCCCTGCGATCCCCATAATAAGCATGGCCGATCCTGTTTTGATGAATTTTCCTAGTCCTTCTATGGCCAGTGGCCAGATGGCCGGCCACATGATGGAGTTAGCAAAACCCAGGGCTGCAATCGCCAGGATAGAAGTATACCCATCAGTAAGCGTAGCGATGATAGTGAAGATCACACCCAGTATTGAAAAGTATTTTAATGCATTCGACTGCGAAAGGTATTTTGGGATGAAAAAGATGCCCACGAAATACCCTACTATCATGGCAAAGAGGGTAAAGGATGCGAAGAATTTAGCTTGTGAGAACTCGAAGCCAAGCACATTTCCATATCCGATAAGGGTATCTACTGCAATCACTTCCACGCCCACATAAACGAAGATGGAAATCACACCCAGCAATAAATAGGGGTATTGCCAGATACTGGTTCTGCTGTCGGCTGCAGCCTCATCCTGGTCATCTTCACCCTCAATGTCGGGCAGTGATGAAAAGCGTACCAGTCCGGCAAGGAGCACCAGCACCCCTGCCATCACGATATAGGGATTGATCACTTTCGCTGCCAGGTCGTCGAGCATGCCGGCCTTTGTTATAGCATCCATGCCAATTAGTTGCTCGGTGAGCTCATCGGCACCTTCCAGCAGTATGGCACCCAGGATGATCGGGCTTAGTATGCCGGCAAATTTGTTGGCTACGCCAAGGATACTGATCCTTTTCGCTGCACTTTCAATTGGGCCCAGGATTGTTACATAGGGGTTCGATGCTGTTTGCAATATGGCCAGTCCCGTACCTTGAATGAACAGGCCTGTCAGGAACAATTCATACGTTCGTGAAATAGCAGCTGGGATGAACACCAATGCTCCGATGGCCATGGTGATCAGGCCTATCGACATCCCATTCTTGAAGCCTGTTTTCTTCAATACGAAAGAAGACGGCAGGGCCATTACGAAATAAGAGATATAGAAGGCAAAGGTTACCCAGAAGGATTCAAATGCTGTAAGCTCACAGGCGATCCTGAGGTAAGGGATCAGGGTAGCATTCAGCCAGGTAACGAAGCCAAAAATAAAAAATAAAAAACCGATAATGATGATGGGAATGGTGTAGTTGTTGCTTCTGCTTTCCATGGAGTTATTTAGTTTTTTGAATAAGTGAGGATTACAAAAATAAGCAGTTTCGTGAATTCGATGCGCAAAATGTACTAATATCTGAGCACGGATAATATTGCTGCCCATCCGCCACCCGGGGCCAGTTTTATCTTCAGTTTGGTATTGCTGTCGACAATACTGCTTTCCTTTATAAAATCCTGTGCATTGCGGTGTGCGTTAGGCCCATCCTGCCATCTCATGGCTTCATATCTTCGTTCATCAAGGAATGAGAGATCGATCTCAAATTCCCGATCAGTCCAATTGGTCATGGCGCCTATGTACCATTCATATCCTTTTCGCCTGGCCAGCACGATATATTCACCCAGTTTTGCATCCAGTACGATTGTTTCGTCCCATACCGTTGGCACCTTTGATAAAAACTCCATGCATTCAGGCTCATTCATATAATGTGTCGGATTGTCGGCCAGCATTTGTAAAGGGCTCTCGAACACCACATACATGGCCAGCTGATGGGCACGTGTTCCCTGGCTCATTGGCCTGGCAAATACCGCTTCAAAATCTTCCTCAGTAGCGTTTATCATGGCTCCCGGCGTATAATCCATGGGGCCTGCAAACATCCTGATAAATGGTAGTGTTACGGCCATTTCAGGTGTTGATTGATCGCTCCATTTGTTCCATTCCAGCCCCCTGACACCTTCACGGGTGATTACATTGGGGTAGGTCCGGTGCAAGCCTGCCGGTTTATAACTGCCATGAAAGTCGACAAGAAACTTTCTTTTTGCGGCTTCTTCTGCGATTCTCCAATAGTAGTTTACCATCCACTGGTCGTCGCGCTGCATAAAGTCAACTTTCAGCCCTGCGATGCCCCAGTCTTCAAACACAGGCATTACTATATCCAGCTGATCATCGAGGGTTTTCCATACCACCCACAGTATAATCCCGACGCCCTTTTCTTTTCCGTAAGCCAGAAGCTCCGGCATATCAATATCAGGATTGATTGCAGTCAGATCGCCCAGCTCATACCAGCCCTCATCCAGGATGATATATTCGATCCCATATTGAGCCGCAAAATCGATATAATACTTATAGGTTTCTGTGTTAATGCCGGCCTCAAAGGGAACATTATAAATATTGTTGTAGTTCCACCAGTCCCAGGCCACTTTCCCGGGTTTTATCCACGAAGGATCTTCGATTTTGCAGGGCTCCGACAACAGAAATATCATCTGATTGGTGATGAGGTCAGCATCACTACTGGCGATGGCGATCACTCTCCATGGGAAAGTACGTTTACCATCGACCCGGGCAATATGATTAGCCCTGTTCACCACCTTTACATTTCTGTCGTTTGTTTGCCTCTCTTCCGTCACAAGACGCGGAAATTTCCCTGTCAAGGTCCATTCTTCAGTATCCCCACGAAGATACATGCCCGGATAATCCTTCAGGTCGGATTCGCTGATCACCACTTTTATTCCTCCGGCATCGATCAGGGCAGGCGTGGAACAAAAGCGGTCGTAGGTAATAGAATCCAGTGGCACTTGCAGGTATTCTCTTTCCTGGTGCGAAAACATACTTTCTTCTTCCGGAAACCAGGCCGTATGATTGTTGGAAAAGCTAAAGTTTGCTTCTTCAGAAACAATGATCATCTCTCCACGCATATTGCTCTCCCAACGGTAGGCTACGCCTTCATCATATGCACGAAACACCAGCGTATAGTTCCCTTTGAAGGTAAGTGTCAGCTCATTATATTTATCAACTATTTCTGCTGATTTCTGTTTCACTTCCGGTATTAAAAGCAGGTCAGCAGCATCCCTGATCTCTGATTTAACCTTCGGATTGATGCCAAAAGCACCATTTTTCTCGGTATGCATCGAAATTTCTGATGGCAGAATGAGCTCATTGTCTTCATAAAAAACAGCATATTCAAGTTTTTCTCCGGCCTTTACTTCCACCCTGATCTTCCCGTCAGGGGAAAGTAATTCATAGTTATCTGCCACGGAGGCAATCACCGAGATCAGGAGTATTAGAATAAGCAAGATGGATCTTTTCATACTATTTAGTTTGATTGTTATCCAGGGCTTCAAAAGGGAATAATTGTGATGGTATGTGAGATGACCTCATGAGGGAATCAAGTATTTTTATAATTTCAGGATATTCACCTGCCAGGTCATTGCTTTCTGCAATATCTATACTCAGGTCGTAGAGCTCCAGCGGGGCTGACTGATCTTTGAACAATCCTTTGCGTACACCTTTCCAATTGCCATACCTGATGGCCTGCTGCCCTCCATAAGCCGGAAACTCCCAGTACAGGAACTCATGCTCAGTCTGGCCTTTTTCACCAAGCAATACCGGGGTCATGCTTATCCCATCAATGTTAAAGTCTTTTTCCACTCCGGCCAGATCAGCAAATGTGGCAAAATAATCAGGAAAATAGGACAGGTGATCTGAAGTGCTGTTTGCCTCGACCTTGCCCTGCCATCTGGCGATCATGGGCACCCTGATGCCACCTTCATACACACTCCCTTTCATACCCCTGAAGGGCCCGGCACTTTCGAAAAACTCCGAATCGGCTCCGCCAACACGTGCATATGTAGGACCATTATCGCTGGCAAAAACTACCAGTGTGTTCTCATCCAGGCCCAGCTCCTGCAGGCGATACATAATCCATCCCACAGCTTTATCCATATGGGTGACCATGGCCGCATATCCGGCATGGGGGTATGGGTGTTCCAGGTAATAAGGATGGTGATCGTAAGGTGTTTCCACGATGCTGTCTTTATACTCTTCCAGGCTTTCATCAGGCACCTGTATAGAAACATGCGGGATAATGAAGGGAAGAAAGAGGAAGAAGTTCGTATCCTTATTCGATTCAATGAAATTCAGGGCTTCACGGGTGAAAAGATCCTGGGAATACTGTTCTCCATATAAGGTCCTGTCGTTACCTTCGAGCATGATTTTTTCATCATTCCTCCACAGGTAGCGCGGGTAGTGATTGTGTGCATGCCGCTGGCAGTTGTATCCAAAGAAAAGGTCGAAGCCCTGATTGTTGGGGTCCCCTTCCGAGCCCGGAAACCCCAGGCCCCATTTGCCCATGGCAGCCGTAACATAGCCCTGCGTTTTCAGTACCTCCGCAATGGTGAGGGCAGAATCAGGAATGGGCGCCTGTCCTTCGGGTTTGATCTCCCTGTTGTCGCGGGTGAAGGTATGCCCGGTGTGCAGACCGGTCATCAGGACTGAGCGTGAGGGGGCACAAACCGGCGAGCCTGAATAATGTTGGGTAAAGCGCATGCCTTCCGCAGCCAGTTGATCGATATGTGGTGTACGTATGATCTCCTGCCCATAGCAACCCAATTCGTTATAGCCAAGGTCGTCGGCAAGAATGAAGATGATGTTGGGTTTTGTCTCTTCCACTTGCTTTTGTTCCTGAGTGCATGCACTCAGAAGAAACAGGAAAAAAAATACGCAGGTAATATTTTTCATGATTCGGTCTTTACTTTATCGGCATATGCAGCACCGGCTCTTCCAGGAAAAACTCCTTTTCAGAAATTTCCAGGCCCTCTTCCAGTTGCACCACATCCATGACGGGTTTGTATTTAGCGATGTCGTTCAGGCTTATAAATGTGATCGTGACCGGATGGTAGGGGTCGAGTTCCTTGATCAGCTCATAGGCTCCTGCAAGGCCTTCAGCATCAATATCCTGTCCCTGGGGATCGTAGCTGATATTCCATGACAGCAATGCAGGATCGTCCTTCATTGCCATGACTTCCTTGCGTAGCTTTCTCATCCTTTTTCGCGGCTTATAGTTCCGAAAATCTTTATGGCCGGGCCCGACTCCACCTGCCAGGTTGAGAATATTGTAGTTCGTCCGAATACCCTTTTCCGATCCTTTAGTAAGCAGTTTTCCATTCACAAAGTCGATCTTAACTTCGTTGGCAGTTGCATCCAGTAATTTAATTTGAACTTTATCTGACTCCACCCATTTCCCTTGTTCATTGTAGGAGACGGTCAATTCATTGTTGCCAGGGTGGAAGCGGTCAAGAGGCAATTCAAAGATATTCATCTCCCCTGCCCTGACTTCAGCCCTGCGGACCAGAAAATCAAATTCAAATACGATATCAACGCTAACGCTCAGATCTTGCTTTGATGCGGGAATCCATACCGCTACCGCTGCCATATCTTCATGGGTGTAATAGTTCAAGCGGCTGTTAGACTTATAGTCATCCTGCGCGATTCCATTAAATGAACAGGAAAGCAAAAGAATAAGAAATGCTACATTTCGTTTCATCGTCCTGCTTCCCAATTAATTTCACATTCAAGCCATTCGCTCAGGGCATTTAGTACTTTCTCGCGCTGATCTTCCGGCAGGTTATAAATACGTGTCCGGTGGCTGCCTTCCGGTTTTACCACTTTAAAAGAATTTGTTTTTCCACTGATCTGCACCGCCGGAGCCGACCAGGGGTCCCATTCACCATAAATAAAGACCATATTTTCACCATGATGCCGCACAAAATCATCTACCCTTTCCATGGGTTTGGGATCATATTCACATATGGCTCCCGGTGGACAAACAAAGTCGAAAGTCTGGTAATCGAGTGCTTCCACACAGCCCGGAAATTCGCTATGGTCATAGCCATACATGCCGATCTCTGTCAAGGCCTGATAAAAGAATGGCTGTGTTCCGGCAATACCTTCCAGCGATACCCAATCGAGTCCCGCTACCTGGTCAAGGTGCTTGATCACTTCCACCGCGTTCACAGTATCACAGGGGATATCTTCACAGGGATAGTTTCCCCACTGCCAGAAGGCAAATGAATATTCCAGTACCGTTAATTCATAACCGGCAGTATCACCAAGGAAATATTCCAGTCCCCGGGCATCGACGGCTTTCTTAAACTCCGGGAAATACTTGTCCTTATTGCACAGCAGCATCTTTTGAAAATCATGGATCCTTTTCCGGCATGCCGAGTCTCCTACCCGGTCGAGAAATTCATAGCACCTTCTTTCCTCTACCGAGAAATTCAGTGGACACACATATCCTACCGTTGCATCAACATCATCAGGGAAGTAAGCACGATGGTACAATGCCGTTTGTCCGCCCTTGCTGATCCCGGTGCTCACCCATTTCCCGATATAGAAAGGTTTCATCAGCTCTACCACCCTGTGATGGTCGGTAGCTGCCTGCTCTACGGTCAGGTACTGCCAATCGAGTGAATCCGGAACAGAAGGTTTGAAATAGCGGTGTTCCACCACGATCTCGTTGGATCCCAGGTAAAGGTCGAGCTCATTTTTATACATCGGAAAACTGGCATATGCGGCATAGTATCCCTCTGTAGTGAACACCACAGGTGCTGCAACATCTCTGTGCATCACAAAAACTCGTTGCTTGAAAGTTCCTTTCAATGGATCATGATGGTCAACAGGCTGAGGAACAAACAAAAGATATTTTTCTGAAAAGGGGTCACTGCAAAGCAGTTCTTCAAACTCTATTTCGGGAAGGCCGGAAAGATATTTGTACAATGGTGTGATCGTGTCCTGTGCTTTCAAGCTAAGTGCTGAAAATAAGATCAGCAGTATGAGCAATATTTGACTAAGTCTTTTCATAAAAAATCGTGTTTCTACCTGAATAAAAATCCGTCTTTTAAAGGGTCTTCCGGATCAAACCAGAATTCATTGCGCCCTGTAAAATAGGCTGTTCCCGTCACCTCTGGTATCACTGCGCTATGTGGCCCGAATGTTAATGTTTCTTTCACTTCCACATCCATGGTGCTTCCAAGGATGCTTTCTATTGTGATCTTTTCGCCAATATTAAGTTCACCTTTGGCATGATGCAGGGCAGCCCTTGCACTCACACCTGAACCCGTAGCAGAACGGTCGACCTCGCCGTCGGCGAAGATGCATACATTCCGGCTGTGATGTGAAGGATCTTCTGCCTTAGCGGTAAATATTGTTCCGTAAAGAAAGCTCAGATCCTCTTCAAATGGATGTTTGACCTCAAAAGTATTCATCACGGCATGCTTGATCTTCCTTCCGGCATCCTTCAGCCGGTGATAGTGTGATTCATCCAGTTTCAGTCCCAGGGGTTCTGCTTCGCAAAAGGCGTAAAAAGCGCCTCCGTAAGCCAGGTCAAAGCCAACCTTGCCCAGCCCGGGGACTTCCACTACTTCATCGCGCAGCAAAACAAATGAAGGAACATTTAGAAAGGAAACTTTTTCCACAGTCTTCCCCTTGCGGTATGCTTTGGCGATAATACGTCCAGGTGGGGCATCTATCTTTAATACGGGCTCCTCACCTTCCTTTTCCACGATTCCGGTCTCAAGCACAAACTTTGTCAGTGCGATGATCGCATGTCCGCACATGCTTGAATATCCTTCATTATGGAGAAAGAAAGCTCCGAAGTCGCTGCCCTCGCTCAAAGGTTCCGTCACCACAGCCCCATACATATCGGCATGGCCCCTTGGCTCGAACATGGTTCCCCGACGAATATGGTCGAGGTGGTCACGAAAATAGCGTCGCTTTTCAAGAATGTTCTTTCCGGGAATATCAGGCAATCCACTGGTATAGATGCGCAGAGGCTCCCCCCCGGTATGCATCTCAACTGTTGTGATCTTGTGCCATCCCTCCTTTATATCCATCAGAGTCCTTGCTTGTTGTTGGTATATTTTGTGATGAGCGTTTTTTGCAGCTTCCTGTACATATTAAAAGCCTCTTCCTGGCACACCAATGAGTACTGCGTAACATAATCCAGGGCTGATTTCGGAATTTTCTCATAGATCAGCAGGGCCTCTTTATCTACCTCTTCTTGCTCCCTGAAGAATCGGGCTTCCAGCGGATCTCGAACGGCCTTCAAATCCTCAATAGCCTCCTGCCACCTCAGGTACAGTAGGTTATCTACCATATCTATGGCCCAGCGGTATGAGGTTTCAGAGTATTCGTCAGGATCGTATTCTTTAAGTGGTTCGAAAATCTCCATGGCTCCGGCATAGATTGGCACATAGGTACTCACGTATTGGTTATCGACATAATACCAGTATACGCCGCCAATGGGATCGGGAAGCCAGCTACGTAACTGGGCCACCATTCCATAACCGCCACGCACTACCATCCTGCGATAGGTAATATCGAGCAGCTCTCGCATATCCCTGGTCGGGAAGGGTGTTGTTAAAGGACTTTTTTGCATCTGACCATCCTTGTCGGGAACCATCCATGCTTTATCGTTGGTCATATCGTATATAGTCCCTTCAAAAAGGGAACGCTGGAAGGCGATCACATCCTGCACAGAAAGCTTTTTGTCCGGTTTCACCGAGAAGGGAAAGTATGAAAGGGGCTCGATATACTGTGTATATGGCTTGTTTCCATCGTAAGGGCTATGTGCAGTTTTATCGGGCCAATCCTTGAAATCCGATGCAAAGGTGCTGTAGAACAGCCAGAACCTGCTTACGGCCCATTCCCTTGGTACAGGTGCGTAAATTTCCTGCCAGATGAAGGGCATCGCACTTTTAGGATCATACCATCCTTTGTCGATGGCAAACTGCTTGTAGTTCTCTGATGCCAGGAAGTTGTCTTTATCCTTCACATCTATTTCCTTGATGATGCTCCAGTTCGGGACGATGGCTATGTGATCGTCGGGCACCCGCTGTGCAGCCCAGATGGCACCCGGCTGGCCCGGCGCCCAATCGGTTCCCACGCTGAATACTTCAAATACCCACGCCTCATTGGGGTCGGCGATACAGAGGGCTTCCGACTCCGGCCCGCAGGATGGAAGGAAACCATATTCATCCACCAGCGCACCAATGAGTATCACCGCTTCGCGGGATGTTTTGCAACGCTGCAGGGCAAATACCATGGCCTGTTCTATGGTCATGATCTGCTTTCCGCTTTCCCTTGCTACCTTGAGCTCGTCGCGCTGGCTCATCGTACTTTCACCAATAGCCAGCTGGAATTCATTCATGTGTGAATAGCCCGAATGAAAATATTTATATGTATGCGTGGCCTGGGGTATCTGTCCTATCACCTCGCCATAGGTTCCGAAGGGCTTGGTCACATCCTGCAAGCCGTAGTATACATTAGCCATTGCCCCGCCGGGGAAGTCCATAGCAGGGACTACATGCACCCGGCACTCCGGTGCCGCTCCGGTATGAGAGGTGATCACCGAACCGTCGACAGTGGCCTTCTTTCCAACAATGATATCGGTACAGGCCCATGAAGGGATGGCGAGAATGAAAACAAAAATGAATACGAGGGTATAGTTTCTATTCATGTTCCAGATATTGGTTGATATGTAGTTGTTTTAGCTCGATCGTTTTTATAAGTTTAATATCTTCTGCTGAGGTACCTACCAGGACCTCATACTTGCCCGCATCGATATTTTGCTCTTCAGCTTCCTTATCAAAGTATTCGAATGCGCTATAAGGGAGTTGTATTGCAAGGGTCTTTTTTTGATTCGGGAAAAGCGTCACTTCTTTGATGGCCTTTACTTCTTGTTCAGGCCAATTCTGTTCAGCATCTTCCGGGCGGACAAATACCTGCAGGGTCTCGGTTCCGGCCCTGTCGCCTACATTGCGTATCTCCACCGAAGCTGTCCAACCGCTTCCATCACGATTTCTTTTCATCATCAGTTTGCCGATGCCGAAGGTTGTGTAGGTCATTCCAAACCCACAGGCAAAGCGGGTATCGAAATTCTGGTTCCAGTTCATGCACCAGCGGAATGGAAGTTTCCCTTCGGGATTTACCTGACCGAACAATACTTCAGCGATCTCTTGTTCATTTCCATGCTCAGGGCTCCATGCCTGGATGATAGCAGGTATATCAAACACCCAACTTTCTATATCAACGGCAGTATCTGTTTGCAGCACCACGATAATATTCGGGTTGGCTTCATACAGCGCCCTGATCATCTTAGATTGTTTCGGAATGGATTTGCTCTTTTTCACCTGTCCATCTGCCTCGTATATGAATGGCTGTTTGGCAAAGTAGACCACAACATCAGCTCGACGGGCTTTCTCTACGGCTTCCTGTATGAGGAATTCTTCAATGTACTCGAATCCAAACTTCACCAGGGCCGGTCCTCCATCCGTGAAATAATCGATCTGAAGGTTGTATGATCCACCTTTCTCGATATTGATCCAGGCTGAGTCTACCCTGACCGGTCCCGTTTCCCAGGCATCGATAATCAGTTTTCCATCGAGATAGAGCCTGCATCCGTCATTATGGATCAGCTTTACTTTTATGGGTCCATGGATGGGGATGAGCGTTGCATCCCACTTCACAGAAAAAGCACTTGAGTCAATTTCCGGGTAAGGGATACCGTCCCCCCAGAAAAAGTCTATGTATTTATCGGTTACAAATTTTGCCGGACTGCCGGATGCTTTAAGATTGTTGTAATATTTGGCGGAGAAACCATTCACCCCCTGTCCGATATACACCATTGATGAGTCGAGTGCTTTTATATCGTTCATCATATTGATACCCGGGGCCGTGTATACAAAGAGGTTATCACCAATGAAAGTCTCTACACCTTCATATCCTGGGCCTATCAGCGCAATGGAATTTTGCTGTTCTGTGTTTAAAGGAAGCAGGCCACCATGATTTTTCAAGAGTACCATTTCCCTGTCGTGCTGAGCAAAGGACAGGTTTACTAAAAAGAGAAATAATATGGTAATGCCTGAAGCAATTTGTTTCATCATAACTTATTTGGGATACGCGCTTAATTAGAACGCATTTCCTGCCATAAAATTACGCTTTTCTCTTTAGCAATCGGTATTGGGCTACCAACATTCCAAGCAGCATTAATCCACAACCGATGATAGCGCGGTATCCCAGCTGTTCATCAAGCACCAGCCAGCCGCCAATGGCTGCAAATACAGCCTCCAGGCTGAGGATGATAGCTGCGTGGGCCGGAGAGGCCTTTTTTTGAGCGATCACCTGCAGGGTATAGGCTATTCCAACGGATAATATTCCTCCATAGAGAATAGGAATCGCAGCCTGAAAGATCCCATCCCATGTGTTTGATTCAACGGCCAGGGCGACTATGATGCTGAGCACCGCACAAACGACATATTGTATCAAAGCCAGTTTCAATGCATTCACCTTTGGCGACATTATTCCTATAATCACTACATGCGCCGCCCAGAAGAAGGCCCCGATCAGCACCAGCATATCACCAAAGTTGATGGTGTGGCTTTCTGTGATACTCAGGAAGTACATGCCGACAACTGCCAGCATGGCTGCAATCCAGACGCTGACATGGGGAAATTCCTTTCGAAAGAGGCCCAGTATGGGTACGATCACTACATATAGGCCTGTTATAAAGCCCGCATTGCCTGCTGTGGTGTAAACCAGCCCATATTGCTGGAAGGTGGCACCACCGAAGACGGAGAGGCCGAGGATCAATCCTCCATAAAGCAGATATCTGGAAGAAGTCCGGTTCGGGGGGCGAGGGACGGGGGACGCGGTATCCTTAGAAAGAAAAATAAAGGGCAGGATAACCATTGCACCGAGAGCAAATCGGATGCCGTTGAAAACGAAGGGGCCAACGAAATCCATGCCCATACGTTGAGCAACGAAAGAAAACCCCCAGATCAATGAGGTGAGCAGGAGTAAGCTATCTGATTTAAGTGCGGTAGGTCTCATTGATTAAATTCTAATATCCAAATTCTAAGCAAGTTTAAATGACTTAAATTCAAAGCTCCAAAGAATTATCAAACTTAAAACATAAAACTCATTTATGCAATGTGCATGCAAGCTCTGCGCTAGCCAGTATCCGGTAACCAGAACCCAGCACCCAAAACCTGGATTCTGTGCGACATTTTCAGAATTTGGGTATTAATTATTAGTAGAACAATACTAATTTTTAACATCCATGTTATGCAAGTTGAAAAGATTGAAACAAAAATATATGAGATCAGAGGTAAGAAAGTAATGCTTGATTATGATCTAGCTGCCTTATATCAGGTGGAAACAAAAAACCTGAATCTGGCTGTAAAACGCAATATTCGAAGATTTCCGGAGGACTTCATGTTCAAGCTTAGTATTGAAGAATGGATATCTTTGAGGTTGCAAATTGAAACCTCAAAGCAACGTGGCGGTTCACGATACCTTCCCCATGCTTTTACTGAACAGGGGCTTGCAATGCTAAGTGGTATACTTAATTCGCAAAAGGCAATTGAAGTAAACATTGCTATAATGCGAACATTTGTGTATTTAAGACAATACTCCATAAGCCACAAGGAACTATCAGATAAGCTATTAGTATTGGAAAAGAGAACCAATAAACGTTTCAAGGATATATATCAGGCATTGAATTATTTAATTCAGAAAGACATACAAGAACAAACGCAGAAAGATCGAAAACAGGTCGGGTATAAAACCAAAACAAATAAAAAACCATAACAACGCACTGAATATGGTAAATTTCAGACGACGGATGCAGCAACATCGGTATGCCGATCAGACGATATAAACATACACTTTGATGTTTGATAGTGCCAAAATCGGCAAGCCATATACTCCAAGTAGCTTACGGCATATATTCCATTATAATTTGTTGAAAGTTAAGAATAATCATAACTTTACCTTGCATTGTTGTAGGTATAGCGTTGTAACGCATTTGATGGTAATAAAGGTGATGCTATAACTAGTTGTAGCCAATAAAAAAAAGACCAATTACAGAAAAGAAATGAGGAAGAATTCAAAACATAAAACAAAGACTGACGATGTTAATGTCAATAAAGAAATATTTATAAAAGGTCAGATTTACAAAGACGTATTTAGCAAAAAAGACCTATGGACAGATTTAGCCGAACTGTATGATGGAGAATTCAAAATAAAACAAACTATTAGTAAAGACATTAATTCATTTCGACTAGAAATTCCGTATAAAAATCACAATATCATTCTAACTGAAACAGACACAAAACCATTAAAATTTGAAACAGAACTCAAGCTTAATCGAAAATTTGAATTTAATATTAGTTGGGAAGATAGTATTGAACGGGTATTGAAAATTTTTGGAAAGCAAGATATTAAAGTTGGAGACAAAGAATTTGACAAGAAATATTTGATTCAATCAAATGAGCCTGGACTAATCACAAATATTTTGAATTATAGAGAGATAAGCAGGATGTTATTGAAACACAATATTTACTTATTGACTTTGGAATATAATAAAAAGGATGAAGGACATAAATTGATGACCATAAAAGACAGAAATACGAAGAAAAAAGAAATAATGATTGAATTAATAAATTTGGAATTTAGTATAATTGACTTTTTTATTGACAATAATTTAATTCGTAATTGACTTGAAATGAAAGAATTACCGGCTACAGTCGAGTAGGTGGCTCCGCCGGTAGCAACTGGCGGAGTGCACCTCTCACATTTATCCGCCGAAATGAAATGAAGGGGGACCACCAAAATCCCTCCTTTTGTCGGGATAAACTCCCGGGCCACGAATACGGCGGTTCGGAAACCATCAACAAACATAGCCCCACCTTACCATCCCCCTCTTTTCTCTGCAAACTAAGTTGTAATCGGTTTTTGGTGTTTATCATTAAAGCTGGTAAGTAAAAATTGTCATCCTGCGGAGAGAACGCAGTGAACGACGAAGGAACTGTATCAATTTTCTCCGACACAGATAGAGTGCTTTGCCTGCAGTTTTGCATAAAGCCGGCAAGACGTTCTGCCAGCATTTACGCCCCCGGGCGAAGTCAAGTGAAGAACGAGGACCGAGAATCGAAAATCGAAAATCGAGGATCGAACACCAAAGATCGACTATCACATTTCAAATACAGAATACAGAATTGTAAATCATTCCCCGGGTTGCCCTTTCTTTGGTTTCCCTCGTCTCGGGACAGGCTGTTTCTTCCCACCAAAGGCGGGCCGACGCCCCCTCGTCCCTCGCACCCCGAACCACATACCGCATAGTATATTTTCGTAATTTTGTACAAACCAATAAGATCACGCGCCATAGCAGCAGCCTTTAGGGCACATAAAAATAGCCGCTTTTGCAAAAAAATATTCAGCAAAAAATTGATATGACACAGGAATTACTTGATAATAATACAAACTGTCTAAATTGCGGAACTGAAACCCAGGAAAACTACTGTTCTAAGTGCGGACAACCAACCAACACATCGCAAATCACTTTCAAAGAAACAATCAATAATTTTTTAAGTATCGCTTTTGCATTTGAAGGCCCGCTTTGGCTGACCATCCGTCTTCTAATCACCAATCCGGGAAAACTTTATAGGGAATACATTAGTGGGAAACGAAAAACATACTATAAACCTGTATCATTTTTTATCTTGGTTACAGCCGTTTATCTTGTAATTAGAGCATTGATTAGTTTCGACCCCCTGGCTGGTGAGTCTGTTAAAAATGACATTGAAGGATTGAATGCAATTTCTCCAAGGATGGGAGAAGTATTCAGACTAATGTCAGTAAACATCAATAATATCTTGTTTCTTCTTGTTTTTTCAATTGCCCTTATGCTTAAGCTGTTTTTCAAAAAAAATACAACCTGGCAGAATATACATCGATTGCGCTATATATCGTTGGTATTTACACATTGGTTAAGATAATAACAATGTTCATAGGCAAGTTCGCCCTGGTTGATATAGATAATATTGAACTCGGGATTTTACTTATCCTGGTGTTCTACTGTTCTTTTTCACTCTTTGAACAGAAACATTTTTCGTCTGTTGTCAAATATGCACTCGTTAGTTTTTTTAGCCTGGGTTTGTATATCATCTTTGGAATTGGTTTCTTTTTTCTAATTGTTTCATTGAAGTGAAATTAACAAATGAAAAACACTAAACTTTTAGGTTTTAAATTTCAGATAGTTTTCATTTTAGGTATCATCATTCTATATTCGGGTTGTGGTCTTACCAAAGGTTTGCGGGCAATTAAGAATAAAGATGTGAAAACAGAGCATTATACATTTAATGAGAAATCCATTATATTTACTCCACTCGCACATTTTAGCCAGGTAGAATACTATGAGAATCTAAAAGATTCGATAATTAATTGGAAAAAGAAGGGTTATATGATATTTTATGAGGGGATTATTCATAAAGCAACAGAAATGAATGTTGACAGCATTGTGGCTGATAGAACAATGCGTAAATGGCGTAAAATAACACGCGGAGTGGGCGCCACAAGAGAAGACTACGCTGAATTGAGTGATGTGTTTAAAAATGCAATAGTACAGCCAGAGAATGAAGAATTGGGTATTGATAGTGCAGATGTTAATGCTGACATTACGCTTCTAGACTTGGTTAGCAAGTATGAGGACTATTATGGGAAAATACATCTTGACAGTTGTGACTTAATAACCTCCTTAGATTCTACTTATGCTTGCAAAAAAAAGTTGAAGGGTAATTTGAATCCTGTAATTCTTGATTACCGAAATGTACAACTGGTAGAGAAGTTAGTGGCTTCCGAGCAAAAAAAGATTGTTGTTCTATATGGTGCAAGACATATCAAAGGAATGAAGAAATTATTAAAGAAGGAAGTAACCACAAGTACTAACGTGCCCTAACATGCAATATAAATATAATGAAAAATAGAAAAATGAAAAACAGATTAATTTATGCATTTGCTTTTGCAGCATTGGCATTTACAAGTTGTAATCAAGCAACAGAGACAGAAGTTGAAACAAAGAAAAATACTTCTACCGAACAAAATTTTGATGAAATACTTTCAAAGTACAAAACAGAAGTTCCAACAAAAATCTTAACGCCAGACCATGTAGATTCACGTCTTGGAGGTTTAGAATTTTACGATGGAATTCCTACTCAATCTACTATCGATAAAGTTTATGATAATATAGATTTTGCAAGAGGTGTAGATGTATTCTTAAATTTTATCCCAGCAACCTCAATAGAAGGTTTACGTTTGGGGATGATAGAACTGGGAGTTGATG
>JAOZTN010000042.1:17671-24466 GCA_029942245.1 Bacteroidales bacterium | reverse complement strand
AACAATGGAACAATGGAACAATAGAACAGTGAAACAGTGCAACAGTGGAACAATGTTTCACTACCTTTGTTATAATCAACAACAATCTTAACAACTATGAAAAGAATAATCCTTTTAAGCATCCTGCCTGTACTGGCTTTATTATTATTCATCGCTGCACAAAGCCCAGCCTCCCGTGTGAGCCCTGTGGCTGATGATCTCGAACTGGGATGGCCCGAAGATGTAATGGTGCTGCTCGAGCGCTCCTGCTTCGACTGCCATACGGCTGAATCAGGTAATATAAAAGCAAAAGGTAAGCTGAACTTTTCCAAGTGGGAAGGATATAAACTCACCAAGCAAATCAGTAAACTCGATGGTATCAGCGGTACGATAGAGGAAAAAGATATGCCCCCGAAAAAATACCTCGAGAAGAAGCCCGAAGCAGCTTTTACCGATGAGGAAATCGCCCTGATCAAAAAATGGGCCGATGCAGAAATTGACAAACGAATGGAGGAATAAATTACAGCATGAAAAAGATTGGCCTTGTCATCCTCTACATCCTTCTTGGCTCTTTTGTCCTGATCCAGTTCTTCAGGGTGCAGAAGAACGTCAGCGAAGATGCCGTTCCTTATGATTTTCTGCAGGTCCATTCCGATATGCCGGAAAATCTGCAGAATACCTTCAGGACATCCTGCTACGATTGTCACTCCAACAATACCAATTACCCCTGGTATGCACTTATTGCCCCATTCTCATGGGTCATCGACCAACATATCCGGAATGGGAAAAATGAGCTTAGTTTCAACGCGTATGACAGCCTGGGGAAAAGGCAGAAGATCGCTTTTCTTGATCAGATATGTGAAGTGGTCAGCGACAGCAGTATGCCACCACAAAACTATCTGATGTTACATCCCGATGCTGCATTGAGTGCAGATGAAATTCTGTCAATCTGCAACTGGACCGAAACAGAAGCAATAAAGCTCCTGAGGAAATGATGATTTTGCGATCTTTGTATGATGGAAGCCAGAAGGAGGATACTTCAGGAAAAATTTGATTCTTTAAAATGCTGCCTTGTTGTACCTACTTTCAACAATGAGCAAAGCCTGTCAGGGGTACTCGACTCCATACTGACATATACCGACCGCATCATCATCGTTGATGACGGGTCCACCGATTCCACAGCTGATATCCTTTCCGGCTATTCCAGTCTTGAGATAATCCGTTTCTCATCGAACAAAGGAAAGGGATTTGCCCTGCGTAAAGCATTTATCCTGGCACGCGAACTGGGATACCAATATGCCATCAGCATAGATTCCGACGGACAGCTTTTTGCCGATGACCTCCCGGCTTTTCTGGATGCCATTGAGAAAAATCCCGATTCACTTATCGTGGGTGCACGTGACATGGAAGCTGCAGGAGCACCGGGAAAAAGCAATTTCGGTTTCAGGTTTTCCAACTTCTGGTATTGGGTAACAACAGGTATCCGTCTGCCGGATACCCAGTGCGGTTTTCGCCTGTACCCCCTCGAAAAGCTGAAGCCGATACACTTTATCACACGCAGGTTTGAATTTGAAGTAGAGGTGATCGTTCGGGCTGCATGGCGGAAGATCAATGTCACTTCGGTACCCGTGAAGGTTTATTATCCACCAGAAGATGAACGTGTCAGCCATTTCAGACCTTTTACCGACTTTTTCAGGATCAGTATATTGAACACCGTGCTGGTAGTGCTCGCACTTCTCTGGTTCAGGCCTTACCTGTTCTTCTCCCGCCTGACATGGAAAAGCTTCAAGGCCATGATCAGAAAAGAGTTTTTCAACCCCAATGAAAGCAATGGCGTGAAGGTCGCTTCCGTGATGCTGGGTGCTTTCATGAGCGTCGCACCTGTCTGGGGCTGGCAGATGGCCATTGCACTGGGTCTGGCCATTGCCTTTAAACTGAATAAGATCATCGTTCTGGCGGTATCCAACATAAGCATACCTCCCATGATCCCCATTATTCTTTACCTGAGCTATATCAGCGGTGGCATGGTGCTTGGTAAGGGGGTGGGTATCGATTTTAGCAGCAGCATTACCCTCGAATTGGTGACCGAGAACCTTTTTCAATACATGCTGGGATCCTTGATCTTTGGGGTGGTATTGGCTCTTGTTCTGGGCCTGATCACGTATATTGCATTATTCATTTTCAGGAAACAACCTGGAGCAAAGGCTAGAAAGTAAAAGATGGGGCAATTTTTTACAGGCATATACACTTTCTTTCGCAGGCATCTGTGGGCATTCATAGTTATGCTGCTGCTCATTGTGGGATTTGAGGCCTGGTATGGATCCCGCATTGTCCTCGAAGAGGATATCAACAAGGTAATCCCCTCATCAGAAAAGAACAATAAACTGATCACCGTACTGCAGCACGCCAAATTCGCCGACCGCCTGCTCATATGTATCTCCCAAAACGCATCTGAAGAAAATGCCGATCCGGCAATGCTCACAGCCTATGCAGGAGCCCTCATCGACTCTCTTCAAAGCAAGGCTGCCACACCCTATATAGAAACCATAGAAGGAAGGTTCACACCGGCATCACTGTCCGGGATCTACAATCTCCTGTATGAAAACCTTCCCTTATTCCTGGATGGAACAGATTTTGAATCCATAACTGCACAGCTGAACGACTCATCCATCGCCATTGCCATAAAGAATGATTATGAAGCCCTCATCTCCCCCGGGGGGTTTGTCATGAAAGACTTTATACTGAAAGATCCGCTCAGCCTGACCCCGCTTGCACTCAAAAAGCTGGAGGCACTCAAGGTGAGTGAGAACTTCGATCTATATGACGACTACATTACTTCAAAAGACCGCCGGAACCTCCTCTTTTTTGTGATTCCGGCCAACTCATCCACCGAAACATCAAAAAATGCCGAATTGCTCACCCTTATTGATCGATACCAGGATAACCTGGATGAACATTTCGATCACCGGGCTGGCATGATCTATTTCGGGTCTATGCCGGTAGCTATCGGGAATGCAAAGCAAATCAAGCAGGACATCATCACCACGGTAAGCATCGCCATTCTCTTGCTTTTTCTCTTTTTAGGTTTTTACTTTCGGAGAAAACTGGTTTTTCTTTTGCTCTTTTTACCTGCCCTGCTCGGTGGAGGCTTTGCCCTGGCCATGATGTTCATTCTGAAAACAGAGGTATCGGCCATCTCCCTGGGACTGGGATCCGTGATGCTGGGCATCTCCGTCGATTATGCATTGCATTTCCTTTCACACCTGCGTCATACAGGATCGGTACAGACCGTGATCCGTGATATAGCCAGCCCGGTAATAATGAGCAGTGTTACCACGGCTTCTGCATTCCTCTGCCTGCTTGTGCTGCGGTCAGAAGCCATGCGCGACCTGGGATTGTTCGCAGCTCTCAGCGTGTTCTCCTCAGCCATTTTCACCCTTACCATACTACCTCCCCTATTCAAAGAAAAACAGCAGGCAGTTGCAAGGAAATCTTATGTGAACGCACTCATTCAGCGCATGGCCTCATTTGCCTTTCACAAAAACGGAAAATTGGTATGGCTGATCGTAATTCTGTTCATCATATTCATGTTTACAGCCCGAAAGGTGGAATTCGAAAGCAACATGGACAGCATGAATTACATGACAGAAGATCTGACGGATGCTGAAAATTACCTCGACAGCATATCCAGCTATAAACTAAGGTCGGTATACCTGGTTTCTTCTGCCACTAGCATGGATGATGCACTGATGATCAATGAAGCACAAATCCCCTCCATTGAAAAATTGCAGAAGGATGGAGTGGTTCATTCATATACCTCTGTGCATACATTTTATCCGTCAGCAGAAAGCAGGAAAGAAAAGCTAAGCACCTGGCATTTGTTCTGGGATGATCAAAAGATCACAGATGTTAGTACAGCTATCGATAAGCAGGCAGCCATATACAAATTCAGGGAAAATACCTTTGCAAGTTTTTATGAACTGCTTGCATTCAGGCGTGAAATAAATACTGCAGACCTTGACCCGCTCCGCGAAGCTTTTCTGGATGAATTTATCACCGATGCCGACAGCCTGTACATGATCACCGCAGTGCTCAAGGTAAAGGCAGAAGATAAGGCTGTGGTTTATGAGGCTTTCGAGGGGAAAGAAAACATTGTAGTGTTCGACAGGCAATCCCTCACCTCTTCCTTTATGGATGGCCTGAAAGACGATTTTAACACCCTGATCATTATCTCTCTTCTCGTAGTATTTCTGATTCTCACACTGTCTTTCGGACGGATAGAACTCGGCATTATCACATTTATTCCGCTCCTGATCAGCTGGGTGTTTACGCTGGGACTTATGGGCTTGCTTGGAATCCGGTTCAATATTTTCAATATTATCATCTCCACTTTTATTTTCGGCCTGGGGATTGATTATGCTATTTTCTGTATGCGTGGGCTGCTGCAGGAATACCAATATGGCAGGGAAAAGCTAACCTCCTATAAAACCTCCATATTATTAAGTGGGATTACAACTATCGTGGGGATCGGGGTACTGATCTTTGCTAAACACCCGGCCCTTCAATCCATTGCCATTTCGGCCATTATCGGTATATTCTCCGTGATATTGATCACCTATGTGCTGCTACCCAGGCTGTTTAATTTTCTGATAAAACATGAAGGCCGCACCAGGAAATGGCCCGTAACCTTCAAGGACTTTATTTTCTCTATTAATACCTTCCTGATCTTTCTGACCGGAGTTAGTGTATTGAATATATCCGCTCTTATCCTGAAGTACCTGGTCCCCATAAAGACTGTCAGGAAGAAACGCATCGCACACCGCATGCTCTCAGCAGCATGTTGGATAATTGCGTTTGGTTCGGTCAATATCCGTATAATCATCAGGAACAAGTATAAAAATGATTCCCGTGAACCGGCAGTGATCATCTGTAATCATCAGTCGCATCTCGATACTGTGGTCAACATCCTTCAAAACCACAGGATGATACTGCTTACCCATACATGGGTACAGAAGAGCATGTTCTTTGGCTGGTTTGTAAAGTATATTGACTTTCTGTCTGTCGACGAAGGCCTGGATCCCGTAATGGATCAGATGAGGGATGTGGTTCGGGCAGGGAATTCCATTTTTGTCTTTCCCGAGGGCACTCGCTCTAAAAACCTGGAGATCGCACGCTTTCACCAGGGTGCCTTTCATATTGCCAGGGAGCTTGATCTGGATATCATTCCTGTGATCTCATATGGATCGGGGAATGCCATGCCTAAATTCGAGCCTTTCCTGAAAACTTCGCCTGTGAGCATGACCACCCTGCCCAGGATCAGGCAGGACAGTCCGCTCATTAAAGATACCTTGCTTGCCACTTCTAAATCTGTCAGGCAATACATGAAAGAGGAATATGCGGTGATAAGGAAGCAGTTTGAAACACCTGCATTTTTCCGCAAGAAAGTGGTTAGGAATTACCTTTACCGTGGTCCGGTGCTCGAATGGTATATGAAGACCAAGATTCGTATGGAGAAGCATTACAGCTTATTCCATGACCAGCTTCCGGAAAAAGGACTGATCACCGACATAGGATGTGGTTATGGATTTATGGCATATATGCTTCAGCTTATGGCTCCCGGCCGCCGTATAATCGGATACGACTACGATCCCGATAAAATTGATACAGCCTTACATTGCGCCCTGAACAATAAAAATGCTGATTTTATCACGGCAGATGCAACAAAACTGGATCCGGAATATAGCGATGCTTTTATCCTTGCTGATGTACTCCACTATATGCCTGATCAGGAACAAATAAAGCTAATCACCAGCTGCGCAAGGAAGCTCAATGAGGGTGGAGTCATAATCATTCGTGATGCAGATGCTGCCATGCGCAAGAAGCACCTCGGGACCAAACTCTCGGAGTTCATGTCGACACGGATCGGCTTCAACAAAACACCTTCGAAGGATTATAAGTTGTACTTTAGACCAACGGATTTTTACCTGGAAGTGTTCCGTGAATTAGATTTAGATGTTCAGGTCATCAATGATACGAATCTGACTTCCAACCTGGTTTACATCTTAAGGAAAAGACATGCATAAATACGATGTTGTAATTATAGGGGGCGGCCTTGGCGGGCTGGAATGCGGCCTGATCCTCAGCAAAGAGGGCATGAGCGTATGTGTGCTCGAGCAACATCACAAATTGGGGGGAAACCTTCAATGTTTTAGCCGCGACGGAGTTGTATTCGATACCGGCATGCATTATTTTGGCAGCATGGGGGATGGAGAATACCTCCATAAATACCTGAAGTATTTTGGTATAGCGGATAAACTGAAATTAAGAAAACTGGATATTGATGGATTCGATACTATAAGCTTTGAAGGTGACGATCAGGAATATGGCCTTTCACAGGGGTATGATCAATTTGCCGGGGGCTTATTGCAGCATTTTCCTGAAGAGAAGGCGGCCATCAAGCAATACATTGCCGGCATAAAAGCCGTAACGGATAACTTCCCCATGTATAAGCCCGGGGGTGTTGAATCTTTTCATATTCCAGTATCTACCCTTGAAAAATGTGCATTCGGATTTCTGGATGCATTAAGCCAAAATGAACGATTAAAGAATGTACTGGCGGGAGGTATATCCCTATATCCCGGGCATGCGAAAAGCACCCCCCTGTATGTTCATGCATGTATGCGGGATTCTCTGATCAGCAGTTGCTGGAGACCCGTTGACGGAAGCCAGCAGATCGCTGACCGCCTGGCAGAGGGCATCGAAAGCTTTGGTGGAAGCGTACTTCCATCACACAGGGTAAAAGAGATCATCGTGGAG
>JAOZTN010000042.1:4494-17571 GCA_029942245.1 Bacteroidales bacterium | reverse complement strand
CAGAATGAGGGTATTCTGAATACAGATTACGATCAGGAAAGCTGGCCAAATAATTATTACTTCTATACCCCTGCAAGCTCATCTTCGGATAAATATGCTGAGTCTTTTACCATCATTGCCGATATGAAGTTTGAAGAAGTAAGTAAATGGCAGGGCACCCAGATCAACCAAAGAGGTGAAGACTATAAAGAATTCAAAGCCGAAAAAACGGAACGCCTGCTTGTTGCGATAGAAAAACGCTTTCCCGGTATTCGCAGTAAAATAGTAAAGACCTACTCCTCCACCCCGCTTACATTTCAGGATTATACGGCAACACACCGGGGCTCTGCCTATGGCATCATGAAAGATTGCAATGATCCTATTCGATCCATCATCTTACCAAAAACAAAGATCAGCAACCTTTATTTCACAGGACAAAACCTGAATCTGCATGGCATGATGGGGGTAACTGCCGGGGCCGTGATTACATGTTCGGAATTATTGGGATTGAAATATCTCACAAACAAGATCGCTAATGGCTAGGAAAAGAAAGCGGAAGATATGGTTGTATGTGCTGGGTGCCATTTTGCTGCTCCTGCTGGTCTTTATTGTGTATTTCAAGATCGTAACCCGGATTGCTCCGCCAACAGAATTACATCCGGATGAATTGGGCTTTGAGAGGGTAAAAGTTGATGAGGATTATTATCGTTGTGAAGGAAGCTGGCTCAGGAAGAATGATTTCGGATTGTGGGAATTATATATCGAAGGAAAGCCGCTCGAATTAGGAGTAATGAATGGATTACTTACTTCCGAGTTGGTGAAGTCACAGGAAGATGCTTTTGTGGAGCAAATCAAGGTCATGATCCCTTCGGAGTCATATCTCAAATTCCTTAAATATTTCACCGCATGGTTCAACAAAGACCTGGACTCATATATTAAACAGGAATACCTGCTTGAGATCTATGGCGTTTCGGGATTTGCATCGGAAAACTATGAATTTATAGGGGATAAGTACGATCGCATCTTGAATTACCATGCCGCCCATGACATTGGCCATGCCTTACAGAACCTGAACCTTGTAAAATGCACTGCCTTCGGGGTCTGGGATGAGAGATCATCAGATAGTTCATTGCTTATCGGGAGGAATTTTGATTTTTATGTAGGTGATGCCTTTGCAGTAAACAAGATCCTTGCATTTGTAAATCCTGAGCAGGGATATAAGTTCGCCAGCATCACCTGGGGCGGTATGATAGGGGTCGTGTCCGGAATGAACGAAAAAGGCCTTACAGTTACCTTAAACTCTGCCAAATCCGACATCCCCTTCGGGGCATGTACACCGGTATCCATTATTGCACGGGAAATACTGCAGTATGCTTCGAATATCGAAGAGGCTATGGCAATTGCTTCCTCAAGAAAATCATTTGTATCGGAAAGTTTTTTGATCGGCTCCGCCGAGGACCATAAGGCTGTGGTTATCGAAAAATCAACTGATACTACACTGCTTTATGATCCTGGTATGGACCATATCATTTTAACCAACCACTTTCAATCGGATTATTTTAAAAGTACTCCGCTGACAATTGAAAATATGGAAAATGAAACTTCCGTATACAGGCATGAAAGGGTACAGGAGCTGATCCAGGCAAAAGAAAGCTTTGATTATACTGATGCGGCCGAACTTCTTCGCAACCGGAAGGGAAAAGGCGGGAAAGACATCGGCCAGGGAAACGAAAAAGCCGTAAACCAACTGATCGCCCATCACTCCATAATCTTCAAGCCTGAGCAAAAGCGTTTCTGGATCAGCACGCATCCATACCAGATGGGTTCATACATCTGTTATGATCTCGACAGCATTTTTCGATATGCAAGCGATGTTGAACAGGAAAAAGTAATCGTACTAAATGATCTGAAGATCCCTTCTGCGACAGACTATACAATTAATGATTTTAACCTTCTCAATATTTTTAGATACCAGGTTGATGAATTTAAAAAGCTCATTGCAGAAGGTGATTCCATACCTGATGAAGATGCAGTAATCCCGCTTTTCATTATGACAAATCCCGAATTCTACTATACCTATGATCTCATTGGCCAGTACTACCAGGGAAAAGGAGATGCCGGCAATGCCGTGAAATATTTTAAATTAGCCCTGTCAAAAGAGGTAGCTTCAGCGGACGAAAGAAAGAATATAGAAGAACGAATTCAGGAATGCTCAGATGAATAGCAAGAACAAACATATCCCGGAAATAGAAACAAGGCCACAGCAAGAGATTCGGGCTTTTCAGGACGAAAAGCTGAAAGACGTATTAGCTTATGCTGGCCGTAATTCTACATATTATTCAAAGGTGTTCAACAATTTTGGGGTCAATATTAACAAGGTCAGCGGACTTGCCGACCTTCCTTCCCTTCCTGTAACAACTAAAGATGAGCTTCAGCGGTACAACGATGAGTTTATCTGCGTACCAGGGGAAAAGATCATCGACATGAACACCACCTCAGGCACCATGGGCGACCCTGTTACCTTCGCCATGACCGATAAGGATCTCGACCGCCTGGCATATAACGAATACCTTTCTCTTTCCTGTGCCGGTGCTACGGAAAAAGACACGTTTCAGCTGATGACCACCATCGACCGTCGGTTTATGGCCGGGCTTGCATATTTCCTGGGTGCCCGCAAGCTGGGTGCAGGTATTATCCGTGTAGGGAATGGAATGCCCGAACTACAGTGGGACACTATTCACCGCCTGAACCCAACTGCATTTATTGTGGTACCATCCTTTTTACTCAAGCTGATCGAATATGCTGAAGCCAACAATATCGATTACCGGAAAACGGGGGTAAGCAAAGCTGTTTGCATAGGGGAAACTCTTCGGAAACCTGATTTTTCCCTGACTACCCTTGGGGAAAAGATTCTTGAAAAGTGGGATATTGAACTGTATTCTACCTATGCTTCTACCGAGATGAGCACTGCATTTACCGAATGCAAACATGCTGTGGGAGGGCATCAGCACCCGGAGTTGATCATTGTTGAGTTTCTGGATGACGATAACCAGCCCGTATCTGAAGGAGAGGCCGGGGAAGTCACCGTAACCACCCTGGGAGTAGAAGGCATGCCCCTGATCAGGTTCAAGACAGGTGATATCTGCCATCATTACACTGCTCCCTGTGCCTGTGGCAGAACCACCACACGGATAGGACCGGTGATCGGCCGGAAAAAACAGATGATCAAGTTTAAGGGAACCACCCTCTACCCACCTGCCCTTTTCGATATTCTCAACCACATCGATGAAGTTGAAAATTACGTGGTAGAGGTATTTACGAACGACCTTGGCACAGATGAGATCCTGATCAGGGTAGGAAGCAAATTGTCTGGTGAAGCATTTTCGTCCAAACTCAAGGACCACTTTCGTGCAAAGCTGCGAGTGGCCCCATCCATAGTGTTTGATTCTGTAGAAAATATCGAGAAGATCCGCTTTCCGGAAGAAAATCGCAAAGCTGTCAATTTCATCGACAGGAGAACGCCCTAATTGTTCACGCTCATACCAATTACAATGCCGGTACGTACATTACGGCCCGCTTCATATCCGGCCACAAAGTCGATACGGAATATGCTGAAGATATTTTCTATCCCGGCATTGACCTCAAAATAATTATTCTTGAATTCAGAGGTGAAATACCGAAAACCGGCCAGTGCTTTGATTTTTGCTTTTCTTACCAGGGGGATCTTGTTAAAGATAAAACCATTGAAATGATGTTCGGCATAAGCCTCCACGTAGCTTTTGTTGGTTGAATGATCATAATAATCGAGCAACTGGAAGGCATTCAGCCTGAACTTTCCAAAGATGGTTCTGTTCCCATTGTAATGATGGTAATCCATAAACTCCGTACCCCTGTTATTCAAGAATGTTCCATATAAACCTCTATACTGCAAGGTCCCAAAAGGACCGAATTTCTGGTTCCCCTCAATGGCGATCTTGAGCACGTCATAGTCCACATCGCTGCCAAGGAAGTTTGGGATCCCCTTGATATACGAAATCACCAGGTCGGGATATTTTGAACCGATAACCGTTTTATCAGGTATCGACATATATTTTTGGAAGATCCTGATCCTGACAGCGGCATAGATCTTCAAGGATTTATTCCATGCAAAAGCCGGGCCTTCGTTATTGGGATTCTGTGGATCGTTGCTGGTAAACCTGTTCTTGCTGCTCTTCACCCAGGAATAGTTCGTACTGTTGAGCAGGGCTGTCCGGCCGGCATATTCAGCCCCCGCACTAAAATAGATCCCATTTGTAAGTTCAGAGAAATGAGAAATGTCAACCCAGTTTTTTTCATACAATTTCATGTAGTTGTTCCCGTCAAGCAAGGTGTACAGGGTGTTTACAAATGGTGAGATGGGATCCATTGCATTGTACTGCACGGGTTTTATTCCTCCTGTGACCCTAATCCTGGCCGACTTATTCCTGTTATAATAATAGCTTGCCCGAAGGCCATATCCCCATCGATAATTCGAAATGCCATATGATACATCCTGGTTGATCCTCAGGCTATTCCCACTTGAAAAGACCTTAGAAAATCCTGTGCTCAGGTAAAAGTTCAGGCCCTGGACAGTATTAAAGTTCAGGCTGGTGATCGGGGAACCGATGCTGTAGCTCGTGCTGTCGTGTCTGCGGTAGTAACGGTACCCGCCAAGAAAGTCATTCCATTTGAATTTATTCCTTTTTCGGTCTAGAGAGTCCAGGTAATCCTTTGAACCTCTCAAGGTCTGAAGGCTATCCTCTTTGAAATAGTTTCGTCTTTCTTCATTTGTAAGTGGTATGGGCCGGCTTTCTTCCCAGTAAAGAGAGTCCTTTTCGTTGGCATCCTTATTTGCTTTTATGATCTCATTGCCAAAATACCTTCGTTCGAAGTCATTATTAAAAACATAATCGGTAAACTGCGAATGAAAGATGCCATTGCCGGCAAATCGTTTTCCAAAGAAATTCACCGAGAAGTAAAATTGCAGGCGCTGGGTAAGCTGCATCCAGGTAGTATCATTAACAGGCACCATGGTCTTGGCGATCTTCACTGAATCGATAAAAGTCAGGTTTGCATCTTTACCCACCATCAAGTCGAAACTATGTATCCTCCATGAGTCCTCTATGATATAAATATATCCACCAAAGCTCGGGTCGATGCGTCGCCTGGGGATTACCTTGATCTTATTCACCATGTAATCCTCTTCATAATACGTTCCTTCCAGCCGGTAATTATAATAAAACATGGCATTGGATGCAATGGGTGAAATGAAGTCCCTTTCATCCATATCGACAGGGATCAGTACCTTATTATTATAAAAGTTCGACATGAAAAAGCTGATAAAATTGAAGCCATATCCCTGATCATTGCCACTCACCTTAGCCGAGATCATTTCTTCTTTAAACTTATCGGGCTGTTCGAAGCTGATGACAGATTCCGCCTCGGATAGGTATATAATACCAATGATGGAATCGCCTTTGGTGTTGAGTGAATCACCAAACATTTTATCGGGTGCTTCCGTTATCCTGAATATGCCCTTAGTATATGCCCCGCACATATAGTTTTCCACCTGCTGGAGATAATATTTCCGCTTTTTGATTGCATTCCTTATGATACGATAGGCCGGGTCTTCAGCATCAGCAGAGATCACGACCTCATCCAGCGACACCTCCTCCTTCACCAAAATAATACTGAAGGAAAGAATTTCCTCTCCAATGGTAATACGCTCACGATGCTGTTTATACCCGATATACTGGAATACAAATTCGTGTTCCCCTTCGGGAACCGGAAGTTCAAAATAACCTTCAGGATTTGAAGCCGTGCCTATGGTAGTGCCCAGGATGTAAACACTGGCAAACGGAAGGGGCTCACCATCCTCATTGGTAATATAGCCGGTAATAAGGCCGGCATAGGAGGTGAAACTACAGGCAACTAATATTAGGATGATCCATATTCGCATTCACACAAAGCTAAGGCAATAATATGCCTATGGCAAATGCTTTTGTGTTAAAAAGATATAATCCTTGTTCGAAGCTGCTAACATTAATGCTGTTTAGCTGGTCATCGATGCGAAATTCGCCGATAAGTTGACCTGTAGCACTATAAATTACAGAAGTACCAAGTTCACAATTCTGAATGTACAGAATGTCCCTTGCAGGGTTAGGAAAAACTTCGTTAATTTGTAAGTAAAATTATCCATATGATACGTTCAATCACTATATCATTGCTCTTCCTTTCGATTATCAGCAGCCATTTTTCCTTTGCTCAGAATTCCGATTTTATCATGGATGAAAGAGATGGAAATATTTATCTGGTTGCCAAATTCAATGCCACCTGGTGGATGTGTCAGAACCTGAAGTACAACATCAGTGAGGGTTCTGTTTGCTACGAAGCTGATGAGACCAACTGCATGCTCAAGGGTCGTTTGTATAGCCAGGAAGCAGCCATGGAAGCCTGTCCTGAAGGATATCACCTTCCCACTGATGAAGAATGGAAAGAACTTGAATCATACATTGGTATGGATAAAGATGAACTCGACAAAAAATTTAACAGGAATACAGGCACCGTTGGAAAGTTTCTGCGAATGGGTGGCGGCCTGGGTTTCGATGCCGATTATATTGGTATGGTCAACCCAAAAGGAAATAGCTCCCATGCCGGAAGAAGGGCATATTTCTGGACATCATCGGCAGATGATAATGGCTTTGGGTGGATCCGCATCATCGAGAAAACCAAAGACGGCGTTGAGAGGCAGGCTTACGATAAAAACAATAAACTTACCGTTCGTTGTGTAAAGGCCGGTGTGGCCGACCCTGTTACTGAAACAGAGGCTGCTCCCGCCATAAAGACTGAAGATGAAAAGGTGAAACCGAAGCAGCGTGATCCGAGCGAACGAAAGCAAGGTGAACGTAAACAGGGTGAACGTAATCCTGAAGATCGAAAACGAAAACAGGAAAAACAAGGAAAAGAAAAGATCCCCGATTAGATTCTCAAAAATTCCACTGACACCTGGGCAACCTGGAAATTAATCCCGCCGCCGGGCAGGGGATCTCCTACAGGAATAGATGTATCATAGGGCATCGGAAGCGCAAGTATTTTTCCTGTGAGCATATTATTGCTGAGATCAACATCACCAATACTTACCACAAAATCTGCCGGATTGGCAATACTCAGCTTAAGGATCGTATTGTTGCTTTTTGGCTCCCAGGTTCCCTGCTGTGCTTCATTACTTTCTCCCTGGCAAACATACCACGAAGTGTAATCAGACCTGAGTTGTAGGGCCGCATTGTCGGCATTGTCGCAGGGAGCTGCCCCAAGGAGGCCACCTCCAACAAAAATATATGCATCGTCGCCAGCCTGGTAATGATTGGTATCCCCATTGACGATCACGGTAATGGGCTCGTCAAAAGTAGCATTGATAAAAGCATAGGTTCCAACCATTGGATTTACAGCGGGCGGTGTTTCCTGGTCTGGGCTGTCATCATCCTTCTTGCAGGCTGCGATTACGACAAGCGCTAATAATATGAAAGATATTCTTCTGATGATATTTGCAATTTTCCGTGTTTCCATGATGTTGTTTTTTGCAAATTTACGATAAAGCCGTTACTTTTTCCTGTTCATGATGAAGAGTTTGATGTCTTCTGCTGCACTTACAGCAGTTTCTTCATTGATATCCACCACCAAAATATCACCGATATTCCATTGTCGTGTAACTTTTTTCAGCAGGTGTCTGCGCACAACCCATAATTGCATTATACGACTGTTTTCTACAAGGCTTTCTATCTCATCAGCCCAGCCCCGGCCTTTTAGCTCAACGGGGCCTATTTCATCGATAACTATCAAGTCTGCCTTTATGATGCGTGCTTCTTCAAGGATCTCCATGCCAAAGCCCTCTCCTTCCGGGTTAAAATAGTATTTCCCATGGCGAAACCATGCAACAGAAGGTTTTGTACGTATATACATGCATCGTTCAGCATTTGAAATGTTTTCCAGGTCGTATCCGATCCGTTTGTCAGATTCATGGATACCAACGGCCAGAAAGCCATGTATTTTCAGATCTGTTTCCTTTAAAATTTTCAGAAGCTCAATGAGGAAGGTGGTTTTCCCCTCCTGAACCGCGCCGGTAAGGATGATGACCGGATTTTGGTCTGCCACTTCTTTCTCCAGGGCAGGAAATACATCTGCCGCCCTGCTTACAATCATTCCCAGTGAGCTGATGGGTCTGGTCATTAGTTTTTTCACCCCCGGGAGGCTGTCGATAACACCGGGTAAAACCGAAAAAGCAAGGCCCACTGAATGATAAAGATTTGCGAATCCATGATGATACAGGACCGTGCGTATGATAGGGTTACGAAGCTCACGGCTGATAGCAGCAAAGCCTGTAAGGATCACTACTGCTCGTAAATTCATTCTTAATCCTACCAGCAAGCCCTCAACATTCCATATCTCTCCTGTCGACAAACCATTCCAGAACACGGCAGCCAGCAGAGTAATGGCCATAAACCATATCCAGAAGGAAGGCTTCCTGAATGAACGCATGCTGCCCCTATACCAGTACAGGCATGAAAATGCGTAAAGCAAAGAAGGCAGGAATGAATATACCAGCGGCAGGGAATTCAGCATAAAAAGGCATGCAATAATGCAAAACAGGTGATAAAGTAAATACCAGGGTGATGTTTTTTGCTCCACGTTTTCCCTGAAAAACGATGAATGTCGGTCAGGGGTAATCCCCACTTCGGCCAGGCTATTATATTTCATGGCCTTCTTCCCTCCCAGGTAACCCAGAACAGCTGCAAGCATTCCCAGTGCCGCATAGGTAAGCATGACAATACTGAGTAGCAGTACCGGGTCTCCTTTTGTCATGCCCAGCTGCTTAATGACATATTTATATAGCTGATCAACAATGATGACCAGGTCAAACCCATAGGTGACCAATAAGCTTACAACTTTATGGAAGAAGGCACTCAACACTGCAACAGCCCCTGCTATAAGATAGCCCACAACATTTCTTCCAAGAATCAATATGAAGAATTCAATGATCAGGGCCTCGCTGAAAATCCCGATCATCGGTCCGAGGATAATGGCAGAAGGTGACATAGATTTTAACAGGGCTGCGATCAGCCCGGCTCTCCAAACCAGCCCCCTGTTGCTCCATATCTGGACAAAGGCAATGACAAGACCAACGCTGGCAAAAGATAAAATGGTCCCGGCAAAAGGAAAGCGCATATTATGCAGGAAGCTGCCAATGATAATCTCTAATGAAGCCCACAGGCTTCCAATAACGGCAGCCTTTAACCATGTTTCACTTAATCGTGCATTGAATACCTTTGTCATTGGCTTTTTAAGAATAGTTAGCGAATTTATTAAATTTGTAATATCAACCATGAATATGAAACTTATCAAACCGCAACTTTTTGCACTTTTTTTGCTGGGAGTGTTCTTTCTTGCTACCGGATTGTTTCCGGCCCATGCTCAGGAGCTTGTGTTTGATGGTCGGGTGATGGAGGCAGGAAGCGATGAGCCTCTTACCGGTGTAAACATTATTATTCGGGGAACCACTATTGGAACCGTTAGCGATGTAGAGGGTAACTTTATATTGAAAACGGAAACAGCTCCCCCTTTCACCCTTGACTTTTCATTTATTGGTTATGCGAAGAAGGAAAAAAAGGTCAGCGGGTCCAGAAAGAACATGGTGATTGAGCTGGAGGCACGTGCTATCCTTGGGCAGGAGGTTGTAATCTCGGCTTCCAGAGTGGAGGAAAACATTATGGCTTCACCGGTGACTATAGAAAAGTTGACCAGCCGCGATATTAGCCAGATCCCGACAGCCAATTTCTATGATGGTCTCTATTCCATTAAAGGGGTTGATATGAACGTACACAGCCTGACCTTCCGCTTTCCAAATGCCCGGGGCTTTACCGGAGAAACCAACGTACGCATGAATCAACTTGTTGACGGGGTCGACAACTGCTCACCGGGACTAAGTTTTTCAGCCGGAAATATTTTCGGGCTCTCTAATATCGATGTGGAGAGTGTTGAACTGCTTGTGGGTGCATCATCGGCCCTTTATGGCCCCGGAGGGATGAATGGCGTACTGCTGATGAACAGTAAAAATCCATTTGACTATGAAGGACTGACCGTCTCCCTGCAAGGAGGGCTGATGCACTTCGGAGATGATCACATCAATGGGCCCACACCCATGGTCAATCTCGACTTTCGTTATGCCAAAAATTTCAACGACCGCTTTGCATTTAAGGTCTCGGGAACCTATCTGAATGCTACCGATTGGTTTGCCAACGACTACCGTGATAAATACCGTCTGGATGATCTAAACTCCACCAGGGAATCCAATGAGGGTTACGATGGGGTGAATGTTTATGGGGATGACATTGTAGTCCCTGTAAACCTGCAGGAAGTGGCTCCAGCGGTATTGGCCGGCGTGGCCGATGCCCGTGGACTCGTTCCGGGTACACCGGAATATGAATCCTTTATCGATGACAACCTCCACCTCTTCCCTGATCAGATCATTACGCGTACCGGTTGGGAAGAAAAAGACCTGGTAGATTACAATACGCGTATCATGCGCTTTAGTGCAGCCTTGCACTATCGTTTTGGGAATAATTATGAAGCAATATTACGAGGTGGGACCGGCAGCGGAAGCAGTGTCTACACTGCACAGAACCGCTTCGCATTTGAAGACTTCAGGATGTCGAACATTCAGGCAGAAGTGAATAATCCTGATTTTTATGTGCGCTCATACTATGTTTGGGAGCATTCCGGCGACAGCTATAATGCGGGCGGGGCAGGAGCCATGATCAATGAGGCCTGGAAACCAAGTGAAGAATGGTTCCAGGATTATATCGCGTCCTACACACAACAGATCCTGCTGGGAGCATCAGAAGAAGATGCCCTGAAATTTGCGCGATTGGTAGCTGAAAACCGCGATGAACACGGCAACATATTCAATCCGTCAGAAAATGCATTCCCTTATGCAGGTTCGGAAGAGTTTAATCAATATTTTGAACAGGTCGTTAGTACATCCATTGCAGAGGGCGGAGCAATGGTCCTGGATAAAAGCAAAATGTTCCATACCGAAGGCATGTATCACTTCAGCAGGTATATCCCATGGTTCGACCTTCAGGCCGGTATCAGCTACAGAAATTATAATATCAACAGCGAAGGAACCGTGTTTGCCGACACCCCCGGAAACCCTATCGGCATTAACCAATATGGAGGATATGTGCAGCTGAATCGTCAATTTCTGAATGATCACCTCCGGGTGACCCTGGCAGCACGCTACGACAAGAATCAATATTTTAAGGGAAGGGCTACACCGCGGCTTTCCCTTGTATATTCGATTGATAAAAACCTGGACCATACCATCAGGAGTTCTATACAAACAGCCTATCGTTTTCCATCCATTGCCGACCAGTGGGTGAATCTCGATGTAGGTGCTTACAGGGTGATCGGCGGCCTGCCACAGGTACATGATCTGTATGGGTTCAATACCAACCCGGTATATCCTTTGAGCAGCGCCAACCCCGTAACAGGTAAGCCTGTTATGGATGATGGTCCCTTTGTGATCCCTGAGTTTGAACCTGAACGCGTCATTGCCTATGAGATCGGATATAAAGGACTCTTTCTCAACAAGCTCCTTTTCCTGGATTCATATGCTTTTGTAAACAGGTATAATGGCTTCCTGGCTGCCCAGGTGCTGGTTCAAAACCCCTATGAGGATGATGAAAGAAGATTTCAGACCACCATCAGCACCGACGAGCCGGTAACGGCATGGGGCTGGGCCCTTGGGCTGGATATGCTTTTGCCAAAAGGATTTTTTGCCAGCGGAAATGTAGCCTATAATGCATTGGAATCGATCAAAGACCGCCCTCCGGGATTTCAATCCCGCTTTAATACTCCGCGCTACCGCTTTAACCTGAGTGTTGGCAAACGTCAGTTCCTCGATCAGATCGGCTTTAAGGTCAGCTACCGCTGGCAGGATACTTTTTTATGGGAATCCGCTTTCGGCGTTGCACAAATACCATCATATGCCACCCTCGACACCCAGGTGAGTTACACTTTCGAATCCCTCTATACCACGCTAAAGATCGGAGGATCCAATGTGATCAACGACTGGTACACCACAAGCTTTGGGAGTGCAAGTGTTGGGGGGCTCTATTACATGACCCTGGTGTTTGATGGGCTAAAGGGAGAATAATAATTTGACCCAGAATGCTGCGTTATCATTAATATGCACTTCATAAGCATCATACTATTTGTCTTCCTGGTATCTTGTTCCGGGCGTACTACACAGCAGGATCAGGTAAACCTGGATTCCCTCATCATAAATCGGGAAGGCAAAATAGTTTTGACCCGTTTCTCTCCACCTGATAAATATCACAGACCAATTGCTGACAGCAACAGTTTTGCATGGTATTTACGCCTTCTTCCTTTAAAACCTCATGGTACAAAAGTGCAGTATTATGATGGGCGGAAAAAGCCAAATTCCTGGGTGGCAGAAGCGGTGATCGACCTTAGTGTTGGGACAAAAGACCTGCAACAATGTGCTGATGCAGTGATGAGGCTCAGGGCTGAATATCTTCGTACATCTGGAAGGGGGGAAGAAATCTCATTTAATTTTACCAATGGCACTCCAGCGGTTTGGAGCAAATGGAAGAACGGCTATCGTTGTTCTGTAAGTGGAAATGAGGTCAGCTGGCAGAAAACAGCAGACCCATCGGATTCTGATAAATCTTTTCATAATTACCTTGAAATGGTATTTATGTATGCCGGTTCTTTGTCGCTGGACAATGAATTGGTACCCGCACTTCTGGAGAACATTCAGGCGGGATATGTATTTATCCAGGGAGGAAGCCCGGGACATGCGGTGATCGTAGTGGATGTGGCCGTCAATGCAAATGGCGAAAAACTATTTATAATCGCTCAAAGCTATATGCCTGCCCAGGACATCCATATACTTGTGAATCCCCTCGACCGGAATATCAGCCCCTGGTACCGGCTTGGTGAAGGAGAAACCTTATATACCCCCGAATGGACTTTTGAGGAGGGATCGCTCAAAAAGTTTCC
>JAOZTN010000042.1:0-4394 GCA_029942245.1 Bacteroidales bacterium | reverse complement strand
TCATAACATTCATTTTAAACTTTGTCGCTTATGGCTCATTTATCTTACAATCCAATTGCTAACAAGCATCTAAACTAACAATTCGAAAGGCTGAATTGTTTAGTTTTTGAAGTGGTAGTTTAAGCGAAAATCTTATATTCCGTTCCAGAGCAGTAAAGAAACAACAGAGAGGATGAGCAGGACTACAGATAATGAAAGCAAAACCTTTTGAAATAATGGCAGGCGCCTGTCACCAGCAAAAGCACATTCAAACGCAATCCCTATGCTAAGGCTGAAGGATAAGCCCAGCAGTATCCCGAAGAAGGTCATGCCTATACCCACCGCAAAGCAGATCATGACAGACAGTCCGAACACAAACCCCAGGACGTATCCGATTCCAACAGGTATTTTTTTTGATTTCTCTTCCTTCATAATAAAATAGGGGCCGGTAACGACCCGGCCCCCGATAACCCTGATTAACAACCTGAGAAAATTTGCAGGATGTATTTTAAATGTTTTTTGTTAATACAGGTTTCCAACTCCTGTGTAACATATATGTATAAAAACTATGCCAAAAATCTTAATCGCCTGATTTTATTATACTTAAACACATTCTTACCCTTAGATTGAAGCACGGTATTGTTTACAATTGAACAGAAAATGAACGCTCACGAACATAATCCAACGATTGCCAATTCAATCAATCAACCGATTAACCGATTCAACTGATTCAACTAATTTTTATCTTTGAAACAAATCCATCACCATGAAGAAAACAATTATCTTAATCACCTTGTTATTCCTGGCCATTACTACATTCAGCCAGGTGAAGATCGGTTATGCCAATCTTGAGTTCATCCTCAAAAACCTCCCTGAAGCACAACAAATGAACCAGGAGATCGAGGAATACAGAGATTTGCTTAATGGGCAGATCATCGCGAAAAGGAACTACTACCAGACATTGCTTGAAGATTATTATACTAAAGAGGAAAATGGGTATGACGAAAGCCTCCTGTCGGGAATGCGTGACGAGATTGCCGCCCTGGAACAGGAGATACAAATGGATATGAACAATGCCGATGCCAAGCTGGCTGCACTTTCAAACCAGAAACTTCAGCCGATCACCGAAAAGATTATCGCTGCCATCAATGTGGTTTATGAAAAAGAGAACTACTCTTACATATTCAACAGTGCCGATGGTACGGGAAATTCTATTGTTCTGAAAGGCCCGGAGGGAGACAACCTGACCTATCGGATACTGGAAGAAATGGGTGTTGTACTGGAAGAATAATGCTATGATGAAAAAACTATTTATCGCCCTCTTATCCATTTGTATATTATTACCCCTCAGCCACGCCCAGGAAACTGATAAAGAAAAGGCCGGCCGCATGCAGTGGTTCGCCGATGCTAAACTTGGGATATTTGTTCATTGGGGCATATACGCCGTAAATGGCATCGATGAATCATGGTCGTTTTTCAACGGCTACATTTCTCATGAGGATTACATGAAGCAAATGGATGGCTTTAAGGCAAAAAAGTATGACCCGGAAGCATGGGCTGACCTGATCAGTGAAAGTGGTGCCCGCTATGCCGTGCTCACCTCCAAGCATCACGACGGTGTAGCCCTCTGGCCTACAAAGTGCAACGACCTCCACCTGAAGAAGGATTATATCAAACCCTTCATGCGTGCTTTGCGCGACCGGGGTATTAAGGCAGGGCTGTATTACTCATTGCTCGACTGGTCGCACCCCGACTACCCGAAGCTGACCAGGAAAGAAATAAGATACGAGGACGATTCACTACGCTGGAATAATTTCGTTGAATTCAACTTTTGCCAGATCAATGAGATACTGGAGAGCTATGATCCTGACCTCTGGTGGTTCGATGGCGATTGGGAGCAGAGTGCTGAAAAGTGGCAGGCATCCCTCATCAGGTCAAGCATACTGTCTCATAATCCGGATGCGATCATGAACTCACGCCTGCAGGGATACGGCGATTATGCAACCCCTGAGCAGGGTCTTCCAATAAGAAAGCCCGAAGCCGAATATTGGGAACTCTGTATGACCATGAATGACTCCTGGGGCTATCAGCATAACGACAAAAACTACAAAAGCCCCAACCAGATCATCAGGATATTTGTGGACTGCATCAGCATGGGAGGGAACCTCTTGCTCGATATCGGGCCGAAAGCGGATGGATCAATTCCGGAAGAACAGCAGGAAATTTTGAAAGAACTGGGACGCTGGACAAACAAGCATGCCGAAGCGATCTATGGTACCTCAGCCGGTATATCACCGGAATATTTTTATGGGCCCTCCGCCCTCTCCGGCGACAAAAAAACCTTATACCTTTTTGTGGATGGAAAGCCAAATGGTCCCATCATGCTCAAGGGATTAAAAAACAAAGTTAACCGCATCTGGGTAGTTGGAAATGGGACCAAGCTCAATTACGACATTAAAATGAAACAGTACTGGAGCGCAACTCCAGGTATACTCTATATAGATCTGCCGGAAGATGTCCTTGATCCGCAGGTAAGCGTCATTTCTATACTTCTCGACGGAGAAATTGAGCTTAGCGAGTAAACTAATTCATATGAGAAAATCTATCTTTTTATTATTTACATGTGCCTTTTTACTTTTGCCCTTTGCCCTTTGCCATGTTTCTGCACAGCATGGAGAACAGAAATACTATCCGGAATCTGATCCCCTGGTGCTTGAGAAACTCGATCAATGGCAGGACATGAAATTCGGTTTGCTGATGCACTGGGGTGCCTATAGCCAGTGGGGTATAGTGGAATCCTGGTCGATATGCGCCGAGGATGAAGGCTGGTGCAGGCGTAAAAACGATAATTATACGGAGTACAAAAAGGAATATGAGAACCTGAAAACAACATTCAACCCGACAAATTTTGATCCCCAGAAATGGGCTTCAGCGGCAAAAGATGCCGGCATGAAATATGTTGTATTCACCACCAAGCATCACGACGGCTTCTGCATGTTCGACAGCAAATACACCGACTATAAGATTACTGACCCTGACTGTCCTTTCAGCAAAAACGAAAAGGCTAATGTAGCCCTTGAGATATTCGATGCTTTCAGGGATGAAGGCATGTGGGCGGGAGCTTATTTTTCAAAACCCGACTGGCATAATGAAGACTACTGGTGGCCGAATTTTGCTACCCCCGACAGGAATGTGAATTACGATATCAAGAAATATCCTGAACGCTGGGAGGACTATGTACAGTTTACCCATAACCAGATCATGGAACTCATGACAGATTACGGGAAGATGGATATTCTCTGGCTGGATGGTGGTTGGGTCGCCCCAATGAGTGATGAGGATTTGCGCAAAAGGGTCAACGACCCGGGATATAAGTTTATCCATTTTCAGAACCAGGATATCCGCATGGGAGAACTCAAGCTCAAAGCGCGTGAAAAGCAGCCGGGCCTGATCGTTGTCGACCGCGCCGTTCCGGGTCCCAACCAGAACTACCTGACCCCCGAGAACCGGGTGCCTGAAAAAATGCTTCCCTATCCGTGGGAGTCCTGCATTATTGCCGGTGGTGGTTGGTCGTGGGTACCCGATGCACATTATAAATCCGGTCGCGATGCGATACACCTGTTGGTCGATATCGTTTCTAAAGGCGGAAACCTCCTCTTTAATATTGCCCCCGGCCCCGATGGCAGCTGGCATGATGGCGCCTATGAGCTCCTGGCGGAGATCGGCGACTGGATGGAGGTAAACAATGAAGCCATTTATGGAAGCCGTCCCCTTGCACCATATAAAGAAGGCAATGTATGCCTCACCGAAGGAAAAGATGGCAGCGTATTTATCATCTACCTGGGATCCGAAAACGAAGACGCCCCGCCCCCCGTCATCAGCATGACCGGCTGGTCGCCACCGGATGGTGCTAAGATCACGGCGGTAGGTCTCGATGGTTTTATTAACTGGGAACAAAATGGTGAAGGCTTTATGCTTCACGTACCCAATAAACTACAGATCACACCGGCATGTAAGTATGCGTGGGTGTTCCGGGTCAATGACACTGACTGAGGGCGAAGCCCGAAGTCTTAGTGGAATTGATTCCGACGGGAGGAGGAATCTTCATATTTTCTCATATCAGGTACAAGGTATTATGACATACTGAATAGGTGCCGGGTACAAGATACCGGGTTCCAGGTTTTTCATCGTCAATTCTACATTGTCCATTTTGAGTGTATCATTTAGTTAAACTACAAAAGACTTTTAGAGTGATGAGATCCTATTGATTAATGATTAGTGAAGATTGAAATTGAAGAATGGTGAGTTTTGATTAATGACTGAATTCAAAACTCAAAACTTAAAATTCAAAACTAATCCAACCCTCAACACCCAACACTTTTTTGACTTTCGGGTCAGGATGTCGTATATTTATA
>JAOZTN010000041.1:0-24561 GCA_029942245.1 Bacteroidales bacterium | reverse complement strand
TGTAGTATTTAACGTTATTATTAATGTAAATGGCTGAAAAAGTATTAGTAGATTTGAGCCATAGAATACAAGGAAACGGAAATATTTAAAAGTGATGATGGCAGACGCATTGCTAATATATGCGGTACAATTTAACTAAATAAGAATGCAACCTGTGCAAGAAATGCACAAGTTCGAAAATTGTCATTTGTATCTTATTAATACTTTTATTTGTGATTTAATTGATGTAAACGACAAGATCAATTGGGGTAACAATTAGCTAAGAATGAATTAATCATTAAAAAACGGAAATATATGTGCGGCATATGGTCGCCAAAATGAGTATAAATTCCAGAAAACGTGTTTTCTAATTAGCACTTAATCAATTAGATAGAAATTTGAAATATGGTGGGACGAATCCCTCTTTCTCCGCTAACTAACTCAAAACCCGCGCTTTACGCGGGTTTTTTTATTAGTACTTCGCAGCTGTCAAGCTTGCTTGAACAGCTGTGGGGGGCAAATAAAAATGCCGACGAAGGAGGGTTTCAGTTACTTATGCCCTCCCCCCTCCGGGATCACGACCCCTCCCGAGTACTCGGGATCGGGGGAGTAATCCCATTATTAAAGCACCTCACCCCCCGGCCCCCTATCCTGAAAAGAGAGGGGGAGATCCATGCTCATGCTTGCTAACATTGCCTGCGAAGTTTAAACCGGACAGTAGTGTATCCCAAATGTAAATTCGGATAATAATTCAAAATCCAAAACTCAAAATCCAAAATTTATCTCAGCATCTTACGGCCATAAGCACCAATCAGGAAGGTGACAAATAACACACCGAGTATGGCGTTGATTGTCATCGGAATCTTAATGATCCCTGAGCCGATAGGCGCCCAGTCGCCCAGTCCGGCACTGAATGTTGTCTGAATGGCAAATACAAAAGGTTTCCAGCCTGTAATTTCAGTGCCATATACTTTCACATTATCCCAATATACGTACAGTTCCGGGTTTGAGTGGAATATGATAAAATAAATGAATGTGAAGAGGCCTACCATGCCAAGGGTCGACAATACGATGCGGTACAGATCCACGCCCCAGCCAAAAACCTTTTCATAGAGGAGGTATCTCATCCAATACTTCGGTTTGCTGCGCCATGGCGCTAAACGCATTTCTCCCACGTTCTTATAGTGCATCCATTTATAATAGGCGGCATCTTCTTCTTTTAGTTCCCCATTACTGCCCCAGATATGCCTGAGCACCTTGTATTGCTCTTCCAGCCGGGTAAAGATGCCATTTTTACATCTCTTCCTGGCCATTCTTCTATGGTTGTTGATCTGATATAAGCTGTGGTCGTTAAAGGCCATGAGTGCTTTGTGAAAGACACCGAAAAATGCCTGAACCTCAGCAAAAACAGCTTTGATCGACTCATCCTTATAATTGTTTTCTACTGTGGAAAAGTACTTGGCCACCTTAATCATGTCTTGCGTGCCCTCATCACTGAAATGCTTGTAATATATTGGGATGAAGTCTTCCTGTATACTTTGCTTATACAAAACATAATATCCTCGAAGAAGTTGCTCATCTGTGGCTTTGTCCTCTCGTCGGTGAGATTGATCCAGTTGATCCAGTTTTTCGTTATCATGAAATAAGATTTCTTGCAGTTTCCTCCAATTGTCGGGGATAGCATTTAACACAGTATCCTCCTGGTAATATTCTTTCATAAAGCCATAGGGTAGGTCATTATCTTTATATGCACCTCCCTGGATAATATTGTCTTTGATTAAAAAGTCTTTTTTGTCACCGAAAAAGAACTTTTTGAGTCTGTTGCCGGCAGAACTTCCCTGTTCCGGTTCAATGCTTGCTGCATAGCTTTTATCTTTCTTTTTCATCAGCTTTTTCCCCTTCATCCTCCAGTTTCGAGGAATTTCAAATCCGTTGAAAGTCGCATTGATAAAGGAAAAGCTGGCAGGTATATAATTTGTAAATGAGAGCCGTTTGTCGATGAAAGTATTGTCGAGGATAAGGTCTCCATTCCCCGATTGCTGACTACTATTGTGAAACACAAATGAGCCACCCACAAAACACCCTGTAAAATCAAGACTTAACTGATGGCTGGTATCACGGAAGGTCAGATCTCCCTCAAAATTATTGTGCCGCAGAGCTACGGTAGAGTCAAATTGAACCTTATTAAATTCAGCATTCCTGATCTTATTTTCCATAATGGCGATGGCCCTGGCAAAAATAATAGTGGAAGAATCATTAAGGAATTCACCCTTACCAAAGCTGAGGTTCCCCTCTACTACATTATGATCGAAATAAATAGTGGAATGAACTTCTACATTTCCAAGGTGAACCGCAGTAAATTTATTTTGCTGTAAGAACATGGCATAGCTAAAACTGCATTCTTCGTAGGAAAGTGTACCAAAAACAGATGTATTTCTGATCCTGTGTACATCTGAAAAAGTATTGTCTTTAAACTCCAGATCATTTTCGATCTTGCAATACAGCATGATGAATTCTCCATTGAACTGATTGTTGTTAAAGCTGAGATCTTTCCCCACACTCACATTATTGCATGAAAAGTCTACGATATCTTCGCAATTAGAAATATACATCTGACGATACCTGCCCATGCTGATCTTGGACGTACGTGTGCGGTTTCTTGAATAAGAAAATTTATCGCTCAGCGTTGTCCTGATCAAAAGTTGTTCGGGTGTATAGTTATTACGTATGTTTATCTCATTTTCTATATTACTATGCTCAATCTGCATACCCAATAGGACCTTTTCATCTTCAGTAGCCTTGTCTTCGTCCTCGGCTGAGGGTGGGAATGCGACTACCGAATAGACCACATTGTTTACTACTGAGAGGTCGTTTGCAGTGGCATCATTGATAAGAATGCTTTCAGTAACATAATTATCCGTTACATAGCAATCATTCGATTTTATGCTAATAAGTTCAAGATTTTCCTTGAAATGATTGTTCTCAAGTCTAATATGTTGCGATTCGAGTTTTTTGAAACTCCAGGTGCGAAAGCTCTGGACTTCAAGAATATCCAGGTGTCCTGTTTTAGTATCGGAAATGCTGGAGAAGTCCGATAAGAAGTTTCTGAAAAACTTTATGTTGCTGGTTACCGAATTTTTGAGCCTGAAATTGCTGGCAGTATTATATTCTATCAAACAGTCCTGATCCAGCTTGCATCTGTCCATATACAATTCCTTCTCTATGATGCAATCTTTGACTGTAAAGCTCCTGCTCACGGTCAGGTTGCTCAGGTTGGTGTCGCCCAACTCATCACATTCAGAAATAGTGATGTTAGCGAACACACTGTTGTACAGATTCAGGATGGCAGTAGTGTTGAAATTAAACATCAGGTCGACCGACCTGGAGTGGTTGATCATAATTTCATTCGTGATCCGGTTACCAGCGAGGAAAATGTCATCTGTTTGTAAGTTGTTTAGCTTGATATAATCCAGTGCAAAATTGTTATTTAGTTTGATTTCGCTCAGATGTGAATTTTTTATTTCAAGTCCCTTTACAAACGCATTGTCATCGATAGTGTAATTTAGGGCTTGGATATTTTCGATTTCGGCCGTATCAAAAATATAGTTATCCGACAGGAAGAGGTTATGCGTTTGCATCGTTCCCCAATTGAACTCTCCATGGAAAAGGTTCCTGTTGGTAAGGGTTTGCTGGCTGAAAGTACAGGAGTTAAATTTTACCTCTCCGGCAACATCTATGTTCGCAATGATGTTGAGTTTGCTTTCCAGAAAATATACTGCTATGGTATCCTCAAATTTTGAACGGATTAGTTTTAAGAGCCCGTCTACTTTGGTAAACCAAAAATTAGTCTCCCCTTTTACCTGCATCCGTGTGATGCTAAGGTCGTTGTTTATTAAAGAATTGGTGATTTCCATTGATTGCATAACTGCAATATCTTCTATTGTCAGGGCGTCAGCATTCAGCATATTAATATCTGCTTTCCCCTTAAGATGCAGTTGTTTCAAAAAGAGATATCCGGCTATGTCATTGTGATATATGATCAGGTTGTCGTCGGAGTTTAAAGATTTTATGAGGACATCCCTGCCTATCACATTATCTTCGAGGTTCAACTTCCCTTGCATGGTGTTGACCTGACACTTAACATACCCACTGCATTTATTTCCTGCCAGGTAGAGGCCTTCCTTAAAGTCAGAGTAGCTCAGGTGGAGGTCATCTTCAATCGAAATATTGTTGAAGGTAGCACCCTTAGCAAAAGTACACAACTCATAGATCAGAGATTGTTTGAAACGTGATCTGGAAACCAAGAGCTTTTCTCTGAATGTACATCCCAGGAATACAAGATCCTGTTCAAAAACATTGGGCCTGTTTTCTATGCTTTCAATAATGCAATTCTTAAAATGAAGCATCCCCTCAATACTGGATCCATCCTGGAAGATCAGCTTTTTAATCAGACAGTTTTCCAGTGTGCTTGTATTTTTTTCATCAGGGTTGATATGCAATTCGTCTATACTTTTGTCAGAGATGAGTTCTCCGGAGCTTGTTACTTTTTTAAGTGTTTTGGATGGGTCACGGCCGGTGATTTTAAATAGCTGTAATACCTCAGACCCTTTGTCTGTTTTGATGACAGGCTCATGATCGTTATTGGATAGCGCAATTTCGATCTTACTCTTTTGCGAGATCTTGATCTGACACTTAACTTTACATGATGAGACCACCACGCTGAACATGCTCTTCTCAATACTGAAGCCTTCAGTTATTTCTGTTTGAAAGAAAACAATGCCAAAGAAGGTATATAAGCTCTTATAGCTGTTCCTGCTGGCTTTTATAAGCTGGCTGTTGATGATACTGACACTGCCTATCTGGCAATTTGAGAAGGAAATCGGGTAAAAAGTAGAGGTGATATTTACATTCTCAATAATTAGCTCATCTATAGTGCAATGATTGAAGGAGATTGCCCTCCCTTTGAAATCTGCTTCATCAATATTACGCAGGACCAGTTTCTTGAAATGGATATGGTTTGACTCGTACTGATTGAAGAACTTTATATTGGCATCCTGACTCTCTATTATTATTTCCCCCAATATGAGTTGGGGGTCTCCGTTTACCAGCTTGTATTCGCTTTTACAATGCTCACACAATATCAACTCACCTTCATCGGGCATCTGATATGTGGTAATCTTACCTCCCGACAGGGCTTCTCCTGAGAAATTAGTCTCATCCTTGCAGGATTCATTCCGGCAAATAAAAAAGTGATTTTCTTCTGACATATGGCTTTTGATTAAGATTTTCTATTGGTGTTGAATACAGGGCTGCCGTCTACAGCCATGCTAATTTAAGAAATAATTCATGGCTTTCGCCAGTCGTTTCAGCATTTTGGACTATTTTTATCCGTTCAAAAGAAGCATGCAATGAATTACCCCGACCCTATAGATCCCGGCAAGCTCGACCTGGTGATGCGCGATTATGATCACGTAATATATTATGCCGATCAGGCACTGAAAACTCCTGGCGGGAATGACCTGGCAGATCCTGATATCCGCCTGCTTAAGCATATCCTGGCCAAGTTGACGATTTATAGAGAAATAGACCTGTATGCTGTGAGCAGCTTTGCCCTCTTCTGTTTCCAAAAGGATTTTATTGAGCAAAAAAATGACCACATCAAGGAATCATTCGATGATGCTTTCAGAAATGATCCGCTGGTCGTGCTAAGATCAGGAAAAGGGAGTAGCTTATTAGATACAGCAAAAGCATTGGACTACCTGGAGGATCATCCGGGCATACTCAACCTTGTCTTCTGGGGTATGCCGGAGGTAGGCCGCCGGCTCATCAGCTTCGTTGATGAACTTAAAGAAGGGCAGGGTGGGGACTTTCCGGAAATGGACGCTTTGCGGACTATGATATTGGAGTCCTACGAAGGACTTATGGATGCACAAAAGACAGCTGCAAACCTCCTGTCATGTATCCATGCTGCAGGCATTGTTATGCCCATGATGCTCGTTATGGGAAAGATGACACCCTCTGAATATGCTACTGCCGTGCTGGCCATAAACCTCAGGCACGAAATGAGTGATAAAAAACCTGATGCTTGCAAATTATACGATAAAGAATTACGTCATTTCAAGGTAAATCAGGATCATCCGGATGAAGCTTATAAGGAGTTGCATGCACAGGCAATCAAGGCCCTTGAATATGTGTCGTTTTTTACCGGAGCCGGTAGAGATCTCGAGCCGGGTATTCGCGACCTGATCGGGGCAGGGGAGAGCTATAACCTCGAGTTTAAAACCTCCTTACGATGGGATATGCGGCAAGAGAAGAAAAATTCTGCCATTGAACATGCCAGTCTTAAAACCATTTCTGCCTTTCTGAATTCCAGTGGAGGCCATCTGCTCATAGGCGTCGAAGACGATGGCAGGGTGGAAGGGGTCGAGATCGATAAGTTTGAAAATGATGATAAATTTCTCTTGCATTTCTGGAACCTGGTGAAGGCTTCCATGGGCCAGGAGGTCACACCTTACATAAAAACTACCCTTGAGAAGATCGACGGCGGAACGGTGTGCCATGTAAAATGCCTGCGCAGCCCGGCACCGGTGTTTTTACGTCAGAAGGGCTTCGGAGAAGAGTTTTTTATCCGCACAGGACCCAGTTCGGCCAGTTTAGAGATCAGGGAAGCACTGAAATATATAAGTGAAAGATTCCCAGCTAAATAGAATAGGGTTGCCAACCTTAATAAGGTTGGCAACCCTATTCGACTAACCCATAACCAAATTCCTTCCCCTTATCCACTGCCGGAATACCATATTCCATCCATACCGGGGCCGGAGCATCTTTCAGATAGTAATCGAAGAACTGCAACATACGAATGCTCAAATCTTTGCAGTCGGCACGGCGCTTCAGATTGTGCGGAGCATCATTGTATGTAAGCATCCACACCGGTTTGTTCAGCCTGCGCAGTGCCACAAAATACTCTATGCCCTGGTACCATGGAACGGCCCCATCTTTATCATTATGCATCATCAGCAGGGGTGTCTCTACCTTGTCGGCAAAAAATACTGGGGAATTCTCAATATATCTCCAGGGCTTTTCCCAGAGGGTGCCGCCCAACCTGCTCTGGCTGCCTTCATACTGGAACATCCTGCTCATGCCCGATCCCCATCGGATTCCGCCATAAGCGCTGGTCATATTGCTGACAGGTGCCCCAGCCATAGCAGCAGTAAACATATTCGTCTGGGTCACCAGGTAAGCTACCTGGTATCCACCCCAGCTCTGTCCCTGTATGCCGATGTGCTCCCCATCTACCCAGGGCTTTTCCATTAGCTTGAGGGTACCACTAACAATCGAATTGTACGCACTTTGCCCGGGGTATCCTGTTTTATACACAATGTCGGGCACAAAAACGAGGTAACCGTTGCTGGTATAAAATGTGAAGTTTACCGTCGATCTGCTGGGCCTCGGAGTGTAATGCCTGTGAAGTCCATTAGAATATTTTTCGTAGAAATATACGATCATTGGATAGGACGTATCCGGGTCAAAATTTTCCGGCTTGTAGAGAAGGCCGTCCAGTTCAATGCCATCCGCCGAAGTCCAATGGACCATCTCGACACTGCCCCATAGGTAGTCTGCCTGTTGCGGGTTGGCATCGGTCAGTTTCTTTTCATAACTGAATTTCCGATCACTCAGGTAGAGGTCCGGGTATTCCTTAAAGCTCATCTTTTGCCAGATCATCTCGTCAGAATTCTTTGCCTTTTTAGGCGTGTAATAGCTATGGGGGCTCATGAAGATCTTTTCGGGGACAGGATCCCTTGACAATACCAGATTGTAAAATCCAGCTTCTTTATTCGCTTCATTAAAAGCCTTGAGAAGAAGCTCTTCTCTATCGGGTATATATTCTTCATCTGTATCAAGGATGATATACCTGAACTTTAATTCATTCTTTCTGCCGTTGGTGAGATTTATCGGCACGGCTTCGTCGTTGGGATCCAGCATCCAGAGGTCGTAGCGATCATATACGATCATCCTGTCATCATTTGCGGTCCATCCTTTCATGCCATAAGGTCCGGGGGTGGTGGGCATATCAAACTCTTCGTAGCTGAAACAGACGGGAATATTTTCAGTAAGCGTGGCGAACTCCCCGCTTTTGACGGAAAAAGAGTTCCAGCTGCTGTCCTTCTCATTATAAAAAGCAATATAGCGGCCAAGCGGTGAGAGGTATGCTCCTGACTGATGCTTTTCCAGGATGAGTTTCTTCTCGCCATTGTCAACATTGATCAGGTAAACATCCTGGTATCCTTCCGCATCCCACGACATCTCTTTATAATAAGGCTTGCGTGCAAACCCCAGGGCATATGAACCAAGATGTTTCTTGTCCATGTTGATTCGTATCATTTCTTCATTTGCCAGTTGTACCATCCTCCCCAGGGGAACATGATATACTGCCATATAGGCTCTTTTCAGATCATCTTCTTTTTGTTTGAGCTGCTGAGGTTGCAGGCGGTCGTCCTTCCAGTTCCAGATGTCAACACTCACCTTTTCATCAGCGGTGAGCGTGTCTTCTGCTTCTTCTTCAGGTATCGATGCCGTACCAAAGAAGAGACGTTTGCCATCCTCAGAAAAGAGAATGTTTGAGTTTTCTGATACACACCATCCCGCAGGCATAGCAGAAGCATTGGTATCCACCGCCGTGATCAGCTTATTCCTGTTCAGATCCCAGAGTTGAAGATCATAAACTTTAACCTTCCCGGTATCGGCCGAGAAGAGCCAGGCCAGTTGCCCACCTTGCTCATCGGCTGTTACCTTCTTCGCATAGCCGGGGCCTTGATACAGAAGCTGAGATTGTATCCCCGGGTAGATCGTGTAGTGTACAAACACAGAGTCGATACTGTCCTTCCTTGTTGTCAGGAAAGTGAGCATATTTCCATTCTTCGAGAATGAATATTCAGTCACATTTTCGAACGAAGCCATCTCTCCTGTTCCGGGATGATATACCTCCATAGTCTTCCCATCCTGCTTCTTCTTTTTCTTTTCCGGCTTTGCCTCTTCCTTAGCGGAGGAAGTGTCTGCAGCAGTTGTGTCTTTTATCTCTGCTTTTTTCTCGATCAGCCACGCGACCCACGATTGGCCCTCCACAGGAACCTTAAAAGATTTGATGCCGGGAATGAGAACGAGGCTGTCGGCCTCGAGGATATAGATGCCAAGTGAGTCCTTTGGCAATTTGTCTTTCTTCACACCATCCAGCTTGGCCTGCCTGATGGTGTCGAAGGGTGCTTTTATTTTAAATACGATGAAGTCTTCAGCCGGGGATATACGCGCAGCATAGCCTCTTTCGAAATCCATATAATCCTCATTGGCAGTATTGTATAACAAGAGTGTGCCATCGCCTTCCTGTGGGTTTATTTCATAACTGACGAAATTCCCATCAAGACTGATCATGCTGTTTGTGACGTTCTTCCAGAGGTCATAATCATCATGACTGAGCGGCCTTTTGTCCTGTGAAAAGCTTGAGCCAGCAGTAAAAAGAAGCAGTGTAAAAACAAGGATCGTAGTAAGTTTTTTCATTATATATCTAGCTAACAATTGTGATTTGAATGTGAATATCGCTGAAAGCTCACCCAATTTATTAATTTTATGTTAATTATGTATAATATTTATTTATACCAGATAAAAAAGAGCTAATTTTGCAGCACGTTGATCGCGTAGAAATCAGGCAATTGTTTTAAGAAATGAGTTACATCGAATTTGATAAAAACCAGCTAATAAACCTGGGATATTCCCTTAAGAGGGAACTGATCAGGTCCAACCGGGCGGGAGCATACTCCAGTCGTACCATTATCGGTTGCAATACAAGGAAGTATCATGGACTTCTCATCGCGCCCCAACCGGGCATCGATAATGAGAATCATGTCTTATTGTCGAATATGGATGAGGTGGTGATACAACATGATGCCGGCTTTAACCTTGGTATCCACAAATACCCGGGTGGCGTTTATAATCCCGGTGGCCATAAATATATCCGTGATTTCAATACCGAACCTATCCCAAATATTCTTTACAGGGTTGGTGGGGTATTGCTCAGGAAGGAAATGATCTTTTCTGAAGCTTCTGACAGGATCATGATCCGCTATACCCTTGAAGATGCAAATTCGCCAACGAGCTTAAGGTTTAACCCTTTCCTGGCATTCAGGAATATGCATAAGCTTTCGAAAGCAAATTTCGATATCAATGACAAGCATCGCAAAGTACCCAACGGGATCAGCGTACGTTTGTACAATGGGTATACCCCTTTGTTTATGCAATTTTCAAAAGAGGTTGACTACATCCACAACCCGGAATGGTATTACAATATCGAGTACCAGGAGGAGATGGAACGTGGCTACGATTTCCAGGAAGATCTTTTTGTGCCGGGATTCTTTGAAACTGAGATCAAAAAGGGCGAAAGCATTGTATTTTGCGCCGGGACTTCTGAGGTGAAGCCCGCAGGCATCAAGCGTTCCTTCACTGCGGAGGTAAAAAAACGTACACCCCGTGATAATTTTGAAAACTGCCTGGCAAATTCTGCGCAGCAGTTTATTATCAAGCGTGATAACAAGACCTGGGTGGTAGCCGGTTTTCCGTGGTTTGGCCGATGGGGCAGGGATACTTTTATCGCCCTGCCGGGATTGACTTTGTTCAATGATGATGCAAAGACATGCAAGGCAGTGATCGATTCCATGATTGCTGACCTCAAAGGCCCTTTATTCCCGAATATCGGGGAAGGGAATGACTCGGCATACAATTCCGTTGATGCACCACTGTGGTTTTTCTGGACGCTTCAGCAATATGCTGAACACACAGGTGATAAAAAGGCTGTCTGGAGTGCATACAGCCGCAAAATGAAAATGATCCTCGACGGATTCAGGGCTGGGACAGATTTTGATATCCATATGCAGGACAATGGCCTGATCTGGGCCGGAACGCAGGGGCATGCTCTTACATGGATGGATGCCATGGTAGATGGAAAAGCAGTTACGCCTCGTATTGGTATGCCTGTCGAGATTAATGCACTTTGGTATAATGCCATCATGTTCAGCATGGATCTGGCTGAGGCAGCAGGAGATGAGAAATTTATCGGGCAGTGGAAAGATATTGCAGATATGATCCCGGAATCATTTACTCAGACATTCTGGGATAAAGGCCGTGGATACCTGGCAGATTATGTAGGCGTCGATGGTGCAGACTGGTCGGTACGCCCTAACCAGATCATCGCGGCATCATTGCCATACAGGGCAGTGGGTGAAGAGATATGTATGGGTATTTTGGATGTGGTACAAAAGGAACTTGTCACAGCACGTGGTTTGAGGACCTTGTCACCCAAAAATATCAATTATAAGGGCATCTATTTTGGGAGTCAGGTAGAGCGCGACAAGGCCTACCATCAAGGAACGGTATGGCCATGGTTGTTTGGACATTTTTCCGAAGCCTATCTCAGGATGCATGGTAAGGGTGGTGTTAATTATATTAATGGTCTGTACAAAGGATTTGAAGAAGTAATGACAGAGGCCGGCATAGGTTCTATATCGGAAGTTTATGACGGCGATCCGCCGCACCTCCCCGGTGGAACTATTTCACAGGCATGGAGCGTATCGGAACTGCTAAGGACCAACGCCCTCTTGAAAGAGTACAAGAAGAAAAAGAAGTAATAAATTATATATTGATCGGCAGATGAAAGTTTTAATGTTCGGATGGGAATTTCCTCCACACATCACAGGGGGCCTGGGTACAGCTTGCTACGGCATGACCAAGGGCCTGATGAAGCATGATGTGGAGGTGTTATTCGTTGTTCCCAAAGCATATGGTGATGAAGACCAGCAAGCCGTACGCCTGATCAACGCAAGCGACATCAGCGTTGACTTCAAGGATAAGAAGTATGAAGAATACTGGCAGCGCATCACCTATATGGAGATCGGGTCCAACCTGATCCCATACGTAGGACCGGAAGAGTTCAAAAGGATTATGGAAGCGAATGAACTGGAGTTGCAAAGCAGCGAAGATACTGTGCTTTCAAAGAAATTCGAATTCTCAGGGGAATACGGTACCGACCTGATGGATGAGGTGAAGCGCTATGCCCTCATTGCCTCTGCCGTAGCTGCCACTCAGGAGTTTGATGTGATCCACGCCCACGACTGGCTGACTTATGCTGCAGGCATTGCTGCCAAAAGCGTAAGCGGAAAGCCACTCATTGTTCATATGCATGCCACCGAATTCGACCGTTCAGGAGAGAATATAAACCAGAATGTTTATGATCTTGAACGCAAGGGCATGGAAGAAGCCGACCGTGTGATCGCAGTCAGCAAGCTTACCCGCAATATCGTCATCGAAAAATATGGTATCGATCCCGATAAAGTATCTGTAGCATATAATGCTGTTGAGCCCAGCGATAAGTCTGATCAGCAGTATCAGCGTGGAGTAAAGGAAAAGGTGGTTACCTTCCTTGGAAGGATCACTTTCCAGAAGGGCCCCGACTATTTCGTGGAAGCTGCAAGAAAAGTACTTGATAAAGACCCGAACGTTCGTTTCGTGATGGCAGGGAGTGGCGACATGATGAATAAAACCATACGTCGTGTGGCTGAACTAAAGATGGGCGACCGCTTCCATTTCACTGGTTTCCTGAAAGGGGATGATGTGGATCATATGTTTGGCCTGAGCGATGTGTTCGTGATGCCCTCGGTATCTGAACCTTTCGGTATCGTGCCCCTGGAAGCTATGCGATCAAACGTTCCTGTGGTCATCTCCAAACAATCAGGCGTTTCCGAGATACTGGTACATGCCCTGAAAATTGATTTCTGGGATGTGGATGCCATGGCCGACAGTATCTATGGATTGCTGCATTATGATGGCCTGTCGAAGATGTTCAGACGTTATGGAAGGACTGAGGTCGACAACCTGAAATGGGAGAATGCGGCCGTCAAGGTTAAAGAAGTTTATGAAAGTGTATTATAAGATCATTGAAGTATAAGAATATGAGGTCAATTTGTTTTTATTTCCAGGTACATCAGCCATACAGGCTGAAGACCTACCGTTTTTTCGATATCGGCGCCGACCATCATTATTATGATGAGCAGCAGAACAGTTTTATCATGAGGAGGGTGGCTGATAAATGTTACATCCCTATGAACCAGGTGCTGCTGGACCTGATCAATGAATATGGCTCTGCCTTTAAGGTGAGCTTCTCCATCTCAGGAACGGCTATCGACCAGTTCGAAGCCTATGCACCTGATGTGCTGGATAGCTTCAAGGCTCTGGCAGCAACGGGTAATGTGGAGTTTATTGCTGAAACCCACGGACATGCCCTCGTTGCACTAAAGAGCAAAGAAGAGTTTTTTGAACAAGTAGAGATGCAGAAGAAAAAGGTGGAAAAACACTTCGGACAAACACCTACAACTTTCAGAAATACCGAGCTGATATATTCAGACGGGATAGGGGAGATGGTGGCCGAGATGGGTTTTGACCTCATGCTGACCGAAGGAGCCAAGCATGTGCTGGGATGGAAAAGCCCGAACTACATGTATTCCAACGCCATCAACCCTAAGCTGAAGTTGCTGCTGAAGAACTTCCGACTGAGCGATGACATTGCTTTCAGGTTTTCACAACAGAGCTGGCCTGAATGGCCGATGACAACTGAGAAATTTGTTGGTTGGCTGAACGATATTGACCCAGAAGAAGAAGTGGTGAACCTCTTCATGGATTATGAAACCTTTGGTGAACACCAATGGCCGGAAACAGGCATCTTTGAATTTATGCGTGCCCTGCCGGGAAGGGTGTTCTCAGATTCAAACTTTACCTTCAACACCCCTTCAGAACTGGGTAAAAAGCTACAGCCGGTATCATCGGTGCATGTTCCTTATCCCATCTCATGGGCTGATGAGGAAAGAGACCTCACAGCATGGCTTGGAAATGAGCTACAGGATGAGGCCTTCGATAAGCTGTACTCTATCAAAGAAAAGGTAGAACATTGCGATGATCCTGATATCAAACGCGACTGGATCTACCTGCAAACATCCGATCACTTCTACTATATGTGTACCAAGTGGTTCTCCGATGGCGATGTACATAAGTATTTCAACCCTTACGGAACCCCATACGAAGCATTTATCAACTATATGAATGTGCTTTCCGACTTCGTAATCAGGGTAGATGAAAATTACAAGGAGCCAAGCTTCCAGAAGCAAGCTGAACAAAGCTTAAAAAATGTGGTCGACATGTCGAACACAAAGGTCAAGGAATTGATAAGCAAAGTAGATGTGGACGAGCTGGTACTGGTTTTACAGAATACCACTGATGATATCAGGGAACGCATCATCCCTAACCTGGGTGTACGTGCAAAGAAAAAGTATGAGCAACTGCAGGATGAGATCAAAAAGGTGAAGAAATCGGATTTGCTCAAGTATACAGATAATGTTGAAAAAGAGCTCAGGAAACTCTTTAAATAGCGGGGATGGATCTTAAAATAGAAAAACAATTATTTATTGTAACCGGAGCCAGTTCCGGCCTTGGAAATGCGGTTGCACGTACCTTGCTGGAGCAGGGTGCTAAGGTGATAGCAATAGCCAGAAGGGAAAATAAGCTGGAGGAACTGCTCAATCAATATCCCGGCAGGGCAGAAATACTTTGTGGAAATGTTACGGAGGAGGAGACCATAGGTCGTATCCTTGGTCTTCTGAGCGACCGGGAGCTTTCAGGCGTATTTGTAAATGCAGGTGGACCGCCAGCCATGTCGTTTGAAGAAACGCAGATGGAATATTGGGATGAAGCCTACCGTCTGATCTTGCGCTGGAAGGTTGACCTGGTAAAAAGGCTACTGCCTGCCTTCAGGAAACAAAAGTATGGACGCATACTGTTTAGTGAGAGCTCAACAGTGAAGCAGCCCATCGAAAACCTGGTACTGAGTAATTCGCTGCGGATGGCCGTAGCGGGAGCTGCTAAGACCCTGGCCCTGGAAGTGGCAGAAGAAGGAATAACCGTAAACCTGATCGGCCCCGGATACCATGAAACTGCTGCTGTAGACCGTCTTTTTAAGAAGACGAGCGTGCTGCAGGGAATCACATTCGAACAAGCAAGAGAACAAACCATTGCCGACATCCCGGCAGGAAAAATCGGTGATCCGGACGAATTCGCATCACTGGCAGCCTGGTTGTTATCGCCCCTGTCGTCATTCGTAACAGGACAGGTGTATTCACTGGATGGTGGAAGCACGCGATACTCCCTGGGCTAATCAAAAAATTGTTTTAGAATTGAATGCTAAGAGGCATTCGGGCGTGTTAAAAATATTTTTCATGCCGTATATGAATTAGTATATTTTTGCAGGAATTTTTAAATAAAGCTATGAGTGACCAAATCTTAAAACCCGATTATATATTCGAAACCAGCTGGGAGATCTGTAATAAGGTTGGTGGCATCTATACCGTTTTGTCGACCAAGGCCAGGACTATCGTCGAAGACTATGGCGACAAGTATATCCTGATCGGCCCTGATGTGTGGATGGAGACCAGCGAGCATCCCGATTTTATTGAAGACAACAATATATTCGCTTCCTGGCGGGAAAAAGCTTCCTCCGAGGGGCTTAATATCAGAACCGGCCGGTGGAATGTGAGTGGATTCCCTGTCGTTATCCTGGTAGATTTTAAACCCCTTTTCGGTGAGAAAGACAAGATATTCTTCGACCTGTGGGAACAGTTCAGGCTGGATTCGTTGAGCGGACAGTGGGATTATATCGAGCCTGCTATGTTCGGCTATGCCGCAGCAAAGGTGATCGAGAGCTTTTATGAGTTTAATCTATCCGCCACCGATAAGATCGTTGCCCAGTTTCACGAGTGGATGACAGGAACGGGCGGACTATACCTCAAACAGCATGTGCCACAGGTTGGAACGGTATTTACCAGCCATGCCACCGTACTGGGAAGGTCGGTGGCCGGTAATGGCTTACCATTGTACGGACAGCTGAAAAGCTATGATCCGGCAAAGACCGCAGCAGATTTTGGGGTGACAGCCAAACAGTCGCTGGAATCGATATCGGCGAACGAATCAGATAGCTTTACTACTGTGAGCAAGATCACGGCTGCCGAATGCCGTCAGTTCCTGGGGAAAGACCCGGACGTGATCACAGTCAACGGTTTTGAAGATACTTTTGTCCCGAAAGGGAAAGACTTTGACAAGAAAAGGGATGCCGCCCGTAAAAAGATTCTCGCCGTGGCCGAAGCTGTGACGGGAAGGGAGATGGCATCCGACAGCCTGCTGGTGATCAACAGTGGTCGCTATGAGTTTAAGAACAAAGGGATGGATATATTCATCGATGCCCTGGCAGAATTGAATAAGCAGGAACTCCCGAAAAACCTGGTGGCATTTATTACAGTGCCTGCCAACCAGGCCGGACCACGCCAGGATGTTATCGAAAGGCTCGAAAATAATACTTTCGGCCCCGTAGAGCAGCCCTATCTTTCACATTACCTCTTTGATCAGGATCAGGACCCCAGCATACAGCGTTTCCGGGATAAGGGATTGAATAATACTGCAGAAGATAAGGTCACCATCATTTTTGTGCCGGCATACCTGGATGGCAGAGACGGGATCTTTAATCTGCCATATTATGATACACTGATTGGCTTTGATGTATCGGTGTTCCCCTCTTACTATGAACCATGGGGATACACACCGCTTGAGAGTATCGCTTTCAACATACCTACCATCACTACCTCCTTGGCCGGATTTGGTGCATGGGTAAATGAAGGATTCAAGGTGAAGCATCATGGCGTACTGGTTTCCGAAAGGACTGATAGCAATGATTCAGCTGTAGTTGAAGATATACGTGCCAGCCTGCATGGTTTTCTCGGGATGGATAAAAAAGCGTATCAATCTGCTTGTGATGAAGCCCGAAATATTTCCATGAATGCCCTCTGGGAATCATTTGTCGAAAACTACAGGACTGCTTGGTCGATAGCCCTGGGAAAGGTAGGTCTTCGCTCTGAACTCTTCAGGAGCAAACAACAGCAGTTTAAACTCAGGGAATATATTCCTGCAGCAGGCAGCGACAGTAATCCCAAGTGGAAAAAAGTGAATGTGAAGGCAGAGATCCCCGCTAAGCTGAAGGGACTGTTTGAGCTTTCGAGAAATCTCTGGTGGACATGGAACTGTGATGCCGAGGCTGTGTTCAGAAGCCTGGACCCTGAACTATGGGAAGAAACAGACAATAACCCGGTTGCCTTGCTGGAAATGCTCACACTTGAACGTTATAAAGAACTGGAACAGGACAAGACCTTTTTAGCTTCTCTCAAAGTGGTGGTGAAGAAATTTCATGATTATATGGCAGTGAAGCCGGAAGAAGATGCCCCGCTGATCTCCTATTTTAGTATGGAATATGGCTTGCATGAGTCGGTAAAGATCTATTCCGGTGGCCTGGGCATCCTGGCCGGTGACTATATGAAGCAGGCCAGCGATTCTAACATGAATATGATCGGGGTAGGGCTGATGTACCGTTATGGTTACTTTCATCAGCAACTGGCCCCGCACGGGGAGCAGATCTCACAATATCACCGCCAGCGATTTTCCTACCTTCCTATCAAAAAGGTATTAGATGAGAATGGTGATTGGGTGAAGATTAGTCTTGCATTGCCTGGCCGTACCGTATATGCCAAGGCATGGCGCCTGGATATCGGCCGCATACCACTTTATTTACTTGATACAGACATTCGTGATAACCAGGAACGAGACAGGGCCATCACCCATCAATTATATGGGGGTGATAATGAACACCGGCTGAAGCAGGAACTCTTGCTGGGTGTTGGCGGGATCAGGATGCTGGAAGATATCGGCATTAAACCTGAAATATATCATTGCAATGAGGGTCATGCCGCATTTATTGGCGTAGAACGCATACGCAAGCTCATCCAGGGCCGTATCATCAACTTCTCCATGGCCAGGGAGATTGTCAGGTCATCGACACTCTTCACGACCCATACACCCGTCCCGGCAGGGCATGATTCATTCAGCGAAGACCTGCTCAGGACTTATATTCCGCATTACGCCGGAAGGCTGAACATCGCTTGGGAAGAATTTATCGGGCTTGGAAGGATGAACACACAGGACTTGCATGAAAATTTCTCAATGAGCGTACTTGCCCTGAACCTGTCGCAGGAAGTAAACGGGGTGAGCAAGATACATGGTGAGGAGTCGAGGAAAATGTTTGCAGGCAAGTTCCCGGGTTACTTCCCCTCTGAAGTGAATATCGGCCATGTAACCAACGGGGTGCATTATGGCACATGGGCATCACGCCTGTGGAGAAACCTGTTCAGGCAGACCTTCGGTGAGGAATTTTATGATAATCAATCGGACCAGTCGTACTGGGAGATGATCAGGGAGGTTCCTGACCATGTGATCTGGGGCATCCGCAGGGAATTGAAGAAAGAGCTCTTTGATTTTCTCAAAGGCAGGCTGACAGCAGAGATGACCCGCCGCCAGGAAGCGCCACAGCATATCGTGAGCACCCTGGAAAGGATGGATGATAATGTGCTCACCATTGGTTTTGCGCGAAGGTTTGCTACATATAAGCGTGCACAACTGCTCTTCATGAACGAAGAAAAGCTGGCTGCTATCATCAACAATCCGGAACGGCCTGTACAGTTTCTGTTTGCCGGCAAGGCGCATCCCAATGATAAAGCAGGTCAGGACCTGATCAGCCACATCATTGACATTTCCAGGAAACCTGAATTTCGTGGCAGGATCGTATTTATCGAAAACTACGATATGCATGTTGCCCGAAAACTGGTGCAGGGTGTCGATGTATGGCTGAATACACCCACACGTCCGCTCGAAGCCTCGGGAACAAGCGGTATGAAAGCGGTCATGAATGGGGTGCTGAACTTCAGCGTGCTTGATGGTTGGTGGGCAGAGGGATATAAGCCCGAAGCCGGATGGGCTATGACTGAGAAGCGTACCTATAAAAATCAGCAATTCCAGGATGAGCTGGATGCGGAAACCATATATAACATATTCGAAGATGATATTGTCCCCGCTTTCTACACACTTGATAAAGATGGCATTCCGGCCAGGTGGGTGAAATATATCAAAAACTCAACTGCCAATATCTGTCACGAGTTCACCATGAAGCGTATGCTCGATGAATACAGGGAGAAGTTTTATTCTAAACTCGCCGTACGTGCTATCGAGATAAAGGCTGATAATTGTAGTATGGCCAAAAGCATTGCCGATTGGAAATCAAAGGTCAGTCAGCATTGGGGTGAGGTCGAAGTGAAGTCGGTTAAAGTACCAGATTCCACCAAGCGGGCATTGCGGTTTGGTGAATCCTTTAAGGCGGAAGTCAAACTGGATTGCGGCCTCCTTTCAGCGAAAGATATTGGCATGGAGGTGATCTTCGCCTTGAAGGAAGATGGTTTTAAAGACGATGTACTGTTTAGTAAAGCCCTTGAACTTAGCGGAGAAGCAAAAGGCACTGCCACTTTCAGTTGTGAGTTTGCTATTGAGCATGCTGGCTTGCTCGACTATGCGATCAGGATGTTCCCGAATAGTCCCCTGCTACCTTACAGCCAGGAAACAGGCCTGCTGAGGTATATCTAATATGAAAGATCCTGCTATAATTATTATCTTTAGCGGGTATAAATAACATCTTTTGTTATCTTTGATCACCAGTTTATTAAATAACAGAACAGCTATGAAACTTCTTGAAGGAAAAACTGCACTTATAACCGGAGCCTCTCGTGGAATTGGAAAAGCCATTGCACTGGCATTTGCCAGGCAGGGAGCCGATATTGCCTTTTCTGACCTGAATAGGGATGAGAATATGGAATTGGTTGAAAAAGAGGTTACTGCATTGAGTGTTAAAGTGAAAGGTTATACTTCTGATGCATCATCTCTTTCACATAGTGAAAAACTTGTGGAGGATGTTCTGGCGGATTTTGGTAGCATCGACATCCTGGTGAACAATGCCGGGATCACACGCGATGGACTGCTCATGCGCATGGAAGAGAAAGACTGGGACATTATAATGGCAGTAAACCTCAAGTCGGTATTTAACCTGACCAAGGCTGTACAACGCTCCATGCTGAAGCAAAGAAGTGGTTCCATCATAAATATGAGTTCTGTAGTTGGTGTGAGTGGAAATGCCGGGCAGTCGAACTATTCTGCTTCCAAGGCAGGGATCATTGGCTTTACAAAATCCATAGCCAAGGAACTGGGTTCAAGGAGTATTCGCTGCAATGCTATTGCTCCGGGATTTATTGAAACAGAGATGACAGCATCGCTGGATGACGAAGTTCGTGCTACCTGGATCAAAGACATTCCCCTGAAACGGGGTGGTACGCCGAATGATGTTGCCGACCTTTGTGTATTCCTGGGTTCAGATCTCTCTTCATACATTACCGGGCAGGTTGTGAACGTATGTGGTGGACTGAACCTGTAAATCCACTGACATTTGGATCTTAGTATTATCACCGGATATCCAAACTGGTACATTTTATTGTGTATCCTGGCTGGTATTTTGGGTTCAATGATCCTTTACTTTCGCGAAAATAAAAGCGAATTTCCTGCCTGGTTAAAGCGTGTATTAGGTGTGATCAGGTTCCTGTTGATCTCCTTCCTCGCATTTTTACTCCTTTCCCCCCTTTTGAAATTGACCAGCCATCAAGTTGAAAAGCCTGTGATCATTATCGCACAGGACAACAGCCTGTCGGTGGTGCTGAATAAGGATTCTGCCTTTTATCGTGGCGAATATATCACCCGCCTTAATGGCCTTATCGCCGCACTTCAAGGCGATTATGAGGTCAGGATGTTCACCTTTGGCGAGAAAGTTGTCCCTGTCACATCTCCATTGTTTGATACGCTGAACTTCGAAGAAAGGCAAACAGAGCTATCATCATTATTTGATATGGTTGATGTAAGATTTGTTAACAGGAATATTGGTGCTCTGCTGATTGCAAGTGATGGCATCTACAACCGTGGTTTTAATCCACTTTATCACGCTGCCGGCATCGATTATCCTGTATATACCCTGGCTATGGGTGATACGGCGGAGAGGAGGGATGCATTTTTTGAACGTGTTTTATATAACCGCATCGCTTTTGAAGGCAATGATTTTCCTGTCGAGATGATAGTAAATGCTCGCAAGATGGCGGGTACGGTATTGCAACTGAATATCTCGGAAGCCGGAAGAAATATAGAAAGCAGGCAGATCCCTGTGAAGGGAAACAATTTTTCCAAAACCATCAGGATGAATATCCCTGCAGATAAAGAGGGCATGCATCACTATGTGATCACACTGATTTCGAACAGGGATGAAGTCACCCTGGAGAACAACCGCTACGACATGTTTGTGGATGTGATGAAGTCGAAGCAAAAAATACTGATACTGGCCAACGCACCTCATCCTGATATCAGCGCGATAAAAGATGCGATCAAAAGCAATATCAATTACGAGGTGGACGATATCCTTTTGGAGGACTTAAGCGGTCCGCTTGAGGCTTATAGTCTGGTGATCCTGCATCAGCTTCCTTCATTTTCTCCTCTGTCATCAGGGCTTATGAGCAGGCTGGCACGAGCCGGGACGCCCCTGCTGTTTATCCTGGGCGAGCAAAGCGACCTGCAGATGTTTAACAGGCTGAATGCAGGTCTGCAGATCAATGTATTCAGCAGTGGTGGGCTGAATGAAGTGCAAGCTGTCTTGAATGAGTCTTTTAATACTTTCCATGTAAGTGAAGGACTGGCTGACCTGATCCCCTTCCTTCCACCGCTTAACACACCATTCTCACGGTATACCGCTGCAAATTCGGCGAGGGTGTTATTTACACAGAAGATCGGTGATATTGAAAGCGGGGCCCCGCTATGGTTACTGCAAAGCGGATTGATATTCAAGTCCGGCGTGATTGCAGGCACTGGTTTATGGAAATGGCGCATGAAAAGCTGGCTTGTTACAGGCAGTCACGACCTGTTTAATGAACTCATCACCAAAAATGTACAGTACCTGGCGGTGAAAGACGATAAACGACAGTTCAGGATAAATACCCGGCAACGTTATCCCGAGAATACTCCGGTTAGCATTGGAGCTGAACTGTATAATGAAAGCTATGAGCCCTTCAATGAGCCCGATGTGAATATGGAGATCATCGATGAAGAAGGAAATGCATACGAATATGTTTTCAGCCGGACAGGCAATGGATATATCCTGGTTGCTGCCGGACTGGAGGTAGGAAATTATACTTACAAGGCGAGTACCCATGCCGGCGATAAGGCTTTGACTGAACAGGGCGGCTTTGCTGTGACACCGGTGGTTGCTGAGCAGACCCGCCTGCGGGCTGCGCATGATATGCTGTCAGAACTGGCAGAGATGCAGGGGGGACACATGATAGATCCGGAACAGATGGATAGCCTTCCGGCTATTTTGAAAGAGCGCGGTGATGTAAAGCCTATACTTCATGCCGAGCGCAAGTACATTGAATTTGTCGATATCTGGTGGATGCTTATAATCATCCTCGGATTGCTGAGCCTGGAATGGTTCCTAAGAAAATGGGGAGGAAGTTACTAATGACTGAAATGATCTTTTATATTATTATCGCCATACTGGCGTTCGACTATATCCTTGAGCGCCTGCTCGATTATCTGAACAGCAGGCTGTGGAGTAATGCATTACCTGAGGAGCTGGAAGGAATATACGACGCTGACAAATACAAGCTTTCCCAGGACTATACAAAAGTAAACACAAAGTTCTCGATCTATTCCGATACCGTTTCTTTCGTGGCCATGATGCTGATGCTGCTACTTGGAGGATTTGCTTTTCTTGACAGGATAGTGTGGTCGGTATCCGAGAATCCTATACTGATGTCGCTGATGTTCTTTGGGGCATTGTCGGCAGCCTCCGATCTGCTCGGACTACCATTCTCCATCTATGGCACCTTTGTGATTGAAGAAAGGTTCGGATTTAACCGTACAACGGTAAAAACCTATATTCTGGATAAACTGAAAGGCCTTGCTCTTGCCGCCATCATCGGAGGCGGGATACTCTCCCTGGTGGTGTATATCTACATGGTAACAGGAGCATGGTTCTGGTTGATCGCCTGGGGAGTGATTACTGCCTTCACGCTTTTCATGTTCATGTTTTATTCGAATCTGATCGTTCCGCTGTTCAATAAGCAGAAACCTCTGGAAGACGGTGAGCTCAGGAATGCCATTGAAGCTTTTGCCAATAAAGTAAATTTCAAGCTGAAGAACATTTATGTGATCGATGGCTCAAAGAGAAGCAGCAAGGCCAATGCCTATTTTACGGGACTGGGACCTAAAAAGAGAGTGGTGCTGTATGATACCCTGATCAAAGATCATAGCAATGAGGAGCTGGTAGCAGTATTGGCTCATGAGATAGGGCATTACAAGAAAAAACATACAGTGGGAGGGGTGATACAGTCAATCCTGTCGACGGGACTGATGCTATTTGTTCTATCACTTTTCATAAACAAACCGGTGATGTCGGAGGTACTGGGTGCTGAGCAGCCAAGCTTTCATATGGGATTGATTACTTTTGGATTATTATATTCACCTATCTCCCTTATCCTGGGTATGCTTAGCAATACCATCTCACGAAAGAATGAATATGCAGCAGACCGATATGCCGGGACTCTGTATTCTGCTGTAGCTCTTTCCGATGCACTCAAGAAATTATCAGTGAATAACCTTAGCAATCTCAGGCCCCATCCGGCCTATGTTTTCTTTTATTATTCGCACCCACCATTGCTGAAACGATTGGGTGCCCTGGTAAAGATTAAAAAATAATGGTCGCGCCCCTACAGGGCGCCAATTAATATTTCCATCCAATTGGCCTATCGTTGTTGGGTCCCTACAGGACCAATACATCGGATATGCCATATCCGTCATTAAAAATGTGCATTTCATTGGCCCGGTACGGGCCAAACAACGATGGGCTTCTCGAGATAGGATCTCTACAGGACCAATACATCGGTTGTGCCATATCCGTCATCAATAATGTGTATTTCATTGGCCCGGTACGGGTCAAACAACGATGGGCTTCTCGATATAGGATCTCTACAGGACCAATACGTTGTTTATGCCAATTTCATCATAAAAAATGTGCATTTCATAGGCCCGGTACAGGTCAATCATCGATGGGCTTCTCGATATAGAATCTCTACAGGACCAATACGTCGGTTATGCCATATCCGTCATTAAAAATGTGTATTTCATTGGCCCGGTACGGGTCAAACAACGATGGGTTTCTCGAGATAGGGTCTCTACAGGACCAATACATCGGATATGCCATATCCGTCATTAAAAATGTGCATTTCATTGGCCCGGTACGGGCCAAACATCGATGGGCTTCTCGGGATAGGATCTCAACAGAACCAATACGTCGGTTATGCCAATTTCATCATAAAATATGTACATTTCATTGGCCCGGTACGGGTCAAACATCGATGGGCTTCTCGATATAGGATCTCTACAGGACCAATACATCGGTTGTGCCATATCCGTCATTAAAAATGTGTATTTCATTGGCCCGGTACGGGCCAAACAACGATGGGCTTCTCGAGATAGGATCTC
>JAOZTN010000040.1:0-25128 GCA_029942245.1 Bacteroidales bacterium | reverse complement strand
TTGTGGTGCCACTCGGAATCGAACCAAGGACACACGGATTTTCAGTCCGTTGCTCTACCTGCTGAGCTATGGCACCCTGGGTTTAAAGCGACTGCAAAGATAAAACAGAATATTTATTTTTAAAACCTTTTTGTTAATTTTGCTGTAATATACTTATTATCAGCTCTTTTTACCATGGATAGTTGTTAATAACTATGCCTTTTCCGGATTTTCCGAACGGAAAATAACTACCTTTGCACCAGCTTTCTGATCCCCCGAGTTATGAATCTAGTCATTGATGTTGGAAATACCCTGGTCAAAATTGCAATCTTTGACCGTCAAAAAATCATTCATCATGCCAGCTATTCCGATATTCAATCGGGTGAGATCGACAAGATGCTGGAACTGTTTCCTGATATCGATGCTTGTATAATCGGCTCGGTAAGAACGCTCCCCGAAAGCTTCACAGAAGAGATTTCAAAGAAAGTTTCACTATATATTCTCGGCCCTGAAAGTAAGCTACCGGTTGGTCATCAATACAAAACTTTCGATACGCTTGGTGCCGACAGGATAGCCGGTGTTGTGGCGGCAAATCATATATATCCGGGTAAAAATATACTACTCATAGAGACCGGAACCTGTATTACCTACGATTTTATCGATGATAAGGGAATATATCAGGGAGGAGGTATTTCACCGGGTATTCACCTCCGCATGACCGCCCTGCATAATTTTACCGATAAACTGCCGTTAGTAGAGCCTGTGGGCAATCCCGCCCTGATTGGAAACACAACGGAGGGCTCCATTCAATCTGGCGTGATCAATGGTGTTAAGGCTGAAGTTTGGGGGATCATTGCACTCTATGAGCGTGATTATGAAAATTTAATAATTATTTTAAGCGGCGGCAACCTTGATTATTTTGATAAAAACCTAAAAAATAACATCTTTGCAGTCCCAAACATCGTCTTAACGGGCCTCAATATAATTTTTGAGTTTAATGATAAGAACTAAAGCCGCTCCCTTACTCATTTTATTGCTGTTGTTTTTCGCTTCCGAAACAACATGGGCCCAGGCCAGGATAAGCTCCCCTTATTCCCGTTACGGAGTTGGAGAATTATGGTACAACAATTACAGTACTGTTTTATCGGGTATGGGTAATGTGGGCCTGGCTATCCGCAGCGATAATTATCTGAATATCAAAAACCCAGCTTCTTATACCGGATTTGACACAACGTCATTCTTGTTCGATATATCCGGGCTGGGATCATATAACACACTCAAAACCACAGATATAAGCCAGGGCGCCGATTATGCCTCCCTGGGGTACATTTTATTTGGTACACCGATAACCAGGTGGTGGAAAGCCAGTTTTGGCCTGATACCATTTAGTAATGTCGGATACACAGTATATGATGAGAAAGAGGTTGAAGATGTTGGTAATGTCAGATTCATATATGAGGGTGATGGCGCATTGAACCAGTTTCATATCGGTAATGCTTTTCAAATCACCAAAAACCTGTCTGTCGGGATCAACGCATCATATATCTGGGGTGTTATAGACAGGCGCCGGCGTGTTACATTCCCCGATTCCCTGAGTATGCTCAGCACACGAATCGATAATTTCGATCACATCTCTGATGTAATGTTTGAACTCGGGGCACAATATTTCATCCCGCTGGATAACGGCATGGAAATAGGAACCGGGCTTGTATTTAAACCTGGCATGCAGCTTAATGCAACCAGGAAATATATTGCCCAGAACTATTTTGGAAGTGCTGATCAGAACCTTGAGCTTCCTCGTGATACCGTAGCTTATAACCCATCCCAAAAGGGAACCCTTGATTTTCCTATGGGATTTGGTGGCGGAATCTCCCTCAGAAAGAACAACCAGTTTCTGGTTAGTATGGATTTTAACTGGAGAAACTGGGAACAGTATAAGTCATACGGACGTTCTGACTCGCTTCAAAACAGCTATTCCTTTCACCTTGGAGGTGAATATATTCCTAAACATAATAGTATTACATCTTACTTTCACAGAGTTAGATACAGGCTTGGCTTCAGGTATGAAAATACTTACCTGGAAATCAATAACACGCCTATTAAAGAGTTTGGTATAAGTTTTGGACTAGGTTTACCGTTCAGGCGGTCTAAATCAATGCTTAACTTTGCTTTTGAGTTTGGAAACAAGGGAACCGTCGAGAACAACCTCGTCCAGGAAAATTTTGTTAAATTTACCTTTGGACTCTCGATATACGAAAGATGGTTTATTAAAGCCAGATATAGATAACAAATATAAAACACAAGAACATGAAAATCAGGTTCATATCATTATTGCTAACAGTGGCGCTGACCGCCGGTCTTTCTTTAACATCAAAGCTTGCCGCACAGGGTAAGTATGGTGCAACACCGGAAGACAGTGTCGAATGCATAATGAATCTTTCCCTCTACAGCGAGTTTTACAAGCAGTGGAAGAGTAGCGGTTATAAGAATACCGCCATTAATGATGCTTACGGGCCATGGAGAGAGGTATACAATGGCTGCCCCGGGGCAAGGATGGGAACCTATGTTGATGGTGTTAAAATGCTACAGTTTTTTATTAAGCGTGATAAGGTAGCCGAATCAAAGAATGCATATATCGACACCCTGATGATGGTATATGAAACCCGTATCGAATATTTTGGTAAAGAGGGTTATGTGTTGGGAAGAAAAGGTGTTGACCTTTACCAGCTCAGAATCACAGATTATGAAGAGGCTTATGGGGTCCTGACAAAATCTGTCGAACTTGATGGCGATGCATCTAAACCCGATGTTCTGGTCTTCCTGATGAGGGCCACCAAGAAGATGATCGAAGAGGGAAAAATCGAAGAAGACATCATATTCGATAACTATGATGTTTGCAGTAAGATCATTGAGGTGAACCTCGAAGCCAATCAGGCTGATGAAAGAAGGCTTGCTAACTGGGAAAATGTCAGAGGAAACATTAATCTGATATTTGAACCTTTTGCAACCTGTGAAGCGATCATTAAGATCTATACTCCAAAATTCCAGGAAAATCCGGATGACCTCAAAATGCTGAAAAAGCTTACAAGGCTGCTCGATAGAAAAAAATGCACTAATGACCAGTTGTACTTCGATGCCACCGTTAAGCTTTATGACCTGGAGCCTTCACCTGAATCAGCCTACCTGATTGGTAAAATGCTGATGAAGAACCAGAAATACAGCGAAGCGATCGATTATCTTAAAGAAGGTGAACAGATCGATGACAGCGAAACCAGAGCTAATTGCTTTTACTATATTGCAGAATGCTACAGGATGATGAACCGTTTTTCTTCCGCCAGGACCTATTATGTGAAAAGTGCAAAAGAAAGACCTGCTGACGGAAACCCATATATTATGATCGGCGATATGTATGCAGCAAGTAAAAACTGTGGCGGTACCGAGCTTGAGAAAAAGGCTATTTACTGGGTGGCTGTCGACAAGTACGTAAAAGCAAAGCAGGTGGATCCTGAGATCGCTGATGTAGCCAATGACAGAATCCGGTCTTATTCAATATACTTCCCTCCCAAGGAAGACATTTTTTTCCACAACCTGAATGAGGGGGATGAATATGTTGTTGAGTGCTGGATCAATGAAAAAACCAGGATCCGGGCTGCAAAGAATTAACCAATACTAATTTGAATTGAGACACCTTTTAAGGGAATTCAAAACTTATTATTTCATTCAAAGCATTGTTATTGCTGCGGTAATTACAATGCTTTTTGCGTGTAAGAATGACCTGCAGGAGATTGCAGCCATGGATTTCTCCTCCGACACCATCCCTGATGTTTCTGCACGGAACATCGATTTCACTTTCAGCGACTCAGCCATGGTGCAGGTGCGCCTGACCGGACCGATAATGCATGCCTACGAAGGCGACGATGCATATATGGTCTTTCCGGATGGTTTCATGGTAGAATTCTATGATTCGGCAATGTGTGTTACAACCACCATAACAGGACTTTATGGCATCCACTTTCGTGAAAAGGCTTATATGGAAGCAAGAAAAAATGTGGTCGTAACAAACTACGAGACAGGTGAACGCCTGGATACGGAAGAACTCATCTGGGACCAGAAAAAGAAATTGATTTATTCAAATAAATTTGTGAAGATCACCTCTGAAGACGGGGTTATTTTTGGGGATGGCCTGGAGGCAGAACAGGATTTTTCCAAACGCCGCATTATAAACCCCTCCGGGGAAATTGAAGTAAACGAAGAGGAAGAATCGGGAAATGATGGATAATATAATGATCATATTCATAACCCTCCTGGCGTCTGCCTTTTTCTCAGGTATGGAGATTGCTTTTGTCAGCTCCAACAACCTGAAGATCGAGCTCGACAGGAGCAAAGGCCTTCTATCAGGAAAGATCCTTTCACGATTTAATCAGCACCCTTCAAAATTTATTGGGGCGCTGCTGCTCGGAAACAATGTTGCCCTGGTTATATATGGTATTGCCATGGCCGACCTGCTTTCCTCTTATATCACATCCATCCTGCCACAATACCTCGTTTCAGAGATCACCATTCTGATCATCCAGACCATTATTGCGACACTGATCATATTATTCACAGCCGAGTTCCTGCCAAAAGTATTGTTCCGCCAGAGGCCCAATGCTATTTTAAATTTCTTTGCCATTCCTGCATTTATATTTTATTACCTGTTCTTCCCGGTTATCTGGCTGTTTACGGGTATTTCCGGCTGGCTTTTAAAGCTAATTTTTGGTGTTAAATCACTGGAACAGGCATATGTATTCACCCCCATTGATCTCAACGATTATATCAGAAACTTCGGTGGTGAAACCTCGAATGCTGATGACGTGGCACAGGAGATACAGATGGTTCAGAATGCCCTGGATTTCACCAATGTCAAGCTACGTGCATGCATGTTTCCCCGCCCAGAAATATCGGCTGTTGAGGAAAATGAATCGCTGGATGATCTGAGAAAGGTATTTATTGAAACCGGGTTTTCCAAGGTGCTGATCTATAAGGAATCCATCGATAATATTATAGGATACATACACTCCTCTGACCTCTTCAAGAACCCCAGAGATATTCCATCTATAACACGTTCCGTTTTTTATGTACCGGAGACCATGCTGGCCAACGATGTGCTTTCCATGTTTTTTAAACAGCATAAGAGCATTGCCATTGTAGTGGATGAGTTTGGGGGTACTGCCGGAATTGTTACTATGGAGGATATTATGGAAGAAATTTTCGGAGAGATTGAAGATGAATATGATGAAGATGGGTTTACCGAGAAGCAGGTTTCTGACAATGAGTTTATTCTGTCGGGGCGTCTGGAAATCGACTTCCTGAACGAAAAATATGATCTTGGCTTCCCACAATCGGATGATTATGAGACTGTTGCGGGATTTATTATCAGCACACATGAAAGCATACCTGCACTCAGGGAAGAGATTTCCATTGGCAAATTTTCCTTTACCATCCTGCAAGCCAGTGAAAACCGTATCGAGCAGGTTCGTTTAAAAATCAGTTGATATTGCTCACAAATTCAAATTAAATTTTACCTTTGCAAATTCTTAAAAACACATAGGAAATGGCAGTAATCGGATATATTAGAAGACACTCTGCAATAGCAGTTATATTAGTTGGGATTTCACTTGTTGCCTTTTTGGTAGGCCCAAACCTTATCGACTGGGCTAAAAATGCGCTTGGATATTCCAGTGGGCCCGGATCGAAACGCGAGGTCGGGATCATTAATGGACAATCACTTTCTTTAGCGGAATTTGAAGGACTTACCATGAAGAATGTTGAGCTGACAAAGCTTAACCAGCAAAAACCTGAGCTCACAGCTAACGAGATTTTTGATATTAAAAATCAGACCTGGACACAGCGTGTGAACGAAGTGATCCTTCAGGAAGAATATGATAAGCTCGGAATTACTATTTCAACAAATGAAATGATCGACCTCCTCAGGGGAAATGATCCACACAGGCTGATCAGGCAATACTTTGTTAACGAGAATGGCATGTATGACCCCAGCCTCGTTGTACAGTATATGCAGAATATCGACCAGCTCCCTCCACAAGACAGGGCGCAATGGGAAAATTTCAAGGAATTTATTCATTCTGATCGACTGAACGGTAAATACAGGGCGCTGATGGCTAAAGGTTATTATTTCCCTTCCGCTCTTGCAGAAATGGAGTATAAAAACAGTTCCGACATCATGGGCTTCAGGTATGTAGGCCTTCATTATGGCGACATTGCTGATAGCCTGGTACCGGAATCAACCGATAGGCAGTATAAAGAGTTTTACGAAAAGATCAAACATCAATACGTTGAGGTCACCACCAGGGATATTGAATATGTTGTTTTTAACATTTTGCCCTCTGAGAAAGACCTGATGGAGATCGAAGAAGAAACCCTGAATATTTTTGATGAATGGGTTAAAAGCAACGATCCGGCTGAATATGTAAACAATATTCCGGGTAACCGCTATGACAGCAGCTGGGTTGCCAAAGGCGAGCTTCCAATTATGATCGATTCGATCATGTTTGCAGGGGACCTTGGTACATTTATCGAGCCTTACAGAGAGGGTTCGTCATGGTATATGGCCTGCCTGATGGAGAAAGATGTCCGTCCTGATTCTGCCAGCGCAGAGCATGTTCTGATCGCTTATCAGGGAGCCTTCAGGGGAGACCCTGAAATCACTCGCACAAGAGAAGAGGCAGAACAGCTTGCCGATAGTATTTATAATGTTCTCAGGCGTGATGCTTCCAAACTGACAGAGGTTGCCATTGCTATGTCAAACGATGGATCTGTTGTCAACAACAACGGTAATATTGGCTGGTTCCTGGATGGCCAGATGGTTCATAATTTCAATGATGCCGCCATCAATGGCAAGGTAGGGGATGTAGTGCTGGTTGAAACTGTTTTCGGTTTTCACATCATTCATATTACCGGCCTCACCGACGCTGAAGAAAGGGTTAGAATAGCTCAAATCGAAATGCCGATCGAATACAGCTCTGAAACCTATGATATTTATTATGCCCAGGCCAGGAGGTTTGCAGGTGAAAATGATACCCGTGAGAAATTCGACCAGGCAGTAATAGACGAAGGATTAGAAAAAAGGGAGGCACGGTATATCAGGGACATGCAAAGGGATCTTCCGGGCCTTGAAAATACCCGCCAGATTATCCGCTGGGTATTCTGGGATGAAAGGGAAGAAGGTGATGTTTCGCCTTTATTTGATATTGGTGGTAAGATTCTTGTCGTTGTTTATACCAAGGGCTCTGAAGCCGGTATTGCTCCTTTCGAAACACTGAAAGACCGTATTGCCACCAGGGTACAAAATGAACGTAAGGCTGAGTATTACGCCGAAAAGATCAATGAGCTTGGGACAGATGATATTTATGTCATTGCACAGGCATTCAATGTTAAGGTTGACACCAACGAAAACATGACATTTGCCACAAGAAACCTTCCCGGTTATGGTACTGAGCATGATGTTATTGGTTCAATCTTTGCCATGAGCGAAGGCCAGAATTCCGGTATACTTAATGGTGCAGGGGGGGTATTTGTTGTTGAGGTGGATAAGGTATTCAGGGCTCCCGCCATGGATAACTACGCTGCTATTATGAGGCAGAAAAAGATGAACTTCGATTCATTCCTCAATAACAACATGCCATATAAGGCGATTGAAAATAATGCTGACCTCAAGGACTACAGGAGATATTTCTACTAGGATATATTGTACTTAAAATATCAAAAAGCACCTTTCCTGGTGCTTTTTTTTATGCATTCATGCGCATGGCTTCTACAGGGTCAAGCCTGGATGCCATCAGGGCCGGAACATAACCCGCGATCAACCCTATTACAGAAGAGGTAGCAATTCCTATTATGATCTTATTCCATGTAAGCAGGATCTCAAAACCCAGTATCTGGGTTCCTGCATAAGAACCGGCAAGCACCAGCAACAAACCCACACCCCCGCCTATAAGTGACAGAAAAATGGCTTCGAAAAGAAACTGAATCAGTATGAAAAAGTTCTTGGCGCCCAGCGATTTCTGTATTCCGATGATGTTGGTCCTTTCCCTGACCGAAACAAACATAATGTTGGCAATACCAAATCCGCCAACAATTAATGAGAAGCCTCCAATAATCCATCCTACAATGGCTATTATCTTAAATAATTGATCAAAACTCTGGGTTATAATATCGGTTTCATTGATCGCAAAATCATTATCTGCCGAGGGTTTAAGCTTATGTATGGACCGGACAACGCCGGTAAGCTCATCGATCAGTTCCTGGTTGGTTATGTATGGCTTGGCCCGCACCACAATAGTGGTGCCCATATTTTTGATATCGAGTACGGTTCGTGCATAGTTCATGGGGATGATCACCTGCTCGTCGGATCCCCCGCCAAAGAGGTCCTCGCCCTCTTTTTTCAATACGCCAATCACCTCCAGTTTTTGATTAAACACCTTTACCTTTCTCCCGACCGGTTCGAGGGTGTTAAAGAGATTTTCTGCGATGGTGGCACCGAGTATAATCACACTTTTGCCACTATTCGACTCAATTGGGGTGAAATATCTGCCGCCTGCGATCTCCATGGGCATGATCTTACCAAAATCATGCGTAATAGCCATCACATTGACATCTTCAACCCTGTTGCTTAAATAGTGAACAGTCCTTGAAACATCAATAAACATAGCCGCACCTTCGGCTGCGGTGCTTCTTTTTTGTATCTCTCTCAGATCCTTCATGGTGGGCTCCGGGCGCTGATAGTATTTCCACCAGGGATAATTATTGCCTCCCATGGCCCAGGGCCATTTCTGAATAAAAACCACATTGCTGCCCAGAGATTCGATGCCTTTTCGCATGGAGCGCTCAAGAGAATCGAAGACAGTTAGTACGCTGATGATGGTAAAAATGCCGATAGTCAGGCCCAGAAGAGTTAGAATAGTCCTTGTTTTATTTACCATCAATTCATGGATGGCAAAAACATAACTTTCCCGTAAGAGTTTAAAAAAGATCATACTATCGGAGGATCAAACAAAATGTAAAGTTATGCAATATATTTAAAAATATGCACTAAATTTGGGGTTTGCGGACTTCGCAGTACATTACCGAAATCATCTTTTAGTGAAAAAAATTAAACGGGCACTCATATCGGTTTATCATAAAAAAGGGCTGGAAGAAATCCTTGCCCTGCTCAATAATTTTGGGGTAGAGATCATCTCCACCGGTGGAACCTATAATTTTATTAATGAACTAGGAATCAAAGCTATAACCGTTGAATCCCTGACCTCATATCCATCTATACTCGGCGGAAGGGTTAAAACTCTACACCCCAAGGTGTTTGGTGGAATCCTGGGTAGGAGGGAACACGAACTCGACCAGGCACATTTTATCGAATATGATATTCCGGAGATCGACCTGGTTATTGTTGACCTATATCCTTTTGAGGAAACCGTGGCCGCCACTCAAGATGAGGCTGAGGTCATTGAAAAGATCGATATCGGAGGCATATCACTGATCAGGGCTGCCGCCAAAAATTTTAAAGATGTGCTCATCGTTCCTGCCATGGATTATTATAATGAGTTGTTTCAGCTTCTAAAAGATAATGGGGGAAGTGCAGACCTGGAAGACAGAAGGCGCTTCGCCGGATATGCTTTTAATATTTCTTCTCATTACGATACGGCCATATATAATTACTTTTCCGAAGGTGATGATGCATTTAAGATAAGCTATCGTGAATCAGTGCCTTTGCGCTATGGTGAAAATCCTCATCAGCAGGGTACATTTTTTGGAAAAATTGATCAGGTTTTCGAACAATTACACGGTAAAGCCATTTCGTATAATAATCTGGGTGACCTGGATGCAGCCATTAACCTGATCGATGAGTTTGATGAAACGACTTTTGCCATCCTGAAGCATAATAATGCCTGTGGTATTGCAAGCAGGCCTTTATTGCTCGACGCCTGGAAGGATGCCCTGGCGGGTGATTCCGTCTCTGCTTTTGGCGGCGTACTGGTATGCAATAAAAATATTGACGGAGCCACAGCTGAAGAGATCAATAAATTATTCTTTGAGATCATCCTGGCTCCCGGCTATGACGAAGATGCGCTGCACACACTAAAAAGTAAAAAGAACAGGATTATCCTGACAAGAAAAGAGGGCAAACTACCGTTAAAGATATTCCGGTCACTGCTCAATGGAATTATTGTTCAGGAAAAGGACATGAATACCGAAAGTGAAGGCGATCTTCAGGCGGCCACTCAAAAGCTTCCTGTTGAAGCTGAAACCAAAGATTTGCTGTTTGCAAACAAGCTGGTAAAGCATACGAAATCGAATGCCATTGTCCTTGTAAAAAACAAACAGTTGATTGCCAGTGGGGTGGGACAAACATCCAGGGTCGATGCGTTGAAGCAGGCTATTGCCAAGGCCGGGGAATTTGGTTTCGACCTGCATGGTGCCGTGATGGCATCAGATGCATTTTTCCCTTTTGCCGACTCTGTCGAGATTGCTGATAAAGCAGGTATCACGGCAGTGATCCAGCCCGGGGGATCGGTCAGGGATCAGGATTCTATCGACTATTGCAATGAACATAAAATAGCAATGGTGTTTACAGGAATCCGACATTTTAAACATTAATACTAATAGGATATGGGACTTTTCTCATTGTTTACCAAAGAAATAGCTATCGACCTTGGAACGGCCAATACCATCATCATCTATAACGATAAGGTTGTTGTTGACGAACCGTCGATTGTAGCGATAGAAAGAAATACAGGCAAGATCATTGCTGTTGGAAAACGAGCCATGATGATGCATGGAAAGACACATGAAAATATTAAAACCATCCGGCCTTTGCGTGATGGTGTTATCGCTGATTTTCAATCTGCGGAATATATGATACGGGAGTTGATCAAAATGATCTTTCCCAGGAAAACCATGTTTCCCCCTGCATTGAAAATGGTGATCTGTATCCCTTCTGGTATTACTGAGGTAGAAGAGCGTGCAGTAAAAGATTCCGCCGAGCAGGCAGGTGCTAAAGAAGTTAAACTGATACATGAGCCCATGGCTGCTGCTATCGGGATCGGGATCGACGTGCTTGAGCCAACCGGAAATATGGTGATCGATATTGGTGGTGGCACCAGTGAGATCGCCGTTATCGCCCTGGGTGGGATTGTGAACAATAAGTCGATCAGGGTCGCCGGTGACGATTTTACTTACGATATACAGGAGTATATGCGGAAGCAGCATAACATCAAAATAGGGGAAAGGACGGCTGAAAGGATCAAGATTGAAGTAGGGGCAGCCATTACCGACCTCGAAAATCCTCCTGAAGACCATCCCGTACATGGCAGGGATATGCTTACAGGGATTCCGAAGGAGATTACTGTGAATTATGCTGAGATCGCTAATGCGCTCGATAAATCGATATCGAAGATCGAGGCGGCGGTATTAAACGCACTAGAGATGACCCCGCCGGAGCTTTCCGCCGATATTTACCGTACAGGTATTTACCTGGCAGGAGGAGGTTCAATGCTGAGGGGGCTCGACAAGAGGCTCCATCTCAAAACAAAGCTTCCGATCCATGTTGCAGAAGACCCATTAAGGGCTGTAGCCAGGGGAACAGGTATCGCGCTAAAGAACTTTGACAAGTTTACATTCCTTATCAAATAGGTGGCCAGTCGGAATATCCTGACAGCCAAAAACTTTAATTGTTAACCCGGAAATGGCAAAGCCATGAAGTATCTGTTTATCTTTCTGAAAAAACAGTCGTTCTTCTTCCTGTTTATTTTTCTTGAGCTGGTTGCCATTATCCTTCTTATCAATCACAATAGTTTTCAGGGGTCAAGGATCATTAATTCTACCAACGCCATCACAGGATCCTTTCAGGATGCATTTACATCAATAGGTGATTACTTCTTCCTGAAAGAAGCCAATGAACAGCTGAATGCCGAAAACGCAAGGCTGCACGAACTGTTGCAGAAGAGCACCGTATTTCCTTATAGTGCCATCTCCCAACCCGACACGACATATGCTTTCATTCCCGCCAGGGTGATCAGCAATACAACGCGGGGACGCAATAATTTCATTATGATAAATAGGGGGCGCCTGGATGGCATTGAAAAAGAGATGGGTCTCATCTCCCCGCAGGGGATAGCAGGGATCATTGTAGAGATATCCAGTCACTATGCAACTGCCATGTCGTTACTCCACAAGGATACTAAAATAAGTGCCCGCCTGAAAAATAACGGACAGATGGTGAATGTAAGTTGGGATGGTCTCAGCCCCCGTACCGGGATCGTTGAGGATATACCCACTCACATTATTCCAAAACCCGGAGATACTGTTGTTACCAGTGGTTACTCATTCGTTTTTCCAGGCGACCTTATGATAGGAGTGATTGGTAACAAGGTATTTACAGGGGGAAATCTTAACAGAGCAGAAATAGAATTTTCAACAGATTTTAACAGTCTGCATTTTGTCAATGTGACGAAGAATAATGCTTCAACAGAACTGGACAGTTTGAATATGCAATTAAAGGATGAATAATATTATTGTCAGAAATACCGTTCGCTTTATCGTACTGGTTTTGATCCAGGTTTTCGTGTTGAACAATATTAGTGTCAACGGCTATATCAATCCTTACCTGTATGTATTATTTATCCTTCTGCTGCCTTTTGAAACCCCTGGGTGGTTATTGCTGACATCTTCCTTTGTCCTTGGATTTACCATTGATATTTTTGCGCATACCCCCGGAATGCATACTGCTGCCTCTGTATTTATGGCCTTTTGCAGGCCGGGCCTGATCCGGCTTATCTCCGGCAGCAAGGGTCTTGAGCCGGGAATGGCACCGGGAATAAAAGATATGGGATTCAGATGGTTCTTTTTGTATTCCCTCATCCTTATTTTACTTCACCACCTGCTGTTTTTCTTCCTTGAAATTTTCCGTTTCAACGAATTCGCGCAAACCCTGTATCGTGCTCTCCTAAGTACGTTCTCAACATTTTTACTGGTCTTGCTTGTTGAGTACCTCTTTATCAGAAGGAAAGATAAAGCTTGATGAATTTTACTAGATTTATACCTTAATAACTAACAACGCCTAAGTCCCAACAACTATGAAAAAACTGTTTTATGCCCTGCTGGCTGTAATATTTATAGCCTCCTGTACTACTGAAAAAAAAGATACACATTTTAGCCTTAAAGTAGGTGTCGATACTCTTGTTGACGGATATGCCTATCTTCAAAAACGTGCTGCTGGCCAATGGATCAAACTTGATTCTGCCGTGATGATTGATGGAGCTTTTAATATGCAGGGTGAGATTGCATTTCCGGAGATGCAATATGTTAATATCGATAACATTAAAAGATATGTTCCTGTGTTCTTAGATGCCGGTGAAATTGTTGTAGAAGTAATTAAAGATGATCGTGAGGCTACCACAATTAGCGGCTCTCCTGCACATGAACAATATGAATTATTTGAAGCGAAATTGTCGGTATATAATGACAGAATGAGAAGTATTTACGCAGAATACAGGATCGCAAGAGACTCTGGCCTGGTAGAAGTAAAAGACAGTCTTTCGCTTGTGATGGATGAGGTCTATAAAGAAGAAACAGCTTTCATTAAAGAATATGTGTTGAAGAACAATACCAATGTTACATCGCCTTATATTGCCTATGGAAATTCATATTCATGGACAGTAGCAGAACTGGATAGTGTTATAAATAATTTTGATCTATCTCTTGCTGAATCGCCTGATTATAAACTCCTGGCAGACAGGGTAATTGTTCTAAAACGTGTTGATATCGGTCAGCCTTTGCTCGACTTCTCACAAAAAGACACCAATAATATTGACCTAAACCTGACTGAATTGAGTAAAGGCAAGTATTTGCTTGTTGATTTCTGGGCAGCCTGGTGTGGCCCATGCAGGGCTGAAAATCCTAACATAGTAGCCTGTTACAACGATTTCCATGAAAAAGGATTCGATGTCCTGGGGGTATCTTTTGACCAGGACAGGGAAAAATGGATACAGGCTATTCATGATGATGGTCTTATCTGGAATCATGTTTCAGACCTTCAGGGATGGGGAAATGCTGCAGGTAAATTATATGGAATACGCTCTGTCCCATCAAGTGTATTGATCGATCCTGATGGTATTATTATTGCCAAAAATCTGAGTGGGGAAGAGCTGAGGGAAAGGCTTGAGGAGTTAATGCCAGAATAATTTACACTTTACTATTTCTCTTTCCAGAGGGTGTTGAAGGATTTTTTTGCCAGGGGTGGAAGTTCCCTGCGCGGACCCCAATTGTTACCTATGGACTTTTTGAAAGTATAATTGCGTACACCGAAGCCTCCCATATCCATATATTTGCGCTTCATCATCATCTTTTTCATGCCCTTCATGGTCCATTTCTCGTTTCCGGAAACATGCCCTTCTTTAACCGAATCATGCCTGTTTAAAAGCAGCAGATTATGCAATGGTATCTTGACCGGACAAACCTCGGTGCATGCACCACAAAGGCTGGATGCAAAGCTCAGGTGTTTATAATTGTTCATGCCTTTCATAAAGGGGCTGATAACCGATCCAATAGGCCCTGTATAGGTCGTATTGTATGTGTGGCCACCTATATTCCGATAAACAGGGCAGGCATTCAAACATGCCCCACAGCGAATACATGATAAAGCAATCCTTTGTCTTTCTTTCTTCAGAAGTTCTGTCCTGTTATTATTCAATAGCACGACATACATCTCCTCCGGGCCATCACTTTCCTTATCCTTCTTTGGTCCACTGATAATGGAGTTATACACTGTGACATGCTGTCCTGTGCCAAAAGATCCCAGTAGTGGCCAGAAAAGTTCAAGGTCAGTAAATGATGGGATGAGCTTTTCGATGCCGGCAACAACAATATGAACTTTAGGAAATGACATAGACAGCATACCGTTTCCTTCATTTTCTGTTAGGGCAACAGATCCGGTATCGGCAATCAGAAAATTACTCCCTGTAATACCAATGTCTGCTGTAATAAAATCTTTCCTGAGCCTTTCCCTTACAAATGCCATGATCTCTTCCGGGCTGCTGTTCTTATCCAGATCGAACAGCTTGCAGAACAACTCAGCAATATCCTCTTTCGACTTATGCATGACCGGAGTCACAATATGGTAGGGTTTTTCTCCTGCAAGCTGTACAATATATTCACCCAGGTCGGTTTCTATTGAATTGATATTGTTTCTCTCCAGGCCATCATTTAGCTCTATCTCCTCTGTGGTCATAGATTTGGACTTGACCACCTTTACAGCTTTATGCTTTTCGCTAATCCGCAGAATTTCTTTTACCGCTTCTGTTGCATCCTGTGCCCAGATAACTTTTCCTCCCCTGCGGGAAAAATTTGATTCAAATTCTATCAGGTATTTTTCAAGGTCGTTGAGAATCTTGTACTTCAGGTGGGCAGCCCTGGTTTTGGCAAGGTCAAGGTCACAAAATTGTTCTTTTCCTTTTAATACAGATGCATCATAACGGGACATATTGTATTTAATAGTCTTCCTATGCACAGCATCAAAGGCCTTTTTATTGGCATCCTGTATGAACTTTTTTTGGATTTCTCCCATCTGCTTTTACTTCAAGGTCTTTGAAATTTTTTCTACCCTGCGTTGATGCCTTCCCCCCTCAAATTCAGTATTTATAAACTTTAAAGCCATTTCCATGGCAAGATCATGACTGATAAATCTTCCGGGTAAGGAAAGAATGTTTGCATTATTATGTTCCCTGGCTAATTGAGCCTGCTCGAGACTCCAGCAAAGTGCAGCACGTACATTCTTATACTTATTGGCTGTCATCTGAGCACCATTTCCGCTACCACAAAGGATGATGCCCATTATAAATTCTCCATCATTCACAGCTTTTGCCAATGGATGTATCATATCCGGATAATCAACACTTTCTGAAGATAATGTTCCCATGTCCTTTATCTGATAACCCAATTTACCAAGTTTTATCTTCAAGAATTCTTTCATCTCGAAACCACCATGATCACAGGCCATTGGAAGAATTTGCTGCTTATCGAACATAATTCGAATTTTTTAACAAAGTTAGCTAAATTTACAGCTGTTTAAATAGGATTGACCCATTTGTTAAAAACTGTTTTCATTCTTATAAACAATACATTGTTAGTAAGGGTCATAAATTGTTATTTTCTTTTAATAGAAAACTGCTTTGTCCTATTTTTCATTAAGAAATAATAAATTAGCCAGAGTTTCGTCATTTTATAACAAGTATTCAACGTATAGTTAACAGTTAAACACCATTAAAACGTACATAAAATATTCACAATATATTAAAGTATTAATTTGTCAATAACTCTATAAAGTATTATTTTTGAGAATATTAAGAAATATAATATATAGTATATTTGTTAGTAAAACTGTATAAATTCAATAGTCAAGAAAATAGATCAAAAGTTTTCAATAGAACTAACAGGATATATACATTATAGGGTTTTATATAAAATTTTATAATAATACATAAGTGTTGATAAGATCGGCCGATATGAATTACAGGGAAGAAATTATTAAATTAAAAAAGGAAAAGAATGCTATCATTCTGGCCCATTACTATCAGATACCGGAGATCCAGGATATAGCCGACTATGTTGGCGACAGCCTTGGCTTAGCGCAGCAGGCAGCTCAAGCTGATGCAGACATGATCGTATTTGCAGGCGTACATTTTATGGCTGAAACTGCTAAGATACTCAGTCCTTCATCCAAGGTGGTATTACCTGATCTTGAAGCCGGCTGCTCGCTGGCCGACTCTTGTCCTCCGAAGGAGTTTGCTGCATTTAAAAAAAAATATGCGGATCATATAGTCATTTCTTATATCAATTGTAGTGCTGCCATTAAGACCATGTCGGATGTGATATGTACCTCCGGAAATGCAAAAGAAATAGTTCATTCCTTTCAAAAAGAGCAAAAAATGATTTTTGCCCCGGATAAAAATCTGGGAGGATATATCAATAGTATCAGCGGAAGGGATATGGTTTTATGGGATGGTACCTGTGAGGTGCATGATGTATTGAATACGGAAGCCGTCATCAATTTAAAAATAGAGCATCCTGATGCTAAGTTGGTGGCTCATCCTGAATGTAAAGCGCAGCTACTCGAGTTAGCTGATTTTATAGGTTCTACTACAGCCATGCTTAATTTTACGGGATCCGATGATGCAAAAAAATATATTGTGGCCACTGAAACAGGAATTCTTCATCAAATGAAAAAGAATTCTCCGGAGAAAGAATTTATCATTGTACCCACAGATGAAACCTGTTCTTGTAATGACTGCCCATATATGAAATTAAATACAATGGAAAAGCTTTACAAGTGTATGTTGAATGAATATCCGGAGATCACCCTGGATAAGGATATCATAAAACAGGCCATCAAACCTATCAACAAGATGCTTGATATTTCCAGGAAACTTAAGCTTATCAAATAAATGAAAGTCTTCAGATATATCCTTTTTATTTCAGTATTTCTTATCACTACTGGTATGTATTCCCAGGAAGAAGGATTACCTGACGGCTTAACGGTGTTTTATCATGCCAATGGAGAAAAGAGTAGTGAAGGGATGATAAAAGACGGTAAACCTGAAGGGTACTGGAAAACTTATAGCGAGGAAGGAGTGCTTTTATCGGAAGGAAACAGATTGAACCATTTGCTCGACAGCACCTGGAAGTTTTATGATGAAAGCGGGATACTGAAGATGGAGATCAACTACAGTAAAGGATATAAAAATGGTAACAGAATAACTTACAGGGAAAAGGAGAAAATAGAGGAAAATTTTATTGACGACCTGAAGCAGGGTATCACCACTTATTATTATCCCGACGGACAAATAAAAAAGACCCTGGTTTATGTTGATGGATTGGAAGAGGGGATAGCAAAAGAATATGCGGAAGATGGCAGGATCACACAATTGATCACATATAAGAAAGGCTTTATTTCGAACAGGGAAAGGATCAATAGATTCGATAGTGAAGGCAAAAAACACGGGAACTGGAAATATTTCTATGATGACGGAAGTCTGCAATTAGAGTGCATTTATAAGCATGGATTACGTAATGGTTATTATAAAGAATACGATGTCGATGGGAATCTTTTGTTTGCCTATAAATATGTGGATGGTGAAAAGCAGGAGTTTGTTGCTGAACTTTCAAAGCTGGAGGTTAAAAGAGAATATTATCCTGACGGAAACGTTAAAGTAAAGGCCACTTATAACAAGGAAAATAAACCGGAAGGTGTTTGGAGGGAATATACAGAAGAAGGGGAGGTGGAGAAATCATTTATCTATAAAAATGGGATTGTTATCGGTGAGGGGATCATTACCGAACAAGGTGAGAAAATGGGCGCCTGGAAAGAGTATTTTGATAATGGCCTCTTAAAGGGAGAAGGATATTATGATGCCGACCTCAGGGTAGGATTATGGACCTTTTATCATCGTAATGGTGAGATTGAGCAGAAGGGTGTTTATGACAGCATAGGTCGTTGTGAGGGGGCATGGAACTGGTATTATTCATCAGGGATATTGCAAAGAAAAGAAGGCTTTAAGGAGGGACTTGCCGAAGGTTTGATGACAGAATATGATAATCTTGGAAAAGTTATCATTCAGGGAACCTACTGGAAAGGTCTTGAAGACGGAGGCTGGACCTATGAAATGGGTGATCACAGGGAGGAAGGCGAGTATATCGAAGGCATGCGCGACGGAGAATGGAGGTCATACTTTGCCAATGGGGACCTGAAATTTGAAGGGAAATTTATTGAGGACAATCCGCATGGGGAACATGTGTGGTACTGGGATAACGGGAAACATAAAGACAAAGGAAATTATATCATGGGCCGGAAGCATGGCGATTGGGTCACCTATAACTATGACGGGTCACCATTTCTGGTCATTACCTTCGAGAACGGAATAGAAAAGAAATACGATGGGGTAAAGATCAATCCCGAAAACATCATAGATGATGAATAATTGTTAATTTTGCGAACCTAATATTAAAACAAAAAAGAAATGCTTAAAAACGTATTATTGATTCTCGTGGCTGCTGTAATGGTATGGTCATGCGGAAACCAGCAGGCTGAACAAAAGGAACAGACTGTTGAAGAGGAAGTTGTTGTTGTTGACGAAAAACCCGTTGCATTATCACTTGCTGAATTCGACGAAAAGGCTGAAACTTTTGTTGGAAAAGAAGTCATCCTCGAAGGAACAGTGATCCATGTTTGTAAACATGGCGGGCAGAAAATGTTTATTACTGCCGATGATCCGGATGTAAGGATCAAGATCACTACCACCGATGAAACAGCTGCGTTTGATCCAGAACTCGAAGGTTCAGACATTAAAGTTGTTGGAATCGTAGAAGAGATCGAAGCTGAAGTAGTTGGAGAAGGAAAACATGCCGAAGGAGAAGAAGAAGGGCATGAAGAAGATGCAGAGCACGAAAACTACTACCACAAACCACAGTATTCATTGAAATGCATCAAATACGCCGTGGTTGAAAATACACCTGAAGAAAAATAGCTGATAAAGCATTAATTCTTCCGTAAGAATTTGCGAAGGGATCAATAATTATGGTAAATAATATTGATCCCTTCATTTGATATACAAGCATATGGCAAAATTAAAATGGAGAAAATGGTTCAGGGTGATCCACCGTGATTTCGGATACCTTTTTTTCGGGGTTACCCTGGTATATGCCATTTCAGGTATCGCTATCAATCATCTCAATGACTGGAACCCCAATTATGTGATCACAGCGAGTGATATTCAAACCAATATTGATCATCAGTCGGAAAAAGATGATATACTGGCAATGCTGGAAGAGAACGGTGAGCGAAAGAACTACAAAAATCACTACTTTCCCAGCGAAAACGGACTCAAGATCTTTCTTAAAAACGGGGTTGTTTATGTGAACCTGAATTCAGGAAAAGGATTGATAGAAAAAAGCAAGCGACGTCCGATGTTCAGGGAAATGAACTATTTACATTATAATCCTATTAAATACTGGACCTGGTTTTCCGACCTTTATGCCGGAGCCCTAATCGCCCTTGCCATCACAGGGTTATTCCTTGTGAGAGGAAAGAAAGGCATCACCGGCAGGGGAGCCTGGCTAACAGTACTGGGCATACTGATCCCACTGATTTACTTATTCATTTATTTCTACTAAGATGCAGGAACTGATCTTTTTTATCGTTTTCACAGTCTGGTATGCCGGCGCCCTGATCGTATCCGAAAGAATTGGCAAGAAAAGCAGGCTGGGTGAGGAATGGACCTTCTTCATCGGATTTGTGTTTACGCCAATTGTCTCTGCAATCCTTGGCTTGTCACTTAAGAAATAAGAGCTAGTATATTTACCAGAATGTGATCCAGTAACCGGAAATCCTCCCCGCACCTCATCACCCCAATCCCGTACCTCATATCAGCATTTCAAAATCCATCTGCTTTCTGCTGAGATCTATCTTTTTGACACGGATACTCACCTGATCACCTAATTTATACTGCTGCCCGTGGCGTGAGCCGATTACCTGGTAATTGTCTTCATCCAGGTAATAAAAGTCGTCTTCCAGATCCTGAAGACGCACCATTCCTTCGCATTTATTCCCGACGATCTCAACATATATCCCCCACTTGCTGACCCCGGAGATAAGTCCATCAAATTCTTGCCCGATCTTATCCAGCAGGAATTCTGCTTGTTTATACTTAACGGATTCACGTTCAGCCTGTATGGCGCTACGCTCCTGGAGGGAACAGTGAACACATTTGTCTTCATAAACTTCTTTGCTTACCGAAGATCCGCCTTCCAGGTAATGCTCGAGCAGGCGATGAACGATGAGGTCGGGGTAACGTCGGATAGGGGAAGTAAAGTGAGTGTAATATTCAAATGCAAGCCCGTAATGTCCAATATTTTCAGTAGAATATTCAGCCTTTGACATAGTGCGAATAGCAATGGTTTCTATCATATTCTCTTCACCTTTGCCGGCAATCTGTTTAAAGAGATCATTAAATGATTTTGCCAGGGTTTCCTGTGAGTTGATCTTTAAGGAATATCCCAATTTGCCCAGGAATTCAATAAAAGTATTCAGCTTTTCCGGGCTGGGGATATCGTGTATCCTGTAAATAAAGGTTTTTGGTTTTTCGCCCCCTTTTTTCTTTCCGATCAGCTCCGCCACCTTGCGGTTTGCAAGCAACATAAAGTCTTCAATAAGCCTGTTCGAATCTTTTTGTTCTTTGATATATACGCTGAGTGGAGTACCCTCTTCGTCCAGCTTGAATTTTACTTCCTGGGTGGCAAAATTGATGGCTCCGTTTTTAAAGCGTTCATCCCTTAATTTTGAAGCAAGTCCGTGAAGTGTAAGTATTTCATCTGAAAACTCACCCTTGCCATTTTCTATAACCTCCTGCACCTCGTCATAGTTAAACCGCCTGTCGGAATTGATTACGGTGCGCCCAAACCATTGTTTGATCACCCCGGCTTCTTTATCTAATTCGAATACAGCAGAGAAGCATAGCTTATCTTCATTTGCGTTCAGTGAGCAAACATTATTGGAGAGTTTTTCCGGCAGCATAGGAATCACCCTGTCGACAAGGTAAACTGAAGTTGCCCTTTTGTATGCTTCTTCATCCAGCTGGCCCCCGGGCTTCACATAATGGCTAACATCCGCGATATGCACACCGACTTCCCAATTTCCTGAATCCAGTTTTTTCAGAGAAAGTGCATCATCAAAGTCTTTGGCATCTTCGGGGTCGATAGTGATGGTCCATATTTTCCTGAAATCTTTACGCTTTTTATATTCTTCTGCCGATATTTTCGATGGAATGTTTTCAGCTGCCTTTTCTACGTGTGCAGGAAATCCCAAAGGGAAATCATGCTCGGCAAGGATAGACTGCATTTCCACATTGTGCTCACCGGGGTTTCCAAGTACATCGGTGATCTCCCCAAAGGGATTCTTGGAATGTTCGGGCCATTCGGTAATGCGTGCCAGTGCTTTTTGGCCGTTTTTAGCATCCTTCAGACTGTCGAGAGGGATGAATATATCCACAGGCATATGCCTGCTGTCGGGGATCAGGAATGCAAACTTTTTGGATATCTCTATAATACCGACAAATTGCTCTCTTGCCCTTTTTTCGATATTTACGATACGCCCTTCGGGCTTTTTGTCCTTTCGTTTAGGGAATAGCCTCACCTGAACAACATCTCCGTGCAGGGCGTGATACGTATTATTGGGTGCAATAAATATATCATCGCTATCATCTTCCGGTGTAATATAAGCCTTGCCGGTATTTTTCATGTCAACCACACCGGTGATGGTATTGGAAAAACTCTGTTGTTCCCTGGCCCATGCCGGATTCAGCTTGAATTTTCCGGGCCTGAGCTCCTGTATTACCTCCTCATGAAGCAACTCCGCCATTATGGTGTTAACAAGGTTTCTCCCGGCCTTATCCTTAATAGTTAATTTAGCAGATACCTGCTTGTAGTTGAAGAGCCTGACGGGGTCAGCGGTAAAAATGCTCAGGATGTTATCGCGCAGCAGGTTCTTGGCTCCGCGGTTTCGTTTTTTGTTAAATTTTTTTGTCATATTGTTTTCTATTTTCCGGTACCGGGAATGGCCCGGATCAATTCTTTGGTATATTCTGTTTTCGGGTTTAAATATAGCTCATCGGCATCTCCCATTTCAACTATTTTTCCGTTTTGCATCACCGCCATCCTGTCCGACATATATCGTACCACTGATAAATCGTGGGAGATGAAGATATAGGTGAGGTTCATTTCTTTTTTCAGCCTGTTCAGGAGGTTGAGCACCTGGGCCTGGACGGATACATCGAGTGCAGACACAGATTCGTCGCAAACGATAAATTCGGGTTTTACGGCCAATGCCCTGGCAATACAAACCCTTTGTCTTTGTCCGCCGGATAATTCATGGGGGTATCTTCCGGCATAATACGGGTCGAGTCCAACCTGTTCAAGCAGCTCGGCAACCCTTTTATCCCTGTCTTTTTTATGCTGGCTGATTCCATGTACGATAAAGGGCTCACCAATAGCAGAACCAATCGTAAGACGTGGATTCAGTGATGAATATGGATCCTGGAAAATGATCTGTACTTTTTTCCGGATGTTTCTGAGGTCTTTTCCGTTGATTTGGCTGATATCTTTTCCCTGGTAGATAATACTTCCGGAGGTCTGTTCGATCAATTTAATGATGGTCCTTCCGAGGGTGGTTTTTCCGCAGCCTGATTCGCCGACCAGCCCCAGGGTTTCGCCGGGATACACTTCCAGGCTAATGTCGTCTACGGCCTTAACATATGTGCGGTGTTTTCCCAGGATGCTCTTTTTTAGTGGGAACCATATAGAAAGTCCTTCTGTTTTCAGAATAGGGCTTTTTGCATAAATTTCTTTTTGATGGACTTTTCTTTCCTGTTCAAAACCATTTATCTGTTTAGCCGATAGGGTATCTGCAGTATCTTGCTCCCCATCGATAAAGTCCTTTACTGTTAGCAGTTTGGGAGGACGTTTGTCGAGTGGGGGCCTGCAGGCCAGCAAGCCCTTGGTATACGCATGTTCAGGCCGGTGAAAAACCTGTGAGGTTTTGCCCGATTCAACAATTTCACCCTTATACATGACCACCACCTGATCGGCGATATCGAGAACGACTCCCAGATCATGAGTAATAAACAATATGCCCATCCCGTGTTGCTGCTGAAGGTCGAGTAAGAGCCTGAGAATTTCTTTCTGCACGGTAACATCCAGAGCTGTTGTTGGTTCGTCGGCGATAAGCAGTTGAGGTTGGCAGGAGATGGCCATGGCGATCATAACGCGCTGCTTTTGTCCGCCCGACAGCTGATGGGGGTATGAGGAAAGGATCTCCTTCGGGCGGGGCAACCTGACTTCATGAAAAAGGTCGAGACATGACTTTCTGGCCGCTTTTTGTGACACAGCACGGTGCTGCCTGATCACCTCCGTGATCTGGTTTCCACAGGTAAATACGGGATTGAGCGATGTCATGGGTTCCTGAAAGATCATCCCAATCTCATTACCCCTGATCTTTCGCATGCGGCTTTCCGGAAGCTTCAAAAGATCCTCCTGTTCATTAAACATAATGCTACCGGAACGCAGGAAGCCCGGGGGGGATGGCACCAGCCCCATAATGGATAAAGCAGTGACAGATTTCCCTGATCCTGATTCACCTACAATACCTGTAGTGGTTCCCCTTTCGGCCGAGAAGCTGATATTGTTAACAGCATTGATAATACCCGATTCGGTTTTAAAATCGACGGAAAGATTATCTATACTGATCAGGGAATTATCGGCCATATTCAAGGTAATAATGTTCAAAATTAGCTTTTTTATCAGGACAAATCTGGAAATTGGGTATTAAGTTATAAAGAGCTGTATGTATGAGCCTCCTTATGGATTTTCTTTCGCTGGTATATCCCAATATTTGCCAGGTGTGTGGTAAAAGCCTGTTTAAGCATGAATATATTCTTTGCATGAAGTGCAGACACCACCTGCCCTATGCCAGGTTTTCCGGCGATCCTCGTAATCCGGCAGCACAGGTCTTCTGGGGACGGGTACCAACAACAATAGTGATTACCGGATTTCTGTATAATAAGGGAAATGCCATCCAGAAGCTGATACATAAGTTCAAATACAGGGGTTTTAAGGATATTGGCCTTTTTCTTGGGGAGGAGCTGGGCAATGAGATCATAAAATGTCCCGGGCACGAAGATATATCGATGATCATACCCGTTCCCCTGCATCCCCGTAAGCAAAAGAAAAGAGGTTTTAACCAGAGTGAAATAATTGCCAGGGGCATAAAATCAAAAGTAAATGCCGACCTTCAGGCTTCTATCCTTTACAGGAAGTCATTTTCAGGTACCCAGACACGCAAAACGAAATATGAACGCTGGGAAAATGTTGAGAGCATCTTTGCACTTAAAAACGAAGGCCTCATCGAAAATAAACACATACTTCTCGTCGATGATGTTATCACTACCGGGGCTACCATTGAGGCCTGTGCTCATTGCCTTCTCAAGGTGAAGGGGGTTAGGATTAGTGTTGTTGCTGTAGCTTTTACCAGGGCATAGAGTGTCTGAAGTA
>JAOZTN010000039.1:20495-25477 GCA_029942245.1 Bacteroidales bacterium | reverse complement strand
GTCGAAATATTCCCCCTAAAGTCTTTTGAAATACTCCTGCGAGAAAACAGGATCGATGCGGTGATAGAATGAGATCAGGATGGCTGTCTTCCTCCTGATAGCCTCACTGAGTTCCCAGGCCTGCCAGAAACCGGGATCGTTTCTGAAAATATATTCTGCATAGCAGTTCAGGTCCTCCTCGAAAGATGAAAGCGAATATTCATTGAGGAAGCCCTTATCGAATAGCGCTGTATCCAATTTTAACCCGGTAGTGTTTTTACGGAGGGCTTCCACGCCACCATCGCCATATGAAAAACCATCAGGATTAGCCTCCAGCCATCCTTCGGTGTTGAGAAAACGGCCGTAGCGCTTGATCAGTACGCTGGAAAACTCGTGATGAAAGGTACCTTCAATATACTGGTCGGTATAACCGCTTTCTTTGCCGTTATTGGTCAGGAATATCTCTTTCTTGTAATATGTGCCACCATATTCGAGGCCGAAAAAGTAGAGTTTTTTGAGCACATATATGCGCTTCAGGTTTTTTTTCAGGACCAGGGGGGGATATTTGCCAAGTGAGGTGTTCAGGATCTCCAGTGTATGTGGGATATCATCAGCACGGATGAAGCTATATTCCGGCCGGGTCTTCTTGTTCCGCCACTTGCAGGGAATAATATTTTTGTCTGTCTGAAAAATGATCTTTGTCCCTGCCGGCCCGGCCTGTCTGAGGTCTTGTGCAGATAGTCCCGTGACAGACATGAGAACCATAAGGTACGAAAGAAGGATCAGACGTCCGCTTTTAATCATCGGCCAGCTCTTTTAATAAGGGGACAAAACGAAAAGTTCCATGGTTTTCTTCGCGCAGACTGCCATCTGCATTTTTAATGTACCGCATCATCATCTGAACTTCCCCTTTGCCTAAAGGTACTATGATCATTCCTCCTTCCTTGACCTGATCAGCCAGGTTTTCCGGCAATTCAGGCGCTCCTGCAGTAATCAGGATCTTGTCGAAAGGAGCAAAAGCAGGTAAACCTTTATATCCATCACCATAAAATACCTTGGCTTTGTATCCAAGCTCTTTCAGGAACTTCTTGGATCTGAGGTAAAGCTTTTTTTGTCTTTCAACAGTAAAGACCTTTGCTCCCAATTCTTCAAGCACACAGGCCTGGTAACCCGATCCTGTACCAATCTCAAGTACTTTATCTCCGGCTTTAACTTCACAGAGCTCACTCTGGAAAGCAACGGTATAGGGTTGTGAGATGGTTTGACCAGACCCAATGGGGAAGGGTTTATCCTGGTATGCGAACTCAAGAAAAGAGGAGTCGAGGAAGAGGTGACGGGGGATCTTGTTAATAGCCTCCATCACGCCATCATCAGTAATTCCTTTTACCCTGATCTGCTCAACCAGCTGCTTGCGTAATCCTTTATGTTTATAGGAATCGATCATCATGTGCGAAAATAATAAATTCATCCTTGGGGTACGGCGAAAAAAATTACATTTGCAAAAAAAATTATAGCATGTTAAAAATAGGTGTACTCGGAGCCGGGCATTTAGGCAAGATTCATATCAAATGCATTCAGCAGATCAGCAATTACGAACTTATAGGCTTTTATGACCCTGATGATGAGAATTCTTCCAGGGTTGAAAAGGAATTTGGAATCAAACGCTACGATAGTGTTTCGGCTCTCATCGAAGATGTTGAGGTGGTGGATATTGTCACCCCGACCATATCTCATTTCGATTGTGCATCAGAAGCTCTGAGAAAGACGCGTCATGTCTTTATTGAGAAACCTGTCGTTAACACCCTTGATGAGGCCCGCAAGCTCATAGCCCTCTCTGAGGAGGCTAACATCAAAGTGCAGGTAGGCCATGTTGAACGCTTTAATCCTGCATTTATCGCGGCCCAGCCATACTTTGATCAGCCGATGTTCATCGAAACACATCGTCTGGCACAATTCAATCCGCGTGGAACAGATGTTCCAGTGGTTCTTGACCTCATGATTCACGACATCGACATCGTACTCAGTGTTGTGAAGTCAGATATTCATCGTATCAGCGCAAGCGGTGTTTCTGTGGTGAGCGATACGCCCGACATTGCAAATGCAAGGATAGAGTTTAACAATGGATGTGTGGCCAACCTTACTGCCAGTCGCATATCGATGAAGAACATGCGCAAGTCACGATTTTTCCAGCGCGATGCTTATATCGCAGTTGATTTCCTCGAAAAGGAAGCAGAAATACTCAGAATGAAAGATATCGATCCTGAAAAGGCCGATCCATATGCTGTGATCATGGAACTGGGTGAGGGCAAGGCTCCCAAACAGATCATTTTTGACAAGCCGGAGGTGGAAGCATCGAATGCCATCAAAGAAGAACTGGAAACTTTTCATGATGCCATTGTCAACGATACAGTTCCGCCTGTAACCATCAATGACGGCTATCATGCACTCGACGTTGCACATAAGATCATAGAGAAGTTGAGTATGAACCCGAGCAACCTATAATTTACAACAAATCTAAATTGTTTATCACCCTTTTGATGATACAATATTGAAGCCTACGGAACGTTGAATAATACTAAAGCCGATTACATAAAAGAACCCTGCATGTACTATAAAAGTTTACGCTTTTTTGTATTCTCTTTACTTACCCTTCTTTTTGTATCCCCGTTTTCATCTTGTCAGAAATTTAAAGGCGACCAAACTATCCCTGCGTACATCAGGATAGATTCCATTATTATAGAAACCAATTATGAAGAGGAAGGCGCCCCGACTTCCAATATTACGGATGCCTGGGTATATATTAATAATGTAGCTATTGGGGCGTATGAGCTTCCTGCTGTGTTTCCTGTCCTTGCCAATGGCATGACAGAAGTCAGGGTGGATCCCGGAATAGAACTCAATGGTATAGCCGCCCTGCGCTCGCCCTATCCCTTTTATAAGCCTGTTGTCCAGGAAGTTATGCTTGTGGAGGGGGAGGAGGTCAACCTGAACCACGATACCCTTTTCACTGGGAATGAATATGTTCCCTATACCATGACGACAGGCTATTATACGAACCTGAAGTTTGTGTGGATGGAAGATTTTGAAGACCCGAGCCTGTCCCTCGACAGTACAAGCAAAAGCCGTACAGATATCACACGAACCGAACCGGCCAATGACCCGGAAGCATTTCTTGCTGATTTCAGCAAGTATTCAGGACTGATGATCCTGAGCGAAGAAAAATATCTCATCGATGTGGCTACGAATGTTGGTAATGACGATGGCTTTGTACTTCCCAAAGTAGGGGAGTCTGTTTTCCTGGAGTTTGATTATAAGAACAACAACTATTTCACTACAGGGTTTTATGCCCGTGAACAAGCCCAGATCATACAACATCCTGTACTCAATATGAACCCCACTTCCGTATGGAAAAAGATCTATGTCAACCTCACTCCCGGTGTCAGTTCACAGGTAGGGGCCATCGACTTCAACATCTTTTTTGGTTCTTATAAGGAAGCCGCCGTGGATGAACCCAGGGTATTGATAGATAATGTTAAACTTATTCACCGTAAACAATAGGACATGAACAAAGGCCTGCAGGTATTTAAGTATGTGATCTTTGATATTTTATCAGCAGCCATAGCCTGGAGCCTCTTTTTCTTTTTTAGAAAGTATTCCTTTGACGTTTACACCTTTAAGGAGTTGGAACTGATCTTTCACGACCCTAACTTCTATATAGGTATTGTTGTTGTCCCGGTATTCTGGTTGATCCTTTATACATTGATTGGTACCTACAGGAAGATCTACCGAAAATCCCGCTTAAAGGAATTAGGGCAAACATTTCTGATCACACTTATTGGCGTAACGTTCATCTTCTTCGTACTTATCCTCGATGACCAGATCGCCACATACCATTCGTATTACCAGTCGTTCCTGACCTTATTCGGACTGCAATTCTTTTTCACTTATTCCTTCCGTCTTATCCTGACGACCATTACGGTACGGAAAATTCACAAAAAACGCATCGGATTTAGCACGGTTATTGTCGGCAGCAATGGCAATGCCATAGCGATCTATAATGATATAGAAGCCCAGGAAAAATCATCAGGGAACAAGTTCATCGGTTTTGTGAATGTTTTCGATTACGATGAATACAAGATTGGGAAACACCTGCCACACCTGGGCAGTTATGATAAACTGAGAAAGATCATCAGGGAACGGCAGGTAGAAGAAGTGATCATTGCTATTGAACGTACGGAGCGGAGTACCATTGAAAAGATCATCACTTTGCTGGAAGATATGAATGTGGTGATCAAGGTGATCCCCGACATGCAGGATATCCTGCTCGGCACCGTTAAGATGACCTCGGTGTTTCATACACCTTTGATTCAGATCACGCCTGACCTTATGCCGGCATGGCAGCAGTCAGCAAAAAGGATCATCGACATACTGGCCTCCTTGCTGGCCATGGTCATCCTTATCCCGGTATATATTTTTGTAGGTGTCGGAGTGATGCTGTCATCGCGCGGCCCTATTCTTTACTCTCAGCAGCGTGTAGGCCTGAATGGAGTGCCTTTTTATATGCATAAATTCAGGACCATGTACAAAGATGCGGAAAGTGCAGGCCCCCAGCTTTCATCTGATAATGATCCAAGGATCACCCGCTTCGGTAAATTTCTGCGGAAAGTCAGGCTGGATGAAACACCCCAGTTTTATACAGTGCTTAAAGGTGATATGTCGCTTGTTGGCCCCCGCCCTGAAAGGCAGTACTACATCGACAAGATTGTCGAGGTAGCCCCGCATTACCGCCTTATGCAAAAAGTTAAGCCCGGCATCACTTCGTGGGGACAGGTAAAATATGGTTACGCCTCTAATGTGGATGAGATGGTCGAACGCCTGAAGTATGACCTCCTTTACATTGAGAATATGTCCCTGGCCATGGACTTCAAGATTATGATCTACACCGCACTTATCGTCCTCCAGGGTCGCGGGAAATAGTGTTATTGTTTCACTGTTTCACTGTT
>JAOZTN010000039.1:0-20395 GCA_029942245.1 Bacteroidales bacterium | reverse complement strand
TGTTTCACTGTTTCACTGTTCCATGGTTCCTCGTTCTTCTACAGCTGTCCTGCTTCTATCATCTGTACAATAAACTCGATCTCTTTATCTTCTCCTTCGGGATCATATCCGTCTTTCAGGTTGAAGCCGAATATCCTGGCGAAGGTTTGCCAGAAGAAAGCCCTGAACTTGCCCCTGAGTTCAGCCACCAGCTCGTACGATGATGAACCGGTTTCACGGTAGACCAGTTTGATGAGGATCTTGCCCTGTGAGAAGGTGAAGTCGCGCAGGTCGGCACCGAATTCGGCATCAAGCTCATCTTCAGCCTGCTTCATGATCTTCTTCCGAACTTTTTTATCTTCCACCCCGGCGAGAATTTCCTCATATTCTTTGAGCTTGATCCCAGCCAGCATGGCATATGGGTACACCCGCTTAACATTTTTGATCAGGCGGGTCATCTTACGGGCTTGACGCTTGCTTTCATAAGGCTTGAAGGAAAATATCTTTAATTCGGGTAGCATGATCACCGGGATGGTATCGCCATCGAGCATGGTAGCATATACCACGATTCTTTCTTTTTTCTCCTCCTGTGCAAGGAGTGGGAAAAGGAAAAGGAACAATATGCAGGAAAGCAAAAAGTGCTTCATCATAAATGGTCAAGGCAATTATCGTGCCGTTGGATATGATAAAGATACAGAAGAAGATTGGAAATTGTTCAGTTGCTTATGCAACTTTCAGACGGGAGATGTTCGATTTCTTGAACTTACTCTGTGCATATTCAAGGGTTACGCGCAGATCGGAAGCATCGCCGGTAGAAGGCAGATCAAACATGGCATCAATCAGTATGGCTTCCATGATAGACCGTAAGCCACGGGCGCCGAGTTTAAACTCTTCCGATTTCTCGACGATATAGATGAGGGCATCCTCTTCGAAGGATAAGTTGATCTTATCCATGGCGAACAGTTTTGAAAATTGTTTGATCAGCGAATTCTTGGGTTCAGTGAGGATACGCCTGAGGGCCTCCTTGTCGAGCGGATTCAGAAAAGTAAATATTGGAAGGCGTCCTACGATCTCAGGGATCAGTCCAAAATCCTTCAGGTCTCCCGGGGAGATGTACTGCAGGATATTTTCCTTATCGATCTGGTCTTTCTCTTTATCGAAGTTATACCCGATCATATTCGTTTGCAGCCTGGATCCAATGATCTTGTCGATGGAGTTAAAAGCACCGCCTGCAATGAACAGGATATCACGTGTGTTCACCTGTATCATCTTTTGCTCAGGATGCTTCCTGCCACCCTGTGGCGGTACATTGATCTCTGCACCTTCGAGGAGTTTCAGCAATGCTTGCTGCACTCCCTCACCTGAAACATCGCGCGTGATGCTGGGGTTATCGCTTTTACGGGCGATCTTGTCTATCTCGTCGATAAAGATAATACCCTTTTCTGCCGCAGCCACATTATAATCGGCAGCTTGCAACAGCCTCGATAAAATACTTTCTACATCTTCACCTACATATCCTGCTTCTGTCAGCACAGTTGCATCGGCAATACAGAAGGGCACGTGAAGCATGCGGGCAATGGTCCTGGCAAGTAAGGTCTTTCCTGTGCCTGTTTCACCAACGATGATGACATTGGACTTTTCGATCTCAATCTCTTCTTCATCACTCTTTGACGGGGGCTGGGTGATTCTTTTGTAGTGATTATATACAGCAACAGAGAGCACACGTTTTGCCTCTTCCTGGCCGATTACGTACTGATCGAGGTATTTCTTGATCTCAGCTGGTTTCAGAAGTTTGATGTCACCCAGGCGAAGTTCGTGCTTCGTCGACGTTTCCTCCCGGATAATTGCCTGAGCCTGTTCAACACATAAGTCGCAAATATGACCTTCCAGGCCTGCGATCAATACATTGGTTTCTGCTTTGATCCTACCGCAAAATGAGCATCTGTCTGTTTCTTTAGCCATATTAAATTACAATATAAGAACCTTATACGGTGATCATCACTTTTTGTTCTTCACCAGTACCTCGTCGATCATACCGTATTTCTTTGCTTCTTCCGATGTCATCCAGAAATCCCTGTCGCCATCATCCCAGACCTTCTGATACTTCTGGCCTGAATGATTGGAAATGATCTCATAGAGTTCTTTCTTCAATTTCTGGATCTCCCTGGCTGTGATCTCGATATCGGAGGCCTGTCCTGAAGCACCACCCATTGGTTGGTGTATCAGTACCCTGGAGTGGCTGAGTGCGGTACGTTTTCCCTTGGCACCTGCACAAAGTAGTACAGCACCCATGGAAGCTGCCATGCCTGTACATATCGTCGCCACATCAGGGGCAATGTATTGCATGGTATCGTAAATGCCCAATCCCGCATATACGGATCCGCCCGGTGTATTCAGGTAGATCTGGATGTCTTTCCCGGAGTCTGACGACTCAAGGAAAAGCAACTGTGCCTGGATGATGTTGGCAACGTAATCGTTGATGGGAACACCAAGAAAGATGATGCGATCCATCATCAGCCTTGAAAACACATCCATGGTAGCAATGTTCATCTGCCTTTCCTCAATAATAGTAGGGGAGATATAGTTGCCATAAACAGAAGTGTAATTGTCGAGGGTAACACCGCTGATACCTCGGTGCATGGTCGCATATTTTTTAAACTCGTCGGGATTCATTTCGAAAATATTTATTTGGTTTCAGTTGCTAATTTAATAAAATCATCATAACTGACTTCTTTATTCTGCAGTTTCACGGTTGATTTCAGTAAGTCACGCATGCGTGTATCAAGTAGTTGGTCGTAGATACGTTTCGCCTCTTCCTGATTTTGCATGATGCTGTCAGCAATATCGTTCAGGCGTTTTTTTGTTTCCTCATCAACCTCGCCGGGTGTCTGGAAATAGCTCATGATTTGTTCTCTGACATCGTCGGGACTCACCTGTATTTCATGATCGCTAACGATCTTACTTTCTACGAGCTGCCATTTCAGTGCGCGGGCATACTCATCGTAATGCGTATCAATATCTTCGGCTTTAATCTGTGCTTCGCCACTTTCTGCAAGCCAGCGTTTCATGAATTCATCAGGAAGCTGAATGCCTGACTCATCGACCAATTTATCAGCGGTATGTCGCATAAAAAGTCGGTCGCTTTCATTCGCAAAAGAAATCTCGAGTTGCTCAGCCAGTTTTTCTTTAAACTCTGCCTCGTCTTTGATCTCTACTCCGGGGAAGACAGCTGCATAAAATTCTTCATTCAGCTCAGCAGGCTCAATTTTCGGTTTACCCTCTTCGTCTTCTTTACCTTCTACGGGCTTTCCGTTTTTCATGCGAAGGTCTTCCATGTATTTGTTTACACTATCCTCGTTTACCTTGATCTTGTAGTAGTCTATCTTAACCTTGTCGCTGATCTCAGTAATCACTTCCGGCTGGAGTCCCAGGTCGAAAAAGAAATCAAATGTATCCTGAGTATCGAAGTCGATCATCTCTTGCCTGTCTTCGTTTGGCAAAGGGTGCCCCAGTGTTTTAACTTCATTTTCGGTAAGGTAGTTATTCAGGTTTTCTGAGATGATCTTATTGATCTCCTCCGCAAGCACGGCTTTGCCATACATCTTCCTGACCATTCCCATAGGGACTTTCCCGGGCCTGAAACCGGGCATGCTGGCCTTGCGTTGATAGTCTTTTAGAACAGTATTTACCTGATCTTCATAATCTTCCTTCACAAGTTCTATCTTCACTGTTGCTGTAAAATCGCCTGTTGATTCCTGTGTGATGTTCATTCCATCCAACTGTTTAAAATTAAGGCTGCAAAGATACAATAATTAACAACAGCCTGAGCATAAGGTTCACTATAAGTTTCTTGCTTTATCCAACTGGCAGGTAGGGTATCTCCACATGGAAAGTAGACCCCTTGCCAATTTCGGATTCGAGGTAGATGCGACCATCCATTAATTTGATCAGTTCCTTGCAGATAGCAAGGCCCAGACCGGATCCCCCGTGCTGACGTGTAGTACTGCCGTCTACCTGCCGGAAGCGTTCGAATATCATTTCAAAATTACTCCTTTCGATGCCGATTCCGGTGTCTTTCACGAAGATGTGTATCATGGAATTGTCGGTGATCTCATAACCAAATTCTATGCTACCTTCACTGGTGAAGATCAGGGCGTTGCTCACGAGATTGAAAATGACCTGTGCAAGTCTTTTCTTGTCTGCAGTACATCGATGTTTGGCTGCATCCGGTGCTGCCAGGTATTTTATATCGATCTTGTCTTTGTTAGAGTCCTTCTTTTCTTTTTTAAAAAAATTGAGGAGGTCGTTGAATACCTTATCAGGTTTGCAGATTTCAGGCTCCAGCTTCATCTGGCCGGTTTCTATGGAGGATATGTCGATGATATCATTCAACACTTTGAGGAGCTGCCTGCTTGAAGAGGCAATATAAGAGAGGTATTGCTTATTCTGGTCTGCTGTCCCTGAACCACGCTGCATCAGCTCGGTAAAGCCCATGATCCCATTCATCGGGGTTCTGAGTTCATGTGAAACATTGACAAGGAAGGTCGTTTTCAGACGATCCGATTCTTCAGCCTTATCTCGGGCAATGATCAGCTCTTGCCTGTTTTTCAGAATTTCCTCGTGCTGTAAAAGGAGATGTGTCCATGCCTTCATCCTCAGGCGATATTGCCTGATCAGTAATGAAGCAAAAATGGCAATGACCACTATCAGGCCTGCAAGTGCAATCATGGCAAGCTGTTGCCTTCTTATCCTGGACTTCTGTTCGTTCATCCTGGCTTGCTGCAATTCCAGATCCTGGTCTTTCTGCTGGATCTCATATGCATTGGTTAGTGCTGCGAGCTCCGTCGACGTCTTAATACTGAATATCGAATCCATCAGAACATGAAATAGTGAAAAATAGGTTAATGCCTCCTTGTAATTGCCTTGTTCTATATATGCTTCATGCATGCCTTCATAAGCATCCATAATTGGCTTGTTGAGCTTCCTTGGCATAACGATTTCGAGGCCCTGAGTATAATAATCCAGCGCAGCTGAAAACTCTTCATTCGCTTTGTATAGGTCGCCGATGAGGATATATGTTTCTGCCTGGCCGACGATAGAGCGGTCAAGCTTATATTCTTCCATGGTCTTGAAGTAAAAATCTGCAGCTCTTTCAAAATCCTCTATTTCAAGGTAGTACCCTCCAATATTACTACTTGCAACGGCTAGCATATTATGGTCCTCTATGAGAGCAGCAAGCCCAAGCGCACGATAATAATATCTTAATGCCCTTTCTTTATCTCCCATCTCATCAAATAGGATGGCAATATTGTTAAGTGTCTTTGATTGTCCTTCGATATCACCTAGCAGACTGTCAACCTCTAAACTTCTCTGGTAATAATCAAGTGATATGGCTTTCTCTCCCCAGTCAGAATAAATGACTCCGATATTGTTCAATGCTCGGGAGATACCGGAAGAATCATTGATCTCATTGCAGATCAGGAGGGATTCCAGGTATAGGTCGAGGGCTTTGCGGTAGCTTCCCCATAAAAGGTGGATGTTTCCAAGCCGGTTTTGCATCTCCGCCAGGCGGGCTTTGTCAGAAATAGAATCAGCGATACGGATGGCGCGGTTATAAAAAATTGCTGCAGTATCGAATTTTTCGGAGTCATCGTAATATTTTGCAAGATCCGACAGTGTCGAGAGCATAGAAATACTGTCACCTGCCTGTTCAGCAATATTGAATCTTGCCAGAAGTGAATCCGGCTCATGTGTAGTAGCATCAGTCCCCTTAAAGAAAAAGAGTGATACGATGAGGTACAGAAATAGCTTTTCAAACTTCAATACGATAATTTATAAGTCGCTGATGATTGATAGGATTGGGTTAATCTGCAATATCAAGATCGTGGTTTTGTGCGGATGAAAGGACTCGAACCTTCACGCCTCGCGGCACCAGATCCTAAGTCTGGCGTGACTACCAATTCCACCACATCCGCTTTGTGGGCAAAGATAAGGAATTTTAAGCGCTCGTCAATACCCTTGAATAGCAATATTGTACATTTGTTGAAGTTATATAATAAACAAGGCAACGAAAACCTCAAAAAATCATCTAAGGCCTATAGGATGTAGTGTTACAGTTTAATGAAGATAAATCGTGCTTAACACTTTGGATAAGAAGTTTTTTCTAATATTGTTATTGAGCGCTCTGCCTGCATTGGCAGTTGCACAGGAAATGTGGGGTGTGGTGAACGGGAATTATGCCGGGATCAATAGCACCCTGATCAATCCTGCGGGGATGTTGCATTCAAAGCTGTACCTGGATGTAAATGTGGCCACTGCCGACCTCTTTTTTGAGAACAATGCCATTTACATTCATCAGGGAGACTACAAACCCATTGCATTTCTGCGTTCTGATGATAATCTCCCCAAGTATGGTATAGATGGGCTCCCCTTTGACTATTACACAAATGATCAACGGAAGGATTATCATTTCAGTGCACTGGTCATGGGACCTTCTTTTTCTATTTCTCGCAGAGATGATGCATTTGGTTTCAAAACAGCCTTCCGGGCGGTTGCTTCAGGAAGGGATATCCCATATGAGTCTGTTACTTTTGCTTATGAAGGTCTGGGTTATGAACCATATCATAATATCAACTTTAACGATGATGTCATGCGCCTGACGGGAATGGGATGGACAGAAATAGGATTTAGCTATGCCAGAACAGTTTACCGCAGGGGGATTGAACATCTGTCAGCCGGGATCACAGCTAAATTCTTACTGGGTGTGGCTGGCTCGTATGTTGATATGGAAAACCTTGATTACATTGTGAACAACGACAGTACCTTAAACATACGAAACCTGAGAGGGGAAATGGGTTATGCCGGAGTAAATTCGGATGGACCTCTTTTCAATGGCCAGGGATTCTCATTCGACATAGGGATCGTGTATGAAAAAAAGAGCAGGGGTAACTCCGCCAGGCGCACAGGAAAGTTATGTAGGACACCTTATGAGGATTATAAATACAGGATCGGCATTTCTCTGCTTGACCTGGGCCTTATGAACTTTACGTCAGATGCAGCACAGCATGTATATGATGATGTCGGAGCCTTTTGGATGAATGTGGATACGGTGAATTTTGGAAATATTGACCAGTTTACTGGAATGCTCAGCGATGTATTATATGGCGATCCGGATGCTTCACTGAGATCGAATAAGATCAAGATGATACTTCCGGCAACGCTGAGCATGCAGTTCGATTATCATTTCAGGAAACAGTGGTATGTGAACGCCAGTGCAGTTCAGCCAATAATGTCGGCTAAATCATACATCTCCCGGCCTGCTCAGATTTCTGTAACACCCCGGTATGAAACACAATACCTCGAATTCAGCATGCCGGTATCCTTATATAATTACCGGTATCCAAGGGTAGGCCTTTCAGCCCGTTTCTGGTTCCTGACCATAGGTACAGATAAAATTCTTGGCTTCTTTAATCTTACCGACTTCACAGGGATGGATATTTATGTGTCTTTGAAATTCAATTTCATGAAAGGCAAATGCCGCAACAAAAGCTACCATTGCGAATAACGCCCCATGCGATAATACTAGGTGTTTTTACGGTGCGCTTTAAGCATGTTCCCTATTTCAATTCAGTGCATTAAAATTGCTGCTCCACCCATGGCTTCGTATTTTAGCTTCGCCGGCGGGGAGTAACTTTTATGCCCCCCAGGCGTAAAAAAGGCATAAACAAAACCAAATCTTGCGTAAGGCAATTATATACCTGGTCATCATTGCAAGTTGCCTTTTGGGGCCGCTTTCTTCAGTTAATGCCCAATATATTACAGGGTCCACGGTTGGGACCTATTCAGGCGTTTCAAATGCCCTTGTAAACCCAGCCTTGCTTTCCAACAGCCGTTACTATGTCGACGTGAATGTTTTCAGTACGGCTTCTTTCATCCATAATAATTACGCCTACCTTTCACAGGATGATTATAAGTTTTCAAATTTCCTCCTGCCGGGATATGATTATCCTATGCATAACAAGGAATATGGACAGGGTGAGCGACCGGCATATACCACAGAAAGTAAGAACAGAAAGAATTTGCATCTGAATTCGCGCTTCATGGGGCCTTCTGTCATGGTAGCTGTGAACGACCACACCTTTGCTTTTCAGACAAATTTCAGATCGGTAAGTTCGTTCAGGGATATCCCTTACGACATGGCCAACTATTTTTATTACAGCCTTGATTTCAAACCTCAGCACGGATATGAATATGAACACCGCGATCCCATGAAGTTTGGAACCTTGACATGGACTGAGATCGGATTAAGCTGGGCTTATATGTTCAGTAAATACGATCGCGATCGCTGGTCGGTAGGTGTGTCTGCCAAATTCCTGATGGGCCATGCCGGGGCATATGTCTATATGGATAACCTGACCTATTTTACACCTGATGATGATAATGTTTACATAAGGAGCATGAACGGGGAAGCTGCTTATTCTCTTCCTGTCGATTATGCTACCAATGAGGTGTCGGGATCCAAGGTGAAGGGATTCGGGATGGGCTTCGATGTGGGGGTATCATATATACATACAGAAAAAGGTCATTCCAACGTTAAATACAGGCGACTCTGCCAGCAACGCTATGAGCCCTATAAATTTAAAGTAGGGGTCTCGCTGATGGACTTTGGTTATATCAGGTTTACTGATGAAGCCAGAAAGTATCAGTACGAAAATGTATCAGGTTCCTTCGAACAGGTCGACACCCTGACACCCTATTATAATAACCTCGAATTTATTACACAGGATGTGAATTCCCGATTTTATGAAAATCCGGAAGATGCCCTGGAATCTCAGAAGTTTAATATGTACCTGCCAGCCAGCCTGGGAGTACAATTCGACTACCATTATGTGAAAAACTGGTATGTCAGTGCTTCTATGAGCCTCCCCATCAATTTTGCAAAGAGCCAGGTGCGTGCACCCGCTAATTTCATGGTGGCACCAAGGTTAGAAACTCAGGTATTTGAAATGGGAATGCCTTTTACATTATATGATATGCGCCACCCGATGCTGGGAGCTTATATGCGCTTCTATAATTTTACTGTGGGAACCGACAACCTGGCCGGCTTCCTGAACCTGACGAACCATTATGGCTTCAATTTCTATTTCTCTTTCAAGATCAACTTCATCAAAAACCGCTGTAAGAAGAAACTCCCCCGTTTCTGTGTAGTGGATGATTTCCGATTTAGATAGTGGCTCGGACTTTGGAGTTGGCAATTTTACCCCATGATTCTCACAATCACTTATCCACTATGCACAAGAACAGTGAAACAGTGCCCGCCTTCGCTAACCGCGTGCCGCCATAGCTTCAGCGGTGGCGCAAGCTTCGGCGGATAAAAAAACAGTGAAACCGTGGAGCAGTGAAACCGTGAAAAATCACTTCTTAATCCCTGCGATCTCTTCAAGCATATCGGTGGTGAGTGATTTTGGCCTTTCAAGTGGATACATGAGTGCACGGTCCCAGATAATATTCGTTGCTATACCTATTGCCCTTCCAATACCGAAGAGTACCGTATAGAAATCGTATTCCCTGACACCATAGTGCCATTGGATCACACCTGATTGTGCATCCACGTTTGGCCATGGATTCTTCGCCTTGCCATGCTCCATCAGTATGGGTGGAACCACTTTATAGAGCATATCGACGTATTTAAAGAGTGGGTCATCCTGGATATACTTCAGGCTAAACTCCCTTTGCAGGGTATACCTGGGGTCGGTTTTTCTCAGAACGGCATGTCCGTATCCGGGAATAACGAATCCGGCATTCAAGGTATCCCAGACATATTGTTTGATCTCATCTTCTGTGGGCTCGGCACCGCCCATTTTTTCCATGAGTTCCTGTAACCACCTCAGCACTTCCTGGTTTGCAAGTCCGTGCAGCGGGCCTGCAAGCCCGTTGATCATTGCCGATGTAGACAGGTAGATGTCCGACAGGGAGCTGGCTACCAGGTGGCCCGTATGAGCACTCACATTACCACTTTCATGATCGCTGTGCAGGATGAAATGCAATCTCGACACATCATCATAGGGCTTGTCGATGCCCATCATAAAGGCAAAATTCCCGCCCAGGTCAAGATTAGGGTTAGACTGGATACGCTGGCCATCTTTATACAGTTTGGAATAGATATAGGTGGCGATCTCCGGCAACTTGGCCAGAAGGTTCAGCACATCTTCATAAGTGGGTTCCCAGTAATCTTCCTTTTTCAGGCCGGCAAAGTACTTTTTAGTGAAGAAAGATTCCCTGTGCATGGTGAGGATGGCGGAAGAGAAGATGGTCATGGGGTGGCTGCAGCATGGAAATGCGTCGATCACCTCATATACATAACGCGGAAGTATCCTTCGCTTGCTAAACTCATCAACAACGTCAGCCACTTCTTCTTGATTGGGTATGTCGCCGGTCAGGAGGAGAAATACCAGACCCTCAACGTAGGGCATCTCAGCGCCCCTGGGTTTAGGCAGTAACTCAAAAACTTCTTTCAGGGTGTACCCCCTGTATCTGATCCCTTCGTTTGGGTCGAGATAGGAGATGTCGGTGACGAGGCTTTTCAAACCCCTCATTCCTCCTAGCACCTGCGAAACGGTAACCTCATCAACAACTACATCGCCATATTCTTTCAGCAATTTAGCGGTACGTGGTCTCCATTCTCCAATTTTTTCTTTGAGCCTTTCTTTCAGTACTGACATATTTCCTCCTCACTTTCTTTCGAAAGCATTGTTTTACATATTTTCGATAATGGCGCTTCCAAATTCTGAACATTTCAGCAATGTGGCGCCTTCCATCATTCTGTGATAATCGTAGGTGACCCGCTTCTGGCTGATGGCTTTTTCAAGTCCTTTCCAGATCAGGTCATGAGCTTCAATCCATCCCATATATTTCAACATCATGCTCCCCGATATAATAACTGATCCCGGATTCACCTTGTCGAGTCCGGCATATTTGGGCGCTGTGCCATGCGTAGCTTCAAAGATCGCATGTCCGGTAACATAATTGATGTTGGCTCCCGGTGCGATCCCGATTCCTCCGACCTGTGCGGCCAGCGCATCTGAAAGGTAATCCCCATTCAGGTTCATGGTCGCAACCACATCGAATTCGGAAGCCCTTGTCAGGACCTGTTGCAGGGTGATATCTGCGATGGCATCTCTGATCAACAGCATGTTTTTCCATTTGCCTTCGCCATGGGTGGGAAGCAGTTTCATTGCTTCTTCAACTTCTGCCCGTACGCCGGCCTTTTGTGAATCAGTCATCATATGATAACCCGGTTCGATCTGTTTCGCATTATCTTCGAGGGAGATGCTTGCATTTTTTTCAAGGTTTCCGAGGATCCAGCTTTCCCTTTCGGTGACTACCTGTCCGCGGAACTCATTCTTGGCCAGTTCATAACCCCAGTTCTTGAAGGCCCCTTCGGTAAACTTCATGATATTACCCTTGTGTACCAGGGTTAAAGAGCGTCGTTTTTCTTCAAGTGAATATGCGATGGCGGCACGGATCAACCTGTAAGAGCCTTCCCTGGATATCGGCTTCACGCCAACACCTGATGTTTCCGGGAAACGGATATTGTCGACACCCATCTCATTTCTGATGAAATCGATCACCTTTTTCACTTCCTCGCTTCCTTCCTGCCATTCTATCCCGGCATAAATGTCTTCTGTATTTTCCCTGAAGATCACCATGTCGACATCTTCGGGTTTTTTTACGGGAGAGGGTACGCCATTGATGTATTTCACCGGTCGCAGGCATACATAAAGGTCGAGGATCTGCCGCAGTGCTACATTGAGTGAGCGGATTCCACCACCGACAGGTGTTGTCAGGGGGCCTTTGATCCCTACCAGGTATTCATTGAAGGCATCGATGGTTTCCTGAGGAAGCCAATCGTTATACCTGTTGAAAGCATTCTCTCCTGCATAAACTTCTTTCCATTCTATCTTGCGTTTTCCGCCATAGGCTTTTTCTACCGCCGCATCAAATACCCTTACTGAAGCTGCCCAGATGTCTGGTCCGGTACCGTCACCTTCGATAAATGGTATAATAGGCCTGTCGGGAACCTGTAGTTCATTATTTTCTATTCTTATCTTTTCTCCCATAGTGAAATTAAATTAAGCGTCGCTAATTTACAAAAATCAGCGTTACATTTAAGAGGTATAACTATTTATAGGTATTTCTAAATTATTCGCTATGATTGAAACGCATCATTCCGGCCATTGTTCAACCAGCACAGGACTTTTAGTGTTTTTATTAACAATTTTTAAAATTCTGACATGTTTAATAAGTGTATATTTGTTTTGATAATCAAGATAAACTAGAAACTATGGAAGAGCAAAAAAATCAGGAAAGCGGGCAATCAGGTTTCCCGAATCAAAATCCTCAGTTCAAGAAGAAGGATGAAGGCAGCCTCATTGCAGGTTTGATACTAATCGCATTAGGTGTGATATTCCTTGTGATCCGCTATGTGCCCCGTATCGATTTTGGTGACCTCTGGCCGGTGATCCTTATTGTGATCGGTATTGTACTTCTTCGCAATGCATACGTGGGGAAAAAGTAAACATATTTTCCTGTACTGCTAAACTTAAAAAATTTCATCATGAAATACAAAAACCTCTTCTGGGGAGTGCTCCTGATTTTATTGGGGACACTTTACCTTTTAAAGCAGTTTGATGTCATATATTTTAGCTGGCGTGATATAGTAAGCCTATGGCCGCTTGTGCTTATTTTTTGGGGGGTATCTATCCTTCCGATCAAGCCTTGGTATAAGCTTATTGCTTCTTTCTCAGCAATACTGGTAATGATACTGATTGTTCATTACAATCCCGGGAAATGGCATTCAGGCTGGTTATGGATCGGCGACTGGCACAAAGGCGACCGCATAGAACTGAAGAAGAGTGAACCGCTGCTGGAATCTTCTCAATATGCTACACTGAAGTTAGAGGCTGCTGCCGGATCATACGTGATCGATGGAACATCAGAGCAGCTTGTCGATTTTCGCTACATAGGCGACTCTGCAACATATTACATGAGGACAACTGTCGATGATGACCACCAGCGTGTGCGTATCGGACCGGAGTACACCCGGAAACAGATCAGCCTCTACCAATCACATGAGGTGGAGATCAAACTAAACCCCAATATGGTTTGGGACCTGGATGTTGATGCCGGGGCAGCCGATCTCTGGTTTGACCTGACTCCATTTATACTTGATAATCTGCGTATTGATGGCGGAGCCACCTCTATTGAAATAAAACTGGGAGCCATGTCTGAAGATGTGGATGTTCATATCGAAACAGGAGTGTCATCGGTGAAGATCCTGGTTCCGAAGGAGGTTGCTTGCGAGGTCAACTCGGATTCATTCCTGGTTTCCAAGGAATTGCCGGGCTTTGATAAAGTCAGCAAGAGCACTTATGTTAGCCCGAACTTCTCCAGTGCCAGCAAAAACATCAGCATACAGTTCAACTCAGGAATATCAAGCCTGAAGGTGATTAGGTATTGAGCCTCACTCATAGAAGCGGCTTTCCCGATAAATTGAATGCTGTTGCATGTCATTTTTTCATGTTTTTCTCTCAGGTATGATTCTTGATAAGCCTTACAGTACATGGATTATAAAGATTATTATAAAATATTAGGAGTAAATAAAAAGGCTACACAGGCCGAGATCAAAAAGGCTTATCGCAAGCTGGCTATGAAGTTCCATCCTGATAAGAACCAGGGGAACACAAAGGCAGAAGATAAGTTCAAGGAGATCAGTGAGGCATACGAGGTCGTGGGTGATGCCGGGAAACGGGGTAAGTATGACCAGCTTGGGGCCAATTGGAAGCACTATGAAAAGAATGGTGCTTATGCTAACCAGGGATATGGTCATGGACAGTATGGCGGATATTCACGCAATGCCGGCGGAGGGATCGATATGGATGATATCTTCGGCGGAGGAGGATTTTCCGATTTCTTTAAAACATTTTTTGGAGGCGGCTTTGATAATCAGGGCGGCCGGACACAACCAAAGCGAAACCTGAAAGGCACAGATTATTCTACCAGGCTTACACTTACCCTGCTGGAAGCATACCAGGGTACCGAGCGCCTCATCGATATTAAAGGCGACACCATCAAGGTAAAGGTAGGAAAAGGTGTAAGGGATGGTCAACGTTTGAGGGTTAAGGGAAAAGGTGGATTCGGGGCATCCGGCGGCCAGAGTGGTGACCTGTATATACAGATTAGCATATTGCCCGATCCCAGGTTCAAGCGGGATGGGAACGACCTGTTTACAACGCTGGAAACTGAGCTGTACTCTGCTGTACTTGGTGGCAAGCAAGCCGTTGAAACACTGAAAGGACCAGTAAACATAAGCATCCCGGCAGGTACTCAGAATGGAAAGACTTTCAGGCTCAAGAATATGGGTATGCCGGAATATTCGCATGCAGGTGTTAGCGGTGACCTCTTCGTAAAGGTGAATGTTGTCGTCCCTGAAAAACTCAACTCTGAGGAAAAAGCGCTTTTCGAAAAGCTTCGCGCACTTAAATAGTACCGATAACTGATTCGTGGCATCCGTTTACTGATTCATTGCATCGAAGTGAGGAAAATATATTATTTTAGCTCATAGGAAGGGATGCCCTGATCATGTATTTCAAGGCTGAATACCTTTCCCATAAAAATGAAGAAGACCGTAGCCATATTACTCGTTGGATTACTATTGCTTACATATTCCTGTGAAACAGACCTCGAGCTAGCAAGTTACAAAGAGATTTCGATAGTTTACGGCCTTATCGATATAAGGGATACTGCACAGTATGTTCGCATCAATCGTGGATTCTCTACCAGCAACGATCCCTATAATTATACAATGATCAACGATTCGGTCAATTATTCCCAGGATGCATTCGAGGTGTTTCTTGAAGAGTATAAGGATGGTTACATGACAGGTGAACCGGTGAAGTATGAGCCTGTCGACAGGCAGAAAGAGCCCGGCTTATTCTCAAATGAATCAAACTGTGTTTACAAAACCACTGAACACATTCATAAAGATTGTGAATATAAACTTCGTGTGATTAACCGTAATACGGGGAACGAAATATGGGCTAAAAGTACTGTGCTCGGTGGAATTACTTTTGAGGAATCTTTCGACTGGGAACGGGCATTATACCGGGTCAACTATTATGCGGAACCTCTGCCTGAATATGACGGCTCATTGAATAACGAGGACCATGAGCACTATATCATGCGCTTCCTCTATTGGGAGTATGCCAACGGTGAAACGCTCCATAAATATGTGGATTGGGTTCCTAGCATGGAGCAGTTTAAGGCCATGAATGATAATGATACGACCTATCAACTTTTCGATGAATACTATGAATACCTGGCAACGCAAATACCCGTTGATCCCACTGTGAAAAGGAGGGCCAGGGGGGTTGATTATATGATCGCTCTTCCCGGCAAGGAATTGCAATCATTTATCATTGTTTATGAGCAGCCCACCAACCCGCACTTTTTCCCCGAATACACCAACGTACACAATGGGTCCGGTGTATTTGGAAGCAAGTATAAATATACCTATTTTGGACTGATGCTGAAAAGAAGGACTATCGATACAATTAGCTGGGGGAAACACCTTTATCATCATCGTTTTGTTGACTCATATGGCGATTGGCATTAATGTATATTGTAATAAAACTTTATTTACTTTTGTACTTCATTGAAAAACACCAGACAAACCAGATCCACTAAGATGAAGCTGAGAACCTCTATAAGCTACCTCCTTACCTGCCTGATCCTCGTGTTGATGATTTCCGCAGAAACCTTTGCACAAACAGGAACAATTCGTGGTTCCATTTATGAAGAAAAAACAGGTGAACCGGTCATTTTTACCAATGTTTACCTGAAGGGGACGACCATTGGTGCTGCTTCCGATGTGAATGGTTTGTACGTGATCTCAAAGATCCCGGTGGGTGAATATACGTTGATGGTGACCTATCTGGGTTATGATACGCTGTCAATGCCGGTAACGGTAAGCGCCGATGATATACAATCTATGAACCTGTTTCTTAGCCAGGCATCCGTTATCCTGGATGTTGTTAATATCTCTGCCGAACGCCAGGAGGCACGAACTGAAACAAAAACCTCCGTTAACAAGGTTACGCCCAAGGAGATTTCCAAGATCCCTTCCGTTGGCGGACAGCCTGACCTGGCCCAGTACCTGCAGGTGCTCCCGGGTGTTGTTTTTACCGGTGACCAGGGAGGCCAGCTTTATATCAGGGGTGGATCCCCGATACAGAATAAGGTTCTGCTTGATGGTATGATCATCTATAACCCTTTCCATTCCATTGGATTATTTTCAGTTTTCGATACTGATATCCTGAGGAATGCTGACGTGTACACTGGTGGCTTTGGTGCTGAATATGGCGGCAGGGTTTCATCGATCATGGATATCACCACCCGTGATGGAAACAAGAAACGATTTGCAGGAAAAGTAGGGGCCAGCACCTTCGGGGCCAAGATCATGATAGAAGGCCCTCTGTCGAAACAAAAAGAAACAGGCGGATCCAGTTCTTCATTTGTATTTTCTGCCAAGAACTCCTACCTGGAGCAGTCGTCGCAGATATTTTATAAATACATCAATGAAGACGGACTTCCGTTTAACTACCTTGACCTTTACGGGAAACTTTCATTTCATTTCGGTAACGGATCGAAGATCAACTTTTACGGGTTTAATTTCACTGACAAGGTGAATCAGTATAAATCCATTGCCGACTTCAGCTGGAAGTCAGGCGGTGGAGGTACAAATTTTGTGATCATCCCGAGTAGATCGGCCGTGATGATCGGCGGACATGCCGCTTATTCCAAGTATAAGATCTCCCTCAAGGATGACGTGAACCCTGAGCGTACCAGTGAGATCAACGGCTTTAATATGGGATTTGACTTTAACTACTTCCTGGGTCGTGACCAGCTAAAATACGGGATCGAAGTACTTGGGTTTACAACGGACTATTTCTTTGTTAACTCAGTGGGACGGACTATTCAGCAAAAGGAAAATACTACCGAGCTGGGTATGTATGTGAAATACAAGAAAACAGCAGGAAAGGTGCTGATAGAACCCAGCTTCCGCCTGCAATGGTATGCCTCACTGTCAACGATGTCGCCGGAACCCAGACTTTCATTAAAATATAATGTGACCGATAGATTTCGACTGAAATTTGCCGGGGGCTTGTATTCACAGAACCTGATCAGTGCCACCTCCGACAGGGATGTGGTGAACCTTTTCTATGGCTTCCTCTCAGGCCCCGATGACCTTCCGGATGAATTTAATGGTGAACCTGTGAAGCATAACCTGCAAAAATCAGAGCACCTGATCCTGGGTGCTGAATTTGACCTGGGCCGTTATATCACCATGAATATCGAGGGTTACTACAAGAACTTTTCACAGTTAACCAACTTGAACAGGAATAAGATCTTTGATGAGGAAAAAGCTCCCCTGGCTCCAGACCTGCTCACCAAAGATTTTATCATAGAAACAGGTGATGCTGAAGGCATCGACTTTACTTTCAAATTTGATAACAGGAGGTTTTATATCTGGGCAGTATATTCATTTGCATACGTGAACAGGTATTATGAAAACCTTTCCGGAGAGCTTGAACATTATTATCCTCATTTCGACAGGAGGCATAATGTAAACCTGCTTGGCGTATATCGCTTTGGGGGAAAGATGGATTGGGAATTTAGTGCCAGGTGGAACTTTGGTACAGGCTTCCCATTTACTCAAACCCAGGGCTACTACGAGAAGGTTAACTTTAGCGACGGCATTTACACCGATTATACAACAACCAACGGTGAGTTGGGGATACTTTATGCCGATCTCAATGCAGGGCGACTACCTACTTACCACCGGCTTGATATCGACCTGAAGAAGCGTTTTCATATCAGTGAGAACACAGTTTTTGAGATTGATGTGAGTGTAGTGAATGTATATAACAGGAAAAACGTATTTTACGTTGACAGAATCACAAATGAGATCGTATATCAGTTACCGATAATGCCCAGCCTGGGAGTAAGCCTGGCATTCTAAATCTTGACCAGCCTCCGGCATCAGTTGCGCTCTGAATATTACGTACTAACCTTTATTTTTAATGCCATGAAGAACTACTTATCCGGCAGTTTATTATTTATTGCAAGTTTGCTGATCTTCAGCGGATGTACCGACACAAAAAGCACCATGAAACCACCAGTTGCAAAAAAGATCGACAAAGAGCTCATAGCTCATGATCAAACACGTATTGACCCTTACTATTGGCTCAACGACAGGGAAGACCAGGAGGTGATCACCTACCTGGAGAATGAAAATGCCTACACAAAAGCCATGATGGAGCATACCGAAGAGCTTCAGACAGAGCTTTACGATGAGATCATAGGCAGGATACAGCAAACCGATATGTCAGTCCCCTACAAACGTAACGGATACTTTTATTATTCGCGTTATGAGGAAGGGATGGAATATCCCATTTATTGCAGGAAAAAGGGGATGCTCGAGGCCGAGGAAGAGATCATGCTGAATGTAAATGAGATGGCTGAAGGATATAGCTATTTCCAGGTTGGCGGTGTCTCGGTGAGCCCCGACAATAAGATCGTTGCCTACGGGGTGGATACTGTGAGCAGGAGAAAATATACTATTTACTTCAAGAATTTGGAGACAGGCGAGATATTCAGCGATGCCATTCCGAACACAACAGGATATGCGCCCTGGGCAGCCGACAACAAAACTTTGTTTTATACACGCAAAGATGAAGTGACCCTTCGTCCTGACAAGATTTACAGGCATGTACTTGGTGAAGATGTATCGGGTGATCCCGTGATCTTCTACGAAGAGGATGAAACCTTCCGTACCATGGTCACGATATCGAAATCTATGGATTATCTCATGATCGGCTCCTTCAGTACCCTATCTACTGAGTACCGTTATCTGGATGCTTCAACTCCTGAAGAGGAGTTCAAGGTTTTTCAGGAAAGGAAAGCTGACCTGGAATATTTCGTGAGCCACTACCAGGATAAGTTCTATGTCAGAACAAACCTGGATGCCAAGAATTTCAGACTAATGGAAACACCTGTTGGCAAAACCAATCTGGAAAGTTGGAAAGAAGTGATCGCTCATCGTCCGGAAGTCTTGCTTGAAGATTATGAAGTATTCAACAAGTACCTGGCTCTTCAGGAGAGGACGAACGGACTCACCGAAATCAGGATCATGAGCCACGATGGGGAAAAGGATTTTTATATCGAATTCGAAGAGCAGACATACGTCGCATATCTTTCTACCAACCTGGATTTTGATACCGATCTGCTCCGCTATGGTTATACTTCGATGACCATCCCTAATTCTGTGTATGATTATAATATGAAAACAGGAGATGCCGAGTTATTGAAAAGGCAGGAAGTTGTTGGCGGATATGAACCGGATGAGTATTATGCAGAAAGACTGTTTGCGACGGCTCCTGATGGTACAAAAGTGCCTATCTCGCTGGTATATAAGAAAGGCATAAAGAAAGATAGAAACAACCCACTCTTACTTTATGGCTATGGCTCTTATGGGGCTAGCATGGATCCTTATTTTAGCTCAGTCAGGTTGAGCCTTCTCGACCGCGGCTTCGTCTATGCCATTGCTCATGTCAGGGGCGGTGAAGAGATGGGACGCCAATGGTACGAAGATGGAAAACTCCTGAAAAAGAAAAATTCGTTTGCCGATTTTATCAGCTGTGCCGAATTCCTTATCGAGGAAAAATTCACAACAGAAGAAAAGATCTTTGCCATGGGTGGCAGTGCCGGCGGATTGCTGGTCGGAGCTGTATATAACATGGCGCCTGAACTCTTTAAAGCTGTAATTGCGGCCGTACCTTTTGTCGATGTGGTTACTACCATGCTCGACGAGAGTATCCCGCTGACTACAGGTGAGTATGATGAGTGGGGAAATCCCAACGATCAGGAATATTACGAATACATGCTTTCATACTCTCCATATGATAATGTGGAAGCCAAGGATTATCCGGCCATGCTTGTGACTACAGGCCTGCACGATTCTCAGGTTCAGTACTGGGAGCCTGCCAAGTGGGTGGCAAAACTACGTGATATGAAAACTGATGATAATGTGCTGCTATTAATGACCAATATGGATTATGGCCATGGTGGTGCATCGGGAAGGTTCCAGCGTTATAAAGAAGTATCACTGGAATATGCTTTCCTTATCGATCAGGCGGAAATAGATTTCTGATCACTCGGCCGTTTCCAGTTTAAAACCTGCACCATGTACATTGGTGATGGATAGGGAGGGATCTTCTTTCAGGTATTTTCTGAGCTTTGCTATGAATACATCCATGCTTCGTCCGAGGAAGTAATCATCATTTCCCCATACCTCATT
>JAOZTN010000038.1:6600-25668 GCA_029942245.1 Bacteroidales bacterium | reverse complement strand
TATTTCGACTTTTTCTTTTTGTCATGGACCTGGAGATCTTTCCAATCGTTCAACAGGGTTTTTCGCCAGTTGTTTTTGAATTCCGGCCAGCTTTCATCTGTTGCCAGGTGCTTTTTCCCTGGAGTAAGTGTAGTGATTAGCCCATGCTGTAAGGTCTTCCAGATATAGTTGAAAAAACCTTTATTGGGATCACGAACAAAAGACATTCTAGCAATCCGAACTTCTTTGCCGTGACTGGGATTGTTCTTATGAATAGCTGTCTGGGCAGCAAATGAATAGAATTTGTTTTCCTTGACAAGGCCTTCTTCATTTTTCTTTTTCTTAAGTACAGCAACCTCCAGATCAGAGTATTTAAAATCTATACGTCCGGCGGTAGTGTCATTCATTGCCATTGCATAAAAATCTACACTGTTCACACTCCCACCGGTGGCTTCAATAGCTGCTAGAGGCTGGATCAGGGAATTCAGGTTTGATGCCGGGAATGCATCCGCATGCCCATGAAAAGTAAAATATTCGGCGTGGTTACCAATAGGCAGGTTCAGATAAATCTTGAAGGATGACTTGCCCATGAGCAAAGCATTGGCCTCCACCAGGAGTGCCTGGCCATTTTTAATTGAATCCGGATAATTGCACATACCTTTTATATTCAGAACGAGTTGATCGAGAACAACAGATCCTGCCTGATCAGAATCCTTAACAATTTCCTGGTAGTTTACATATGCCTTGGATGCATTTACCGACTTCACATAAACCTGGATAGGTAATTGAGCAACCGATGTTTGAAACAACTTTGGAAAAATACTCATGTCACGTGCAACTCGCTTATCCCGGCAAATATCCGCCCTTGGCGAGCTCAGTCTGATCTCATCGGCGATCAGCTTTTTGTTCATGAGGCTGTCGAAAACAATGCCACCGATGAAAATATTTCCTGCAGTGACTTCAAAGCGGTCGGTTTGTTTTCCGAAAGCTTTGCTGAATCTTCCTTTGGGATACGCAGGTATAAGCTTAAGTGAATCCAGACTGAACTCACCGTCTTTATAACTCATCTCAAGTGAGGAGGTTTCCAGTCGATAAAATCCCCCCGGCAGTTCCATACTATGTGAGGAAAGTGCAATTTCTATGTCGTCAACTTCAAGGACATGTGATGAAGTATCATTCTCGGGTTGGTGCAGCCAGAGATCAGATACGGTTATGTTCAGGTCCTTGGTTTCCAGTAGGGTATCGCCTTTGCTCAGGTCGACATAACATAGGCGGGAAATATCAAGCTTAAAAGAATTTAACCTGGCTTCTTTTATGCCTGTTTCTACAACAGTGTCGGAAGAAAATATGCTCTTTCCACCATCCTGATGGGCATTTTTCTTGAACAGTTCACCATGGCCATAAATGCTGATGTCGGCTTTACGCAGGCTGATACCTCCAATGTCAAATTCCTCTCCCCTGAGAGCTTTCATCACACTGACGGATGAAACCTTTATTTGTTCCAGCTTAAGATCGAGAACAGGCATAGCAAGCTGACTGCTTTTTACATTTTCCAGCGTTGCATCAGTGGGCTTAACCGAAACATCGAAGATCTTCACCGAACGTGAGAATATGTTCACTCTGACCTTTTCGAAATCAATTACATATTCCGTTGAATCCATTTTGCTGAGTTCAATACGGAGCATGGCATCGGCTTTCTTGCTCAGAAAACTATTGGCAAACAGAATCAGGATGATTAATAAAAGAAGGATTGATCCTATGAAGATCAACCAGCGTTTTCTGTTTCTTGACAGTGTCATGGTATGGGGGATTTATTATTTGTATAAAGGTAAAAAAAATAGCTGATCCCTTATAATGAACTTAATCCCTTGATGCAGTGTTTCTTTTTTGTTAATTTTATTCTCTTGAAGGTACTCATTACAGGCGCATCCGGATTTATTGGCAGGCATTTGATCAAGGCCTTGCTGGAGCAGGCTTGCGATGTGGTTGCGGTGTCGAGGGACCTGACAAGTGTACGTAAAAGATTCCCGGAAGCTGTTACTATTATCGATTGGGAAAATGCTTCCCTCAGGGCCGCGCTGGAGACAACTGATGTTGTGATCAACCTGGCCGGAGAGAGTATTGCTTCCCGCCCCTGGAATAAAAAACAGAAAACAGCCATCATAAATAGTCGCTTGCTGGCAGCCCAACGTCTTCATCAGGCCATGGGCACCCTGAAGAAAAAACCGGCATTGCTGATACAGGCGTCTGCAATTGGTTACTATGGCATCCGCCCCTCACAGGAATGTTCCGAATTATGCAAGCCCGGAGAAGGTTTCCTGGCGGAGGTTTGCAATAAGTGGGAGAAGCAAGTACCTGGCTTTGCTGAGGAGCTTGAGAGGGTTGTCACTATAAGAATAGGACTTGTACTGGGCGAAGACGGTGGCGTGATCCCGCAACTGCTGAAACAATCAAAACGCCGCCTGGGTGGAAAGATCGGCAGCGGGAAGCAGTGGATTTCATGGATACATATTTATGATCTAGTGTATGCCATCATTTACCTTATGAATGATGACAAGGCTTCAGGCATTTATAATATGGTGGCTCCGGAGCCCATGCAGCAAAAGGATTTCTCCAAAGTGATCGCAGAGTCTTCGGGAAGCAAACTTCAGGTTCCCGCGCCGGGATTTATGATCCGCTGGATGCTTGGTGAGTTTGGCAGGGAGCTTTTGCTCTCAGGGCAAAAAGCCTCAGCCGGGAAGCTAATCCGCCAGGGATTTCTATTTAAATTTATCACCGCCAGGCAGGCCATCAATGATATCCTCAATCCTTATCACAAATAATGCGTGCACTTATTTTGATGAGACCAGAACTTTTCCTTTCTTTGAGTGGCACGGTCCTGCCAACTATGGGGATCATATTTGAAATATAACTAATCGACATGAAAAGCAACACTACCATCACTACTAGCTTCAACACACGCACTCTGAAATATTTCGGAATGATGTTCCTCATCTCAGGGCTGTCACTTACTGCCTGCAATTCGAGCAAGAAAGCTACACCTGAGGAACGAACTACTGAAATCATTTACAGCAAGGAAGGAGTAATTGGCATTCCCATAGAAATAGAATTCATCAGGGGGAGTGCACATAATCATCCATTGATGGCATTTTGGATTGAAGACACTGACGGGAACTACCTTGAGACCATCTATGTGGCTGAATCGATAGGGACCGGCATTTTCGGACATGGCCAGGTGAAAGATGGAGCATGGGAGCCCGGACCCGTAAGCAGGCCGGCCGCCCTGCCATACTGGTGGCATAAGTGGGGAAACCTCCCAAATCAGGATAAACCGCTACCCGATGCCATCACAGGTCCCACGCCACAATCAGATTTTGTACTCATATCGAATGCTGATGTTTCCTCACCGCAAACGTTCAGGGTAGTGATGGAGATCAACCAGTCCTGGGATTGGAATGAGTACTGGAGCAATGATAAATATCCCGACAACAGGGATTATAAAACATCCAGCCAGCCGGCACTGGTATATACTGCCCTGGTGGACCCATCGGTGGCTGATACTGTTTACTTCATGGAAATAGCCGGACACAGCCATTATGCAGGACAAAACGGCCTTTTGTATGAGGACATATCTTCCCTCACCACCGCCAAAAATATTGCCGGCGTGATCAGGGTTCGGACTGGTAAGAACGTTCAGTAATCGATTTTACATTATGCTGAAAGCATCGAAGGGAAATAATTTCCCCAGAGATCTTCAGCGGCTCTCTTTCTATTGATCGGATTGTTTTCAAGCCTGGCAGCAATGCAATTTGCGCCTGGGCTGCAATCATAACCCGCCCTGCTCAATAGCATCTTCAGCTCGGACAGATTTTCCATTTCATCAATACGCATCACTTCATGTTCCCACACTTCATTGATCAGCGTGCGTTTGGTGACGGCGAATACACCTCCTTTGGCCTTCATCTTTTCGGGGCCCGGAAATGTATAAAAACGATACTTCTTACCTGTTCTTCCCGTTAAATAAATAATCTTCACTTTATTCATAAATACTCTTTCGTTGAAAACAGGCAGGCCTGTATTAAAGACCTGATTTTCCTAAATATACGAAATTTCGAAGCAGAAAGCAAGTGTGATGGGGATGAAAAAATTGAGATATCTATTTCAGCGTCTGCAATTCATAGCGGAGGTCACGGACAGTTACCGGCCTCGCCAGTATCTTTCTGTTACCGTCGAGGAGAAACATGGTGGGAGTAGCATAGATGCTGAAATCAATCGCTGCCTGCGAATCCCATCCTTTAAACTCTGAATAGTTGATCCAGGGACTGGCATGTAAAGCCAGGGCCTGGCTGTAATCCGTAGCACTGGTATCGATTGAAATGGCCAGGATCTCAAAGTCGGGAAGGCTGTTATCTTCATAAGCTTCTTTCAGGCCAGGCATCATCTGGTTGCAGTGAGGACACCACGATGCCCAGAACAGGACCACGGTCAGGTCACTGTCGATGCTTGCCAGGTCAAAAGTGTTCCCCTGGGGATCTTTTATAGCAATATCTGGTGCTATGTTGCCAACAGCCAGTTTGCGCAGGTTTTCCATCCTCTTCTCCAACTCCGACTTACGTTCTTCGTTCACACAGGCATTGGCGGGCTCATAAATAGCGGCAATATGACTGATCACTCGCTCGAAGCCATACATTTCAAAGCCTTCGATCAGGTATTGCATCAGGAAATTATACACCTTCCCATTTACCATGGCTTTGTGAAGGATGGTATCTACCGCCTGCGCGAAAAACTCCTCCTGAAGGGCCTTGCTCTGGTTGTTGATTGAATAAAAGCCCAGGTAATCGATGGCTTTTGCAGTAAAGACATTGGTACGTATTAATATAGTGTCGTTGAAATCAGTTTCATCGAAAAAGTGCCGCTGATTGAAAGAGATATATTTCTCCCAATCCATGTTATCCGGGTACATGACAGGCCGGCTGCTTTTAACAATATGTGATACCAGGGTAGTTGGGAAATCATTGAGGATCATCTCGGTATAGGCCCTGAACTCTGTTTGAAGGTTTTGGAAATGGCCGGCTGTATAAACATGGAAGCTGTCCCGCTCAGGGTAATATTGCAGGATTTCCATGAGCATACTGCTTTTCTGATCGTAGAGGTCGGACTGAACCAGAAAATCAAAATATATCAGGTTCTCGGCAGATTGAATAAATTCCGGTGGCCCCAGTTCCCCCGGATTATATTTCAGAATGATGTTCTCCCTGTTGAATATTAAATTGAAGAGCGGGCTTTTTCCCGCTGCAATGGAATACATGCCAATGGGGGCATCCCTCTCCATCTCAAAGCTGAACCAGCCATTGCCATCGGTATCGGTGGAGTCCAGTATTCTGTGCTCATCACCGAAATACTCAAGCAAGATTAGATTCCTGTTCAGATAACCACTGATGGTGCCCTCTACCTTGAACTGGGCCTGGGCAGTAACCGCCAGCAACAGAATTAGAAATAATGTCAGGGAGGACCTCATTATCGACAATTTTGTGAATACAAATTAGTAAGCTATCAAGGAGTATTGGAAATATCCTGGCCTATAATTCATGAACGTGGATAGGCCTGCTCGTGGTATCAGTCAGCGTAATATTATTTTGGACTTCAAGCATAACCCTGTAAACTCCGATTATTTCATACTTATGATAAAAGGTGGAGTCAGTCATAAAGGGTGTATCCCATGTTCCATCATTTTCCCAGTCCCAGCGATATAGCAATTCTTCCTGAGGAGTATACTGATCACTGCTGGCCGTAGCATTAAAGAAAAATATAGTAGCCACACTTGCACTGTCCGGATCAATAAAAAATGAAGGAACAGGGGTCACACTGTCGGAATAAACAACCAGGCTTTTCTCTTCATAGTCGGTCCATCCTTCAGAGTTCATAGCTTCCATGCCTACTGCATAGGTATCCGCTGCTTCATATTTATGCTCGGCAGTTTTGGCTGTAGTGAATTCTGTATCGAAGATGCCATCACCTTCGAAATCCCAGCGCACCTGTAAGCTTGATGTGGGTTCATTTTCATCAGTAGTGGCAGAGCCGTCGAAGTTGAAGGTGGATGTGAAAGGCCCATTGCTTGGGGAGATATTAAAGGCCGCTACAGGCGGCTTTTTGTCTTCTTTCTTTTCACATGACTGCAATCCTATAGCAAGGATCAAAACGATTAGTACGGTAAAAGTTCTCATAGGTCTATCAGTTCGTTTGAGGTTTCATAAACGCCTATAAAGCCGGTTTTGATAGTGATCTGGGTTTTGAGTTGCCTTTTATAAACTGATAAAGAATCAGTTCAGCATGTGAAATTACGAAGTTTTTAAAGTTTATCCAAAACTTTGTGAATTAATTCGCAGACCTGACTTACTCCATGCAGCACCTTCCAGACCCTGAAAGACAATTCTTCTTTGACTTTTGTGCTAAAATATCCCTAACTTAGTGCTGAAATTAAATTTGGCTGTGGTAAAAAGAAATCTCATGACAAAAGCATCCCTATCCGTGCGGTTTTTAATTGTGCTATTCATTCCATTAGTTCTACTTTACTCAGGACAAATATTTTCTCAGACCCCTACAAACGGAGACTGCCTGGGAGCGATACCTGTATGCCAGGATGTATATATAGAGCCGACTATTTTTTCAGGTGCCGGTACCTATCCCAGTGAGATCCCAAATTGCTACGCAAATTGTGAGACTTGCTGCCCGAATAATTGCCTGGATGGAGAGTGGAACAGTGCCTGGTATATTTTTACGGTCCAACAGGGTGGCATGCTGAGATTTAAAATTATCCCTGACAATAGCGGTGATGATTATGATTGGGCTGTTTTTAACCTGACTACCGGAAGGTGTGAAGAGATCTATTCCCTTGTGAACCAACTCCAGGTGAGTTGCAATTCTGCTGCCTTTGATGGTGAAACGGGCATGATGTCGAGCCTGGGTGGGAGTGTACACTGTAATGTTTGCGGTACGACAAACACCAACCGCTGGAATGCCGACCTGCTGGTTTTATCCGGACAATCTTTCGTTTTATATGTAAGCAACTGGGGAGCGGGTGCCACGGCAGGTTTTACACTGGATTTCAGCGAGTCCACAGCAGTTATTTTTGATGATGTGGATCCGGTGATTTCAACCATCGGCGCTGAACAGGTGAGTGGCTGCAGTGAAACAGAGCTGGGTATCGTTTTCTCTGAAAATGTCACCTGTGAATGGATGACTCCAAATATGTTTACCATTGAAGGGCCCGGCGGGCCTTATATGGTCACTGATGTGTATGGCCCTGCATGTGCAGTTGGCGGAGAATGGGAAAAGGAGTATACCCTCACTGTCGACCATCCTTTTACCTCCAATGGGACATACACCTTGTATATGTCGGTTGGCTTCCCCGGTGTACAGGATGCATGCGGAAACATCGCGCTGGCCGATACGCTGGTTTTTGATCTTGACCTGGGAGCCCCATTGCTGGATGAGTCCGGGCTGTCTGTCGCTGATGCCACCTGCGGTATGGACAATGGATCCATCATGGGATTAAGTGCATCAGGCCAATCGGGATTGACTTATGTATGGAAGAATTCACAGGGAGCAATAGTAGGAAGTACCATCGACTTACTGAACATCCCGGCTGAGAGCTATACGCTGGAAATATATGATAACCAGGATTGTATTACCTATGGCGGGCCGTATGTGGTTGCCGAGATCGGTGCACCCGAATTAGATGATAATGGCATCGTGATCACCCCATCCAATTATGGCTTTAGCACAGGCTCCATCACTGGTATTATTGTGACCTCTGTATGGACCATCGATGAATATATCTGGCATGATGATCAGTCCAATGTGGTTGGCAATAACCTTGATCTGGATGCCGTTCCGACAGGCTATTATACGCTCACAGTAATCGATGAGAATACATGTGAAGCGCTTGCCGGGCCCTATTTTGTTGGAGAAATTGGCGGGCCCTTAACACTAAACCCCTCTGCAAACCCCGATGTGATTTGCAGGGGTGAAACTACGAGCCTTTCTACGGGAGCCGGGGGAGGAATAGGGAATTACTCCTACAGCTGGTCATCGAATCCTTCCGGATTTTCTTCAAGCCTCGAAAATCCTGTGGTTGCGCCCGAAACAGATACCAGGTATTATATTACCATCGAAGATAATGGCCTCCTTGTAACCGACAGCGTGGATGTGAAAGTGCATCAACTTCCGGTGCCGAATGCAGGTCCTGATCAAAGCATCGCCCATGGAATATACACCTTCCTGGAAGGATCGGCAAGCGTGGGAAGCGGATCTTACCACTATTTCTGGACGCCGGTGGAGAAACTCGAAGATGCCACGGTGCAGAACCCGCAAACGAAAAATATATATGAGACAACCCCATTCTATCTGGATGTGGAAGATGCAGTTACCGGTTGTGTGAGTGAGGAAGCAGATCAGGTGACCGTGGCGATTACAGGTGGTATGCTGAGTATTAACCCTAAACCCTTTCCCGACTCCATTGTTTGCATTGACGAGATCTTCGAATTGCAGGCCCATGCCGGTGGGGGATCAGGGCTGTACACATACCAGTGGACAGATACCGCGGGAACGGTCCTGTCAACAGAGGCATCATTTGAATTGTCCTTATCGGAAGCCAAAGTGCATTACTTCTATTTAAAGGTAAATGATGGATATAACGATATTGTGGGATATGTAGTGGTGAGGGTCGATCCGGCACCGCTTGTTAACCTTGGCGGTGATATTCAATATGTATGCGTACACGAAACCATTACCCTGGATGCCGGAAACCCCGGATCAACATACCTATGGTCGAATGGTGATACTAACAGGTATACAAGCATGGGTACAACCGGACTTGGATATGATGAACAAAGCATCGCGGTACATGTGACCAATAAGCATGGCTGTGAAGCAGATGCAAGCGCAACCATTGTTTTTGATTATGATTTTTGTGTCGGTCTTGAGGAATATGTAAATGAACTGGATGCCCGAATCTTTCCCAACCCTACCAGTGGTATGATCAGACTGGAGGTGAATGACATCAGTGGCAGGATAGAGGTTCGCATTTTCAACCTGCTGGGTGAGACGCAATATCGCAATTCATTTATATCATCACCCGAGGGTAGCCTGAAAAAGGATCTTGACCTTTCCATACTCCCAAAGGGAGTTTATCTGCTTCAGGTCCACGCAAATGAGGGCGCAATGACGACAGAACTTGTTATTCATTAATGAAAAATGTTATTTTTGCCCTGTTAATCAGACCACTTCATCTATTATTGTGAACTGCATGAAACCCAAACTTAAAAATACCCTGGTATTACTATTTGTACTTTTCCTGACAAATCAGTTGTTTGCCCAGATACCAACCGATCAGGATTGCCTGGGTGCCATACCCGTGTGTGAAGGCTATTATTCCCAGCCCAACTCTTATACTGGCTCCGGCGCCTATCCTAATGAGATACCTACCACTGGCGCTTGTCCCGGGAATTGCATGTCGGACGGTGAATTAAATTGTGTCTGGTATTATGTCACTGTACAGAGCGATGGCCTTATGGGTTTCGTGATCTCTCCCAATAATGTTACTGATGACTACGATTGGGCGGTGTATAATCTGACTTTTGCGCGGTGTGAAGATATTTTTACTCAGGTTACCCAACTGCAGGCAAGCTGCAACTGGTCGGGGACGAAAGGGGCAACGGGGCCTAATGGTAATTCAGGGATGGTTTGCCAGGGTGCCGGCGGTACACCTTTCAATGCCATGATCCCCGTACAGGAAGGAGAAAATTATGTGATTAATATTAGCAATTACTCGTCAACACAATATGGTTATGCACTTGACTTTTCCATGTCGACTGCCCAGATCTATGATGATGTCCCTCCCGTGATAGATGAGATCTACGACGAAGATGTACATGGTTGCAATACCAATACCATGACCTTTCTATGGAGTGAAAATGTTCTTTGCGAAAGGGTGGAACCTTCATATTTTGATGTAACAGGCCCGGGTGGCCCTTATACCGTTACCGACGTACAGGGCATAGCCTGTGAATTGGGAGGCACCTGGGAGAAGGAATTTGTTCTTACCGTCGACCCACCTTTTGCAAGCAACGGTGAATATGTCCTTCATGTGCTTACCCTCTTCCCAGGTATAGTAGATGCATGCAACAACCCGGCAGAATCGGATCAGATTCCATTCTTCCTCGACCTGGGTGCGCCTGACCTTGACACCTCGGCTATGAACATCAGCCCCGCTACCTGTGGTATGGATAATGGGTCAATTACCGGGCTCTCAGCCAGCGGACAGACATCCATAACTTATAACTGGAAAAATTCCTTCGGAACAATCGTAGGCAACAGTATCGATCTTATCAATGTCCCACCGGAATATTATACCCTGGAAATATATGACCTGAACTCATGCATCACTTATGGAGGACCATGGGAAGTATCGGATTTCGATGCCCCTGATATCAACGACCAGAATGTGGTGATCGTTCCGTCAAATTATGGTGTGAACAATGGATCCATTACAGGAATCCTGGTAAACGGACTGGTGCCCATCACAGATTATATCTGGACCGACGACCAGGGTGGAGTAGTTGGAAATGTAGTCGATCTGATCGATGTATCTTCCGGCTATTATGATCTCACGGTTGTAGATGAAAACACATGTGAAGCATATGCAGGCCCTTACTTTGTAGGAGAACTGGGTGGCCCGCTTACGACCAACCCCATTGCCAACCCCTCAACTATTTGCTTTGGGGAACAGGTGCAGCTCTCGCCAGGTGCCGGTGGTGGATCAGGGACATATGAATATTCATGGACTTCAACGCCTGAAGGATTTAGTTCCAACCTGGAAAACCCGGTAGTGGCTCCAACCGAAAATACTACTTACCATCTGCAATTGTGGGATGGGTATATCGCAGCTAACGGAAGTGTACTTGTTACGGTCCTCCTCCTGCCGGTACCTGATGCAGGTATTGACCAGGCGATCCCGCATGGTATTTATACCTTTCTGGAAGGCTCGGCAAGCATGGGAAGCGGCGACTATAACTATTTCTGGGCCCCGGTAGATAAGCTGGAAGATGCAGCAGTGCAAAACCCGCAAACAAGAAACCTTTACGAGACCACACATTTCTTTCTCACCATTATTGATGAACAGACAGGATGCGAATCATCAGGACCCGATGAGGTAATCGTAAATATTACCGGAGGGATGCTGAATGTGAATCCCATCGCCCTGCCCGATACTATTGTTTGTCTTAACGAGACCTTTGAACTGTATGCCAACGCAGGCGGAGGTTCGGGCCTGTACAACTACCAATGGACGGATACTGCTGGGGTCGTATTATCGAACGAAGCTTCTTTTGAGCTGTCATTGTCGGAGGCTGGAGTTTACTATTTCTATTTGAAAGTAGACGACGGATACAATGACATATATGGCTATGTGAGGGTCAGGGTCGATCCGGCCCCGGTGATCAACCTGGGTAGTGCAATACAGTATGTATGTGTACATGAGACCATCACCCTGGATGCCGAAAATCCCGGATCATCCTACCTATGGTCGAATGGTGATACAAACCAATATACCACCATGGGCACTACTGGCTTAGGCTATGATGAACAAACTTTATCAGTCCATGTCGTCAACACACAGGGCTGCATGGCCGATGCCAGCACAACCATCATCTTCGACTATGATTATTGCGTGGGAGTAGGGGAACTGGCCAATGGGGTGGAGGTAGAACTCTATCCCAATCCGACAAATGGGATGCTGAATCTCAATATAGACGGAGTTTCCGGTAATGTCAGGGTACATATCAGGACAGCCGTAGGAACCAGTATAAGTGAGCATACCTTTAAGCCCGATGCCAATAAAAATATTACTGAGACCCTGGACTTGTCGAATCAGGCCCGGGGGATCTACTTCCTGATCATTGAAGGGGATAACTTTTACCATACTGCAAAAGTATTATTGCAATAATTAAGATAAGAAAGCGCCGATGAAGATACTTGTCAAACTGATACTCATAACACTGACTTTTTCTGCCATGCAGACTGCCCTGGCACAGAATCCTTTTCCTGATCATACCAATTGTGAGCGGGATATGAAAGAAGCCGGATTGTGGTACTTTGGTGTTTATGCCGGAATAAATTTTAACTCGGGCGATGCAGTACCCGAAACCTGGCAACCCGATGTTTTTCAAACCCCCATCAGCCCCGCTGTCATCTCCGACAGTTCCGGGAACCTCTTGTTTATGACCAATGGGAAGCAGATCTACAACAAGCATTTTAATCTCATGGCTGATGGCTTATACGGGCACTATTCCTGTACCCAACCTGCCATCATCGTACCCAGGCCGGGCGACCTCAATCGATACTATATTATTACTTCAGATTCTTACCGTGATATCAATGGTGACAAAGGGCTGAACTACTCTGATATTGATATGGATGCCAACTTTGAGCAGGGGAATGTAGTCAGTTTGAATACGAACCTTGTGGCATCCGGAATGGATGGCCGGCTGACTGCCGTAAAGCATTCCAATGGAAATGATTTCTGGCTGATCGCTCACCGCTGGGCATCGAATGAATTCCTGGCCTTCAGGATCACCTCAGCCGGAGTGAGCCCAACCCCTGTCAGCAGTCAGACCGGGTCGGTTCATGATGGTGATGATAACCTCCTGGGATTTATGAAAGCTTCACCTGACGGATCACGTCTGGCTGTAGCCCTGTACGGGAACCAGTCCATTGAGGTATTCAATTTCAATAATGAGACAGGGAAAGTTACTTCGCCACTCATTTCTCCGGCTGATTATAAAGGTGCTTATGGGCTGGAATTCTCACCGGATAATAGCAAGGTATACCTTACTACACTTGATTACGCCAATATTGTACCGGCATTCCAGTCTGAATTATACCAGTTCGACCTGGATGAATCAGATATTTTTGGGACGACCAAGCTGATACATACATCTACGGATGCTTTCCGCTTTGCAGGTCTTCAGCTGGGGATCGATGGCAGGATCTATCTTGCGAAGAGTATGAATGCCTCCACCCACTCTGATTTTCTGGGGGTGGTATATAACCCGAACCGTGCCGATACAGCTTGCAACTTCAATAAGCTGGAAGGATCATCAGGCGTTGAATTTGACCTGGGCGGAAAGCAAAGTTTCTGGGGGCTGCCCAATGTGCTTCAAAGTTTTGTCGACTGGCCTCACTTTACCTACGATAGTATTTGCATTGGCGACCTCACATCATTTAATATCACCAATGTGGCCAACATAGCAGATGCCAGCTGGGAGTTTAACGACCCCAGCGGCAGTTCTAATACCGCGGACTTCTTCAGGCCTACACATAGCTTTTCAGCAGAAGGCCAGTACCAGGTATCTGTTACTGAAAGCTACGAGAACATTGATTATACCTATACCGAATCCCTTACAGTGTATTCTCTGCCGGATGTAGAATTTGGAGTGGATACCATTTATATCTTCAAAGGTGATTATGCCCGCCTGAATGTTGGCGCATGGGCAGGCTATTATTGGAGCAACGGAGCCACCACGCCCGAGATACAGGTGTCGGAACCCGGAGAATACTGGGTGGAGGTGCAGAACGGCCAGTGTTGCAGGAATGCTGATACCGTTTATGTAGTCGAATATGAACTGTATATTCCCAATGCCTTTAAGCCGTCGAGCAGTATAAACTATGAGTTTAAGCCTGTAGCACCTTTCAATGCAGTGCAGGATTACCGTTTACAGATCTTCGACCGCTGGGGACAAATGGTGTTTGAATCCCAGGACCTGGGCACAGGTTGGAATGGCGAGATAAGGAACGAACCCGCTCCCATGGGCGTGTACGCATGGCGTATCGATTATCAAACCGTAAGTGATGAAGGCACCCGCCCGATTAAGATGGCCGGTACCGTGATGCTGCTCCGTTAGTTTTTAATGCACCTTACTGCAAATCCGTATTCCTTATTGATCTCGGAATGAAGTACGCCGCTATGGCCTGTATCGAGTATGCGGCTTTTTGCATTGTATGTTGATGCTGCTGTGGCAGACCAGAAATCAGCTTCGTTGCCTGCAAGGATAATGCTTCCGTTGGTGCTGCGCTTGCCGCCCATCAGGGCATTGAAACCACTGCTGCCACCGGCTTTTAACTTATCGCCTTCATCACTACCCTGCCAGCCTGTCGATGCAGTGGCTTCGCCTTCCGGCATGCCCAGCTCCATCTCCAGTATCTGCCATTCTTCTATGTTGGGCAGGTGCCAGTCGTCAGGGCAGATGCCCTGGGATGGCTTTCCATATTGCATCATCTCAGCCCACTGGTAGAGGCCACCATAGGTGTCGCAATTATCGTTGAAGCAATACTTTTCTATGATGCTATTGTCGCTCATATCCTGGTTGGCATCAATAGGTGAACCAATATTCAGGTTTTCGGCCATCCAGCACTTAGTGCCGATAAGTACCGTGCCATAAGATTGGCCATCGCGTGTATCGATGAGGCTCTCTCCACAACTGAATGATTGTGCGCTGGTGGAAAAACTCCAAAGCGGACCTTCAGTTGAATGACCATGGTCATCGTAGGCTACTATTTTCCAGTAATAAGTTGTTGAATACTGCATGGATGCAGGCTGATATGAGTTTGGATCCTGCCCCTCGGAAACCAGTATTGGGTCTTGTGAGGTTCCGAAATATACATCAAATGTTATGGGGTCCCCGTCGGGATCGTCACAGGTCCACTGTAATCCTGCCAGGATTGGCATGTCAGCAGCAGCGTTTACCGGATTAGGGTTGGCAGGTGCAGTGGGAGGTTCGTTATCATGCACTGTGATCTGCTGCGTAGCAGATGCTGTGAGCCCGCCACCGTCTTTTACTTCACAACGAATGGTGTATGAGCCCGGTGTGTCGAAAGTAGCCGTACCCAGTTTAGCAGTTGAATAGTCTGATTCAAAGGTGCCGTCATCATTCAGGTCCCAGCGGACTAAAAGCTCACCGGACGGCGTTTCCAGGTCGCTGCAAGCAGTGGCATCCAGGTTAAATTCGATATGGGGACTACCCACCTGAGGATCTACAGTGAAAGACGCAACAGGCGGCGTATTGGTGGGTGCATCCTCTCCTTCGTCTTTTTTACACGAAGTGATGATCAATGCAGGAATAGCCAGTATGGCCAGGAAAAGGAATGTTTTTTTGCTCATGGTTCTATTTTTTATTGAAGGCTCAAATTTAGTTAATATTACTTAAACTTATGATTTGCCGGGCAGCTTGTTATAGGAGTCTGATATCTAGTCAATTACATATGTTAATATTTTACTAAATTTGTAGATCATAATTGGCTAATTAACACAGACTAAAGGTGAGCACATTATTCAGGTATATTCTTCTATTCGTATTTGCTTTTTTAACAAGCGGGACATTACAAGCACAATTGATTGTATCCGGCAACCTCACTCCTGAGCAACTGGTTAACCAGGTATTGGTCGGTGGTGGTGTATCCGTTTCGAATGTTACCTATCAGGGGAATAATTTCATGCGAGGTTCTTTCTCAAATGGACATACTACTAATCTGGGAATAGACGAGGGTGTGTTGCTGTCTTCCGGAAACGTACACCAGGTCCCCAATCCGGCGTCTGCTCAGGCAAGCACGGGTTATGGCTTGCCCGGAGATCCAACGCTTACCGCTACATGTGGTTTTAATACTAACGATGCTGCAGTACTGGAATTTGATTTTGTTCCAACAGCGGATACAATCTTATTCAGATATGTGTTTGGATCTGAAGAATACCCTGAATATGTTGGACAGTTTAATGATGCGTTTGGGTTTTTCGTTAGCGGACCCAACCCAAACGGTTTAGGAAATTATGATGAGTATAATATTGCCCTGATTCCAGGCACTAATCTGCCCGTAACAATCAATAATGTCAACGCAAATTCTTATTCACAGTATTTTGTTACCAATACCGGTCAAACCATAGTTTGGGATGGATTTACGACGGTATTGACAGCATTACTTGTTTGTATTCCCTGTGAGCAATATCACATCAAGCTTGCTGTTGGTGACGCGGTAGATGATGTGTGGGATTCAGGTGTATTTCTTGAGGCCAACTCCTTTTCCAGTACCGGACCAAGCTCCAACCTGGGCTATTCAAACTCTTCTGTATGGTTTGGGGGTGCAGTGGAGGCCTGCAATGATGCACAACTGGTATTCGAACTCGATGAATTTAAAAATGAGGATTATTTTATTGTCAGGAAGCAGACCCTTGGAACCGCTATCCTTGATGTGGATTATGGCCTTTCTCCTGCTGATGACACTCTCTGGATCCCTGTCGGTGAACTATCGGTGACGCTTAACATGTTTCCCTATTCGGATGATCTCGTGGAAGGCACCGAAACCGCCGAATTTATTTTTGAGTTTGCTGAAGGCTGTGACCCGACTGCTGACACTACATCCATAAATATATTCGATAATACCACCGCGATCCCGTATTTTAACCTGCTTAACCAGTTCTGTGATACCGACGATCCGGTGACCCTGGTGGGCAGCCCGCCGGGGGGAGTCTTCTCAGGCCCGGGAATTGTAGCCGACACTTTTTATCCGGCCCTGGCCAATAACGGACTGAACGAAATTTTCTATACCTCCTATTATATCGATGTGAGCGCCTTTGGTACCGATACCATTTGTGTGAATGATGTGCTGAAGGAAGTATGGGTATTTGGTGATCCCGATGTGAGTGCCGGCCCGGATGCCCTGATCCCTGAAGGTGAAACCCATACGCTGGCAGCTGCCAATGCGCATAACTATGATATCCTTACCTGGAGTACCTCAGGAACGGGTGTTTTTAATGATATAAATATAGTTAACCCGATCTATTCACCATCTGCAGCGGATATTACTGCCGGCACGGTAACCCTGAGTATTTATGCAGAAGCCAATGAACCCTGCCAGGGTGATTCCATCGATTCTATGGTGCTTTCTATCGTATCAGGTACAACAGCCCTGGCTGGTGCTGATGATGCCATTTGTGAAGGAATGCAGTATCAACTTAATGGGTCAGCCCTCTTTTATAGTTACCTGGAATGGACCACCGCCGGTGATGGAATCTTTTCTGATCCGGGAATCCTTAGCCCACTCTATACACCGGGTTCCGGTGATATTGCAAACGGGGAGGTTACACTCACCATGACAGCCTATGGCAGTTCTGTGCATTCTGATGAAATACACCTCGATATCGGACCCCAACCTCTTACCGACCTGGGACCCGACCGTTATATCCCACATGGGATCTGGATCGACCTCAACAGTGATGTTGTTGGCGGATCAGGTGACTTCTTGTATATCTGGGAACCGTCCGATATGCTGGTGAACCCGACCAGTTCAAGTCCCACGACAAAAAATATTTATGATGACATCACCTTCACCCTTTTCGTGACGGATGTTGAAACAGGATGCGAAAGCGAACTGAGCAGCGTTGATGTGATCATCGATGGGCCTCCCCTGGGTGCAGCGCCTTATGCTATTCCTCCGGTATCATGTGCCGGTGGTAACGTACAGTTGTTTGCCAATCCCGCCGGAGGAGATACAACAGGATATTCTTACTTCGAATGGCTTGCTAGTCCAGGTGGACAGACCTATGGTTTCGAGAATCCCATCGTGGCTATTACTGAACCTACAACATTCAGCGTGACCTTTACCGATGGGTATAATCCTTTTAATGCCACAATTTTTATTGACCTCTTGCCCGACCCGGTAGTAGAACTGGGAGGAAGCAGCCAGATCCACTGCCTGTATGAGCAGGTGATATTGGATGCAGGTAATCCCGGTTCAACCTATGACTGGTCGACCGGTGATACTACCCAGCAGATCATAATATCGACCACCGGATTGGCTTACGATGAGCAGGATATCTCTGTTGAAGTAGTGAACGGTCATGGGTGCACCGGAATCGGCTCCACCATCGTGGTATTCGACTTCGATGCCTGTGTGGGAATCGATGAGGCATTCAGAAACAGCCATTTCCATATCTATCCGAACCCTTCTTATGGACTCTTTAATATAGAGTCACTCGGGATCGATGGAGAGACCAGGGTTAGCGTGATCAATGTGAACGGATTGGAAGTTTTTAGCAAAACCATTCAACTGACCACAACAGGATTTAAAGATGAACTGAACCTCTCCGACCTTCAGAAAGGGATGTACTATATCCGTTTTCAGGGAGATGATTTCCTCTACGCCGAAAAGATCATAATCAGATAGTATTCAGGGTGTATGCTTTACCCGGTTCCCCGTCCTGGTCCCGGTATCAGGTCCCCGCTACCCCATTTGTATTCCCATTTTTGCTATTTTTGATGTAGGATTCGTATAAATAATCGTGGCTTTCGTATCATGACAAAAAAGGAAATATCAGGTCTGAATAAGCTAATGCAGAAACTTGCCTCCCGTGAAGTGATCGAGAAGGTAGACTCTGATGTGAGCCCCAGGCTCGAAGTGGTGCGGGTAGGTGATACCCTCATGCTGAATGCCGCCAATACCAACTATTCATTTGGTGGTTTGCACCGGGTTTTTCAAAAGGTTTTCAAGAAAGTCAGGATGGCAGAAAGGATACCGGAGGATGTTCTCATCCTGGGATTCGGAGCAGGGAGCATTGCCAGCATACTGCGTGAAGAACTGGAGATAGATTGCAAGATCATTGGAGTAGAGAAAGATCCTGTGGTGATCCGGCTCGGAGAGACGTATTTCAGCACCGACCGTTTTAAGGAGCTCAAGATCATAGAAGCCGATGCAGCTGCTTTTATGGCAAGCGAAAAGAAAACCTTCGACCTGATCGTTGTCGATGTATATGTCGACTTTGAAGTGCCCGTGTCATGTGAAACAGAAGAATTTATCGGTGACCTGGAAAGATGTCTCCGGCCAGGAGGTATGGTGGTCTTCAATAAACTGGTTTATAATCATAAAGCCGGAGAAGAAGCTACGGATCTGATTGAAATTTTCAAATCCCTGCCTGGAAAAACGAAGGTGATAAAAGTGAAGGAAACTGTTGTGAATAAGATTGTTATTTATGAGACATGAGAC